>NZ_BHYL01000253.1 GCF_003851725.1 Cellulomonas algicola | reverse complement strand
CGGTGGTGTCTGCACCGTGAGCCGTGCGGCGGCGGACCGGGCGACGGTCTCGCCGGTGTGCACGGCCCGGACACGCAGGCCGTCGTCGGTCGCGGCGACCGCGGGCAGCGTGAGGGTCGTGCCGGTCGCCGACGCGACGGGCGCCCACGTCGTGCCGTCGGCCGACCGCTCCCAGGTGGTCGTGGGCTGCGGCGTGCCGGCGGCGTCGCTGGTGAAGACCGCGTCCTGCCCGGCGACGACGGTGACGTCGACGGGGTCGGCCGTCGTCTCGGCACCCCACCGGACCTCGAGCGTCGCGGCGAGCGACGTGACGGGTGCGCCGTAGCCGTTCTGCACGACGGCGACGTACCGGGTGCCGTCCATGGCGCGCGTCGTGCCGGTGACCGTGAGCGTCGTGCCCGTCGCGCCGGGGACGTCCGTCCAGGTCGAGGAGCCGGGTGCTGCGGTGCGCCACTGCACGGTGGGGGTGGGCGTGCCCGTCGCCCCGACGGAGAACGTCGCGGTCGTGCCCTCGACGACGCTCGCGGCGGTCGGCTGCGCGGCGATGCTCGCGGGCACGGCGGTCGTGACGGTCGTGCCGGCCGTGGAGCCGTCGACGGTGAGCGAGACGCGCGGGTCGCCCGCGGCGATCGTGAGGGTGGTGCCGGCGGCGACGTCGGACCCGAGCGTCGCGTCGCTCCCGGCGAGCGAGCCCGCGGTCGTCGACCAGGTGAGCGGGACGTCGGCCAGGACCGCGGCCAGCGCGGTGGGCACCGCGGAGCCGTCGGACATCGTCACGGCGGCGCTGATCGCCGACGTGCGGCCGGGCAGGTCGATCGTCGGCGACGCGGCGAGCGCGAGCCGCGCGAACGGCTCGAGGGTCGCCGCGTCGGGCGCCGTGTCGCACCCGGTCCCGGCGGCCGGGTCGACACAGCCCCACCAGTTGCCCGGCACGGTCGCGCCGCCGCGCACGGCGTCGCGCGTGACGGTGCTGCCGACGGTGGTCGCGTTGCCCGCGAGGCGGGACGCGGTGACCTGCCCGTGGGCGAGGACGAGCGCGCCGAACGACGACGGCGTCCCCGCGGACGCGGTCACGGTGTTGGCGACGACGGTCGAGCCGCTGACGGTCGCGGTGCCGGACTCGACGAGGACCGCGGAGCCCTGCGCCGACGCACCCGACGTGGTCGTCACCCGGTTGCCCAGGAACGTCGAGCCGGTGACGGTCACGTCGACGTCGCCCGCGACGAACAGCCCACCGCCGCCCGTCACGCCCGCGCCGAGCGCGCCCACCGAGGTGTTGAGCTCGAACCTCGACCGCTCGACGACGACCGTGTCGTCCGGGTCGACGCCGACGAAGCCGATCGCGCCGCCGGCCGCGTCGGTCGCGGTGCTGCCGTCGAGCAGGCAGTCGCGGACCGTGAGCGACCCGCCGCTCATCTGCACGCCGCCGCCGACCGCGCCCTGGTCGGAGATGCCGGCGGGCACGTTGGTGCTGGCCGTGACGCGGCACGAGCTGAGCGTGAGGGTGTCGGGCGCACCGGCGACCGCCGACCCCGCGACGACCGCGCCGCCGCCCCACCACGGGTCGGCGAGCGTCGGGCGTCCGCCCGTGAGCGTGACCGCGCTGACGGTGACGTCCACGCGCCCCACGCCGAGCGGGTCGAGGTCGAGCACCCGCGACGCGCGGTGCGCGTCGATCCGCGTGGCGTCCCGGCCCGCACCCGTGACGGTCAGCGTCCGACCGCCCGACGTCGGCGCGTAGACGAGTGCACCGGCGGTGAGGGTGACGACGCCGCCCGGGAGGGTCACCGCGGCGTCGGTCAGCGACTGCGCCTGGCACAGCGCCTCACGCAGCGACAGGGTCGCCGGCGTCGCGTCGGAGCACGTCCCGTCGACGGACGCGTCGGCGGTCGTCGTGACGACGAGCGGCGTCGGCGCGGCGACGGCGGCAGGGGCGGCCAGGACCGAGCCCGACAAACCACCCGCCAGGACCGCCGCAATGGCGACGAATCGGTGAAATCGCAGGTCAGCGCGGTGCGGCACCGGGTCAGCGTAGAAGGATTCACCCGCTGCGAGGGTCCGGCGGCGGGGGTGAAACCTCGTAGGCTCACGACGCCGCGCGACCTTCCGCACCCCCGTCGCGCACACCCCTGACCACCGTGCCGACCTGCCCTCGAGGCCCCCCGCACGCCCCGCCCGACAGGAGGACGCCGTGCTCCAGCGCCGCACCGTCTCGCGCCGCGCCGTCCTCGCCGGTGGCGCCGGGGCCGTGGCGGTGGGGGCCGTCGCCGTCGCGGTCGGCGTCCCGCTGTCGCGCCGCACCCTCCCGCTCGAGCTCGCCGCGGTGCGGGCGCTCGTGGGCAGCCGGTTCCGCACCGACGCCGACGGCACGACCCACGTCCTCACGCTGGCCGCGGTGACCGGACCCGCGGGTGCCGCGCCGACGGCCGACGCGTTCGCCCTGACGTTCCGCGCGGCGTCGACGCAGGACCTGCCCGGCGCGATCCGCACGCTCTCGCACGACGACGGCGACCTCGTCCTGTTCGTCGGACCGGTCGGCCCCGACGGCACGGACCTCGAGGCCGTCGTCGACCGGACCGTCTAGTGGGTCTCCGGGGAGGACCGGCCGTGCTCACCCTGCGCCGCACGTCGCCCGCCGACACCGCGTTCGTGGCCGACCTCTACGCCGCGACGCGCGCCGACGAGGTCGCCGGGTTCGGCTGGGACGACGCGACGACGGCAGCGTTCCTGCGGGGGCAGCACGCCGCACGTGAGGCCGCGTTCGCGGCGACGGCGACCGACGACGCGGTCGTCGAGGTCGACGGCGTCCCCGTCGGCCGCCTGGTCACCGCGCGGCGCGAGGCCGGCGTCGTGCACGTCCTCGACGTCGCCGTGCACCCGGACCACCAGGGCCGGGGGACCGGCACCGCGGTGCTCCGCGACGTCCTCGCCGACGCCCACGCGGCCGGTACGACGGTGCGGCTGCACGTCCGGGCGACGAACGTGCGCGCCGCCGCCCTCTACGCGAGGCTCGGGTTCGTCCCGGTCGACGACGCCGAGGCCCCCTCGCCGACCGCCGGGACGGTGCTCGACGTGCTGCTGGAGGCCCGCCCGTGACTGTCGCCACCTGGTCCGACTGGCGTGCCGCCGTGGGCGCCGTCGTCCCCGCCGGCCCGCACGGCACGTGGACCGTCCGGTCCTGCTCGGACCGCCGGACCTCGGCAGGCTGGGCGACGTGGGACGTCACGTTCCTGGCCCCGGCGGGCACCGGTCAGGAGACGGTCGTCCTCGACCTGCCCGGTGCGGGGCCCCAGACGCTGCTCGCCGTGCCGAGCGCCGCGCACCCCGACGGCGCGCTGCTCGTCGCGACGTTCGTCGTCCCCGACGACGCCCCCGCCGGAGCCGACCCCACCGGCCACGACCCCGGCGCCGCCGACCCCACCGACCTGACCCACCCGACGACCGACGGCACGCGCGGCCCCGCCGCCGACGCCGGGACGGAGGCCTGATGTCCACGCCGTACATCGGCGAGATCCGCATGTTCGCCGGGAACTTCGCCCCTGCGGGCTGGGCGTTCTGCGACGGCAGCCTCGTGCCGATCTCCGAGAACGACACGCTGTTCACCCTGCTCGGCACGACGTACGGCGGCGACGGGGTGAACACGTTCGCGCTGCCCGACCTGCGCGGGCGCTCGCCGCTGCACGTCGGGCGCGGGACGCGCTCGACGACGACGTACGTGCTCGGCGAGACGGGCGGCGTCGAGACCGTGACGCTGTCGACGCCGCAGATCCCGCAGCACACGCACCGGCCGCAGGCGTCGGTCGCCGCCGCGACCGGCACGTCGCCCGCGGGGGCGGTGTGGGCGGCGTCGACGGCACCCGCGTTCGTGGCACCGTCGGTCACGCCGAGCGCCACGCTCGCCGCCGACGCGGTCGGTCCGGCGGGCGGCTCGCAGCCGCACGAGAACCGGCACCCCGTGCTCGCGGTGTCGTTCATCATCTCGCTCTTCGGCCTCTACCCCCAGCAGGACTGAGGACACGCCATGTCGGAACCCTTCCTCGCCGAGATCCGCCTCACGGCGTTCGGCTACCCGCCCCGCGGCTGGGCGCAGTGCAACGGCCAGCTCCTGCCGATCAACCAGAATCAGGCGCTGTTCTCGCTGCTCGGCACCCAGTACGGCGGCGACGGACGCGTGAACTTCGCGCTGCCGGACCTGCGCGGACGCGTCCCGGTGCACGTCGGCCCGGGGTTCACCCTCGGCCAGGCGGGCGGCGCCGAGACGCACACGCTGACCGTGAGCGAGCTGCCGCCGCACACGCACCCGGTCAGCGCGGCGTCCACCGCCGACCGCTCCGTCCCGGGCGCCGCCCGCTGGGCCTCGACCGACGCGCCGCACTACGGGCCGACGCCCCAGGCCGTCATGGCGGACGGGCTCGTCGCGCCCGTCGGCGGCTCGCAGCCGCACCCCAACATGCCCCCGTACGCCGCCCTCCAGGCCGTCATCGCGCTGGTCGGCATCTTCCCCAGCAGGGACTGACCCATGGCTGATCCGTTCGTCGCCGAGATCCGCATGTTCGCGGGGAACTTCGCCCCGAAGGGGTGGGCCCTGTGCAACGGGCAGCTCATGCCCATCTCCCAGAACACCGCCCTGTTCTCGCTGCTCGGCACGACCTACGGCGGCGACGGCAGGAGCACGTTCGGGCTGCCCGACCTGCAGGGGCGCAGCCCGGTGCACCACGGTCAGGGCCCGGGCCTGCAGCACGTCGTGCTCGGCGAGCAGCTCGGGTCGCAGACCGTCACGCTGCTCGAGTCCGAGATGCCCGTGCACGGCCATCCCGTCGCGACCCTGCCCGACGGCACCCGCGGCACGACCGGCAACCCGTCGGGTGCGGCCTGGGCGACGAGCCGCCTCGGCCGGGTCACCGAGGAGCTCTACGGGAGCGGCCCCGGCGCGCTGACGATGAGCCCCGGCGCGCTGGCCGTCACCGGCGGCGGCCAGCCGCACGACAACCTGCCGCCGTACCTGGTGCTCACCTTCATCATCGCGCTCCAGGGCATCTTCCCCCCGCGCGGCTGACCCACCGCGCCCGTCGCCGGGTGCGGCGGCTGCGGTCCCGCGTCCCTGTCGTCGTGCCTCCTGCCACGACCGCGGACGTCGCCCGGCGGGTGTCGGTGCGACGCGGCAGACTTGCCGCCAAGCACCGGGACACCACCGGGCGGCGATCGGCAGGGGGGTCGATGGGATCGATGGACGAGCGCGAGGCGCGCGAGGTCAAGGCGCAGGTCAGCGACTACGTGCGGGAGCTCGCGCAGCGACGCGTGCAGGTGCAGGACATGCACGCCGCGGCGGTGCCGCTCGCGCTGGGGCTCGCCCCGCTGGCCGACGGCGGGTACGGCGTCGCCGTGCGCTACCGGCTGGGCCTCCCGGCGGTGCGGAGCATCGCGCGCAAGGTCGCGGAGCAGGTCGGGCCGGCCGCCGACGTGCGGCGCACGGGTCGGATCCGCACGCTCGCGGGACCCGGCGGCGGTCCGTCGATCACCCTGCGTCCGCCCGTCGTGACGGCCCGCTCGCTCGGCGAGACCGGCCGCGTGCGGCCGCTGCGGCCCGGGGTCTCGATCGCGCACGCGAAGGTGTCGGCGGGGACCCTCGGCGCGTTCGTCGTCGTCGACGGGCGCATGCACGCGCTGTCCAACTACCACGTGCTGTCGGGCACGCCGTCGGCCCGGATGGGCGACCCGGTCCTCCAGCCCGGACCGGCCGACGGCGGCCGCACCTCGCGCGACAAGGTCGGCGAGCTCGCGGGCCGCGTCGAGCTCGAGCCGCACGGCCGGGCCACCGTCGACTGCGCGGTCGCGCTGCTCGACGACCCCGAGGTCGACCTGCGCTACCCGGTGGGGCTCGTCACGACGACCGCACCGGCCGTCGGCAACGAGCAGGTCGCGAAGATCGGCCGGACCACGTCCGTCACGCACGGCAAGGTCACCGCGATCGAGCTCGACGACGTCGTCGTGGGCTACGGCGAGGAGCTCGGCGAGATCGCGTTCGACGGGCAGATCGAGGTCGAGTCGACGGGTGCGTCGGCGTTCTCGCGCGGCGGCGACTCGGGGTCGCTCGTGTACCGGGAGGACGGCGTCGCCCTGGGCTTGCTCTTTGCGGGTTCGGAGACGGGAGGCGAGAATGGGTCCGGGCTGACCTATCTCAACCCGATCGATGCTGTGCTCGACGCCCTCGGTGCGACGCTCGCCACCTGACCCTGCCCGGCGAGCCGCCCGACGTCGGCGTGGGCCGGCGGGAAGCGGTGCAGCATGGCGGATCTCGAGCAGGCGCGTGCAGCGAAAGAACGGTTGCGCGCCGACCTCGCCGGGCGACCAGACGTGCGGGGGATCGGGATCACACCGGACGGCGACGGGTATCTGCTCCAGGTGAACGTGTCCGCGCGCGGGCGGTCCACCCCGCTGCCCCCGGCCGTCGACGGTGTCGCCGTGAAGGTCCGCGTCGTCGGCGCCATCACGGCGAGCGCCTGACCGCGCCTCGCTCGCGCCGCTCGTCGGGCGTACCTCCTGCTCCCCGCGACCTGCCGGACGCACTCGCGCTGCGCGCGATCGGCCGCGCACGCGTCCCGCGCCACGCACGGCCGAGGGCCCGGCCGCCGTGGCGACCGGACCCTCGTGACCCGCGGCGAGGCGCTCGTCAGGCGAGCGCGCAGGGCAGCCCGTTGAGCGCGACCCCGGTCGGCTGACCCGGCGCACCGCTGCTCGACCCCATGAACCCGAACGTGACCGCTCCGTGGTGCGCGATCGTCCCGTTCCACGCGGCGCTGCGTGCCGTGACGACGGCCCCGGACTGCGTGGCCGTGCCGTTCCAGGCCTGCGTGACCTTCTCGCCCTTCGTGAAGGTCCAGGTCAGCTGCCAGCCGTTCACGGGCGTCATCGACTCGTTGGAGATGGTGACGTTGCCGACGAAGCCGCCGGACCAGGCGTTGGACACGTCGAACTTCACCGAGCACGACCCGACGGGGACCGTCCCGGAGCTGAACGTGAGCGTCGACGACCGTGCGGACACGTTGCCCGCGGCGTCGGTCGCGGTCACGTAGACGGAGTACGAGGTGCCGGGGGTGAGACCCGACAGGGTCGTCGCGGGGGAGGTCGGCCGCGCCAGCACGGCCCCCGTCGCGGCGTCGTGCACCGTGTAGCCCGTGACGCCGACCGCGTCGGTCGACGCCGCCCAGGTCAGCGAGGCGGTGGTCCCGTCGACGGCTGCGGCGGTCGGGGTGCCGGGCGCGGTCGGCGCCGTCGTGTCGACCGGGTCCCCGGGGTCGCCCGGGTCGCCGGGGTCGGTCGTGCCGCCGCCGTCGAAGACCACGTCGGAGCAGTTGTAGAACGACTCCGGGCTGTCGGTGCGCTCCCAGATCGACAGGATCACGTGCCGGCCGGTCTTCTGCGGCAGCTGCGCGGTCCAGTAGTACTCGGGGCCGGTCGGGCCGCCCGAGCGGGTCGGCGGGTTGAGCACGCGGTCGAACGGCGCGGGCTCGAGGTCGTCCCAGCCGATCGGCTGGCTCGGGTCCCAGCCGTCCTTGGTGATCCACTGCGTCCACCAGCCGGGGTGCGGCACCGTCGCCGCGTACTGGAAGGTGATCCGCCCGCCCGACTGCAGCCTCGTCGTGGGCCACTGGGTGCTCGGCGTGTTGAACGCCGCGAACTTCGGGTCCGGTGCGCAGAGCGTGCCGTCGGCGATCGTCTGGTGCTGGCCCGCGATCGTGCCCAGCAGGTTGCCGTACCAGTTGTAGAACGGGTAGTTGCTGGCCGCGAGCGCCTGCTGGCAGATCGGGTTGGTCGGCAGCATGTTGCCCGCCTGACCGGCGGCCTGTCCGCCCGCGAGCCCGTCGAGGTAGCACGCGTACGTGCGCGTCTGCGGGTAGGTGAGGCCGCCGTGGGCCTCGGCGCGCGACGCCGGCAGCGCGACGAGCGTCGCGGCGGCGAGCCCGGCGATCGCGGCGCCCACGAGGGCTCTGCGTCGCAGGGCGGTGACGGTGGACATGGCGGGACTCCTTCCGACGTGCGGCGTCGTCGCCGCGGGGCGCCTCCTGCCGGCGGCTCGCCGGGTCGTGCGGCCGCCAGGGGGCAGGGTGGCGTCAGGGTCGCCGCGTCCGACGAGCGTCGACAACCCGGCGAATGGTTTCGGCGGCGGGACGGCGGAGCGTCGACGCGGGGCACGCCCGCCTCACCCGTTCGGCTCAGCACGATCGGGGCAATTGGTGCCGCACCGGACCCGCCGGCGGGCCGATCCGACGCGGCGGCGGGGTGATCTCATGGACCTCTCATGCCCTCAACTGTTCGGACAGGTGTCCGAGGGACGATGATGGGCGCGTGACGCGCCGGGGGACCGCCGAGGGGACCCGCAGGGACCATCGGTCTGCTGCGGCGCTCGTGGGCGTCCGGGGCCTGGCGACCGCCGCGCACCGGCTGGACCGCTGCCGCACCCTCGACGAGGTCGTGGAGGTCGCCTCGACCGCCGGCGTCGACATGCTGGGTGCCAGCTCCTTCGCGGTGCTGCGCATCGAGCAGGACACCGCGCGCGTCGTCCGCGTCGTGCCGGAGCCCGCGGACCCGCGCCTCGTGTGGCGCGTGCGCGCGTCGTACCGCGCCGACGACCGCCCCGCGCTGCGACGGCTCATCCGGGACCGGGTCAGCTGGGTCGCGCACGCCGTGGACGTCGCCGGCCGGCCCGTGACGGGCTCCGACGCCGGCGCGGGTGACGCGGTCGAGGTGCAGACGCTGCGCGAGATCGACGGCGCGTCGGCGCTCGCGTCGCCCGTCGTGGTCAACGGTGCCGTCTGGGGCCAGCTGTACGCGATGCGCGAGCTCGGGTCGCCGCTGTTCGGCGTCGACGACCTCGCGCGTGCCGAGGTGCTGGGCGCGCTGCTGGGCGGTGCGATCGCGCGCGTGGACCTCGAGGGCCAGGTGCGGCACCTGGTCGCCGACGACCCGCTGACGGGTCTGGCGAACCGCCGCGTCGCCGACTCCGCGGCGGAGTCCGCCCTGGAGTCGGGCCTGGAGACGTGCATCGTCATGTGCGACGTCGACGGCCTCAAGCGCGTGAACGACGAGCTCGGCCACGACACCGGCGACGACCTGCTCCGCTCGGTCGCGGACGTCCTGCGGCGCGCGTCCGACGCGCTGCCCGGCTCGACCGCCGCGCGCATCGGTGGTGACGAGTTCTGCCTCGTGACGGTCGGGCGCCGCCGCGTCGAGGTCGCCGAGGTCGTCGCGGCGACCGTGGCCGAGTTCCCGCTCCCGCACGGCGCGGCGATCTCCTACGGCATCGCGACGACGGCCGTGACCGGCGCGACGTCCGCGCGGCACCTGTTCCGGCAGGCCGACATGGCGCAGTACCGGGCCAAGCGGGCCCGGGCGCGCGCGCTCCGAGCTGCGGCCCCGACGACCGCCGACCCGGCCGTGACCGCCGAGCGCGTCGTCGTGGCCGGCACCGCCGCGATCGTCGCCGCGCAGTCGGGGATCGTCCCGCGGCTGTGCGCGCTGGCGGCCGCCGCCACCGAGACGCTCGGCGGTGCCGGGTGGGCCGTGCTCATGCGCCGTCCCGGTGACCCGTCCGACGGGCCGGCGTCCGCGGTCGCGCGCGGTGGCGCACCGGTCGACGTGACGCAGGCCGAGTCGTCCACGACGGTGGTCGAGCACGGCCCGTGGGTCGTCGAGATCGGCGTCTCCGCGACGGCCGCGACGGGCGAGGTCGTCGACACCTCGCTCGACGCCCTGGTCGCCGTCGCGGTCCTCGGGGCCTCCTGACCGGTGCCCCGGTGCGGCGTCAGCCGTGCAGGGGGAGGGTGAGCGTCGTCGGAGCGCCCTCGACGACGCGGACCGGCACGCCCCAGTCCTGCGCGTTGAGGTGGCAGGCCGGGTACTCGACGGCCGGGTCGGCGTCGCACGACGCCGCGTGCGCGGTCACGTGCAGCACACCGTCGCCGACGGCCGGGTCGAGGCGCAGCGCGCGGGTCAGCGGGACGTCGTCGCCCGCGCCGTCGAGCAGCAGCCCGGGCGGTGTCGAGGACACCTGCAGGCGGGTCGACGGGCCGTACCGGTCGTCGTACTTCTGGCCGGCGGCGGGCGTGAACACGACGTCGAGCAGCACGTCGCCGGGCGCGAGGTCCGTCACGGGTCGCTGCGTGCGGTGGGCGCCGCCGTCGACGACCTGGCCGGCACCGGCCGGGAGCGCGACGCGCGTGACGCGGTGTGCCGCCGACTCGACGACGAGCACGTCGAGCCCGCCGTCACCGGCCGCGCCCCCGGTCAGCACGACGAGGCCGCTCGGCTCGGCGAGGTCGCCCGCCACGGTCGTCACCTCGCCGGCACCGGCGGGCTCGCCGTCGGCGGGCGGCACGTAGCGACGCACGGCGCCGTTGTAGGTGTCGGCGACGAGGACGGACCCGTCGGGCAGCGCGGCGACGCCGAGCGGGTGCTGCATGCGGGCATCGTCGGCGCGCCCGTCGCGGTGGCCGAAGTCGAACAGCCCTTCGCCGACGGCGGTGTGCAGGGTCCCGTCGGCGGGGTCGAGCCAGCGCAGCGCGGACGTCTCGGAGTCGGCGACCCACACGCGGCCGTCGGGCCCGACCGACAGCCCGGACGGCTGGGCGAGCCACGCGTCGGCGCCCGACCCGTCGAGCAGGCCCTCGTTCATGGTCCCGGCGACGTGCCGCAGCCGCGTCCCGTCGAACGACCACAGCGTGTGGTTGCCGGCCATCGCGACGACGAACGCGCCGAGCGCGTCGGACCACACCACGTCCCACGGCGACGACAGGCGCACGTCGAGCGCCGGACCGTCGAACCCGGCGCCCGTGCCGCCGCCGCGCACGTTGTCGGCCGCACCGACCATGAGCTGCTCACCCGTCCCCGCGACGGTCGTCACGTGGCCGTCGGCCAGGCGCACGCCGCGCAACGCGTGGTTGACGGTGTCGGCGACGAGCACGTCGTACCCGAGCGCGTCCCGCAGGTGGTCGGGCACGAGGGCCAGGCCGTTCGGCTCGCTGAACCGGGCGTCGTCCGGCCCGCCGTCGACCAGCCCGCGCTCGCCGGACCCGAGGCGCCGCAGCAGCGTCGACCCGTCGGCCGCGACCTCCGTGAGCGCGTGGTGCCCGGCGTCCGCGACGAGCAGCGACCCGCCGGGGAGCGCGACGGCCTTCGCGGGGAAGCGCAGCGTACCGGCGGTCGGCGCGGGCGGCACGTACGGGCCGTCGCCGCGGTGCAGCGTGCCCTTCGCGTCGTGCTCGGCCACGAGCTCGTCGAGCAGCACCTCGAGGTTGTGCCGGTGCCCCTCGCCGGCCATCTGCGCGACGACGTACCCCTCGGGGTCGACCACGACGAGCGTCGGCCACGCGCGGGCCGTGTACGCCGACCACGTGACGAGCCCCGGGTCGTCGAGCACGGGGTGGTGGACCTCGTACCGCTCGACGGCGGCCGCCAGCGCGAACGGGTCGGCCTCGTGCACGAACTTCGGGGAGTGCACCCCGACCACGACGAGCACGTCGCGGAACCGCTCCTCGACCTCGCGCAGCTCGTCCAGGACGTGCAGGCAGTTGATGCAGCAGAACGTCCAGAAGTCGAGCACGACGACCTTGCCGCGCAGGTCCGCGAGCGTCACGTCCCGCCCGCCGGTGTTGAGCCACCCCCGCCCGACGAGCTCGGAGGCGCGGACACGGGGCAGCCGGGTGGAGGGCGTCGCGGTCACGCCCCCATTGTCGGGCACGCGGCGGTGGGCAGCGGCTGCCCGCCGCCGCGTCAGGGACCAGCGACATCACCCGTTCGGGCGATGGGCTGACGCGCGCGAGGCCGCCAGGGTGGGGTGCCGTCGCCGACCGTGCGCGGCGGGACGGGGAAACGTCGTGCGTCTGCGCGTGCTCGGTGCGCTCGCCTCTGTGGGAGCACTCGTGGTGGGGCTCCTGCTCGCGGGGGTCGCGGCGCCTGCCGCGGCAGCGGGAAGGACGTTCAGCGGCCGGGTCTTCTCCATCACGACCAACCAGGGTCTCGCCGCCATGCGCGTCGAGATCGTCGCCGTGAACGCCGACGGCAGCTTCGGCACGGTCCTCCTCTCGGCCACGACCGCCGACGACCCGGTCGATCCCGGTCGCTTCGTCCTCGACCTGCCTGCCGAGAAGCCCGCGGGTCGCGCCGCGATGCGGGTGGTCGACCCCGCCGGCCGGTACATGCCCAGCTACGACAACTGGGGGCGGACGTACCCGGCGCCGTACGAGCTGCTGGGCGGCGGCGTGTGGGACGCCCTCTACAGCACGTACGGGCCGTGGCAGGAGACGTCGTTCGCCATGCTCGCCGCGGGCCGGTACGTGCCGGTCGTCCCCCGACGTGTCGTGGACACCCGGGTCAACGGGCACGGTCCGATGCAGCGGAACGAGTGGTACAAGTTCCCGATGCCCGCTCTGCCGGGCGAGCCCGTCGCGTTCGTGCTCAACGTGACCGCGACGCGCACGCAGTGCGCCGCCGACTACATCGCGGTCGGCATGAACATCGTCGGGTACGAGACGGGCGCGGAGTCGAGCATCGTCAACGCGCGTGCTGGGGCAGACGTCGCGAACCTGACGACGATCCGCGTGGGCACCCGCTACGAGGACCCGGCCGACTGGGTGCAGCTCTACAACCACGCGTGCCCGACCGACGTCGTCGTCGACCTCCAGGGGTACTACGACAGCGGCAGCCCGTCCGGTGCCGGCTACGTCCCCGTGACGCCCGAACGGGTGCTGGATTCCCGCACCGACGGTGGACCTCTCGACGCCGGCGAGGCGCGCCGCGTGGACCTCGCGGAGCTCGCGACCGACATGCCGGCCGACGCGGTCGCGGTCGCGGTCAACCTCACGGCGACGCGCACGACGGCGGCGACGTCCTACCTGTCCGCCTACCCCACGGGGTTCACCGCGGCACGGTCGACCAGCGTCCTCAACGCCCGCCGCGGGCAGGACGTCGCCAACCTCGCGGTCGTCCCCCTCGCGGAGGACGGGTCGATCGAGATCTACAACGACGCGGGCCGGACGGACGTCGTCGTCGACGTCCAGGGCTGGTACACGGAGAGCGGTGGCGTCTCGTTCTACCCGCTCGACCACCGGCGGCTCACGACCGGTGACGGGTTGCTCGGCGCCGGCAAGGAGCGGCTCGTCGGCGCCCCGGGACGCGGCATCGAGATCCCGGCCGACGCGCAGGCGCTCGCGGTCAACCTGACGAGCACCGCGGGTACGGCGCCCACGTCGTACGTCACCGCCTACCCCGCGGGAGCGTCGCGGCCCTTCGCGAGCAACCTCAACACGCGGCAGGGCATCGACCTCGCGAACAGCGCCGTCGTCGGGCTGGGTCCGGGCGGGCACGTCCTCTACAACGACGCGGGCAGCGTGCGTCTGCTGGAGGACGTCCAGGGCTACTTCGCGCCCGGTCCGCTGGACTGAGCCGACCCCGGACGCGCGGTCACTGGAGCCGCGAGGCGAAGGTGAGGCCGAGGGCGACGACCGCGGCGACGAGCAGCAGCAGCCAGTAGCCGCGACTGCGCCAGAACAGCGAGGGCGGCTCGGTGCGGCGCTCGTCCGACGGGTCCGGGCCGGTGGGCTCGTGGTCAGGGGGGTCGCTCGGCACGGGGCGCTCCGTCGGTCGTCGGGCGGGTCGGTCGGGCTCATCCTGCCGCGCGCCGCGGTCACGACCAAAGACCCCGTCGGCACCGCACGCCGCCGACCGGCGCCGCGATGAGCCCGCCGACCGCCGCGGTCCGCCGCTGGGACGACGAGCGCCGCACCCGCCGACCGGACCACGGTCGGGATGCCGGACGCCCGCCGCCCGACCCGTGCGGGTCAGGACGACGGGCGTCCGGGTGGTGCGGTGGAGCCGGTCGGTCAGTGCGTGCCGCAGGAGACCGCGGAGACGCCCTGGCCGTTGCCGCTGCCGATGAAGCCGGCGGTGGTGCTGGCGCCCGCGGCGAGCTTGCTGTTCCAGTCGACGCTGGTCAGCGTGTTCGCGGCGGACAGGGTGGCGCTCCACGCCTGCTGGACGGTCGTGCCGCCGATCGCGGTGTGCCAGCCGGTGATCGCGCTGGAGCCGGCCTTGACGGTGACCTCACCGACGAACCCGTTGCTCCACGAGTTCACGACCTTCACGGTCGCGGTGCAGGTGCCCGGGCCCGAGGTGTGCGTGGGCGTCGGCGTCGGGCTCTGGGTCGGCGTGACGGTCGGCGTCGGGGTGACCGTCGGCGTCGGCGTGACGGTCGGCGTCGGCGTGACCGTCGGCGTCGGGGTCACGGTCGGCGTCGGCGTGCTGGTGCCGCCGATGTTGATGTCCGAGCACAGGTAGTACGGCTGGTCGAGGTGGCTGGCCTGCCAGATCGTGAACAGCACGGCACGGCCGCTGTAGCCCGTGAGGTCGACGTCGGTCTGGTACAGGCCCGTCGTCGGGTAGCGCCCGGTCTCCTTGACCAGGGTGATGTCGTCCCAGCCGAGCGCCTCGGTGGTCGGGTCGTAGCCCGGCTTCGAGACGTAGATGCGCAGGTAGTCGGCGCCGTGCTTCGCACCGTCGGTCAGCGTGAGCTGGAACTTCGTCGGGACGTTCTTCGCGACCCACGGGCCGGGCGTGTCGAGGTAGTCGTACCGCGGCGAGAAGGTGCGGCCGCCGGAGCACAGCTGCCCGTTCGGGATGACGGCCTCGTGCCGACCGCCGACGTTCTCGCGATACAGGCCGTTCCAGTTCCACATCGCGTTCGGGTCGTGCTGGTACGCGCCCCAGCACATGGGGTCGACGTTCTTCATGTTCTGGTTGAGGTGGTCCGAGCCCCAGACCTCCCAGCACCGGTAGTTCCGGGTGGGCGGGTCCGTGACGGAACCGTGGGCGGAGGCGGGTGCGGACGTGACGACGGCGGCGCCGATGGCCACCGCGACCGCCGCCAGGGCGGCGAAGAGCGTGCGTGGGCGTGCACGGACGGTCATGTGTGCGGGTCTCCTCTCGATGCGGGACGGCCCCGTGAGCGCGTCCCGGCACCGGCCTCGCTGCCGTCCGCCGAGGTCGCGTCCCCCTAGGGCCTCCACCCTGCGGACGACCTGCCCTTTCGGGCCACCGTCTGAAGCGATTCGCGCCTCACTTTCGACACCGGGCGGCTCGGCCGTGACCAGCGGCGGCGGCCTGGGGACGTCGCCGGGCCCTGCGTCGTCGGCTGTGCCACGATCCGGTCATGACGGTGGGGTTCGTGCTGGGCGGCGGCGGTGTTCGCGGCGCCGTGCAGGTCGGCATGCTCCAGGCGCTGTTCGAGGCGGGCATCCGGCCCGACACGGTCGTCGGCACGTCGATCGGCGCGATCAACGGCGCGGCCGTCGCGGCGGACCCGACGCCGTCGGTCGTCGAGACGCTGCTGCAGGCGTGGGCGTCGCCGGCCGCCGCGGCCGTCTACGGCGACTCGTGGCCCAAGCAGCTGCGCCGGCTCGCGCGCTCGAGGACGCACCTCAACGACCCCGCACCGCTGCGTGCGCTGCTCGAGGAGATGCTCGGCGCCGACCGGACGTTCGAGCAGCTCGACGTCCCGCTGGCCGTCGCGGCGGCGTGCATCGAGCGGACCGCGGAGCGCTGGTTCGACAGCGGGCCGCTCATCCCCGCGGTGCTCGCGTCGTCGTCGGTGCCCGGCGTCCTGCCGCCGACGAAGATCGGCGACGAGCACTTCGTCGACGGGGGCATCGTGAACTCCATCCCGCTCGGCGAGGCCGTGGAGCGCGGCGCGACGACGGTGTACGTGCTCCAGGTCGGACGGATCGAGGAGGCGGTCGTGGCGCCGGAGAAGCCGAGCGACGTGGCGCGGGTGAGCTTCGAGATCGCGCGCAGGCACCGGTTCACGCGCGAGATCGAGCGGGTCCCGAAGGACGTCGCGGTGCACGTCCTGCCCAGCGGCGGTCCGGCACCCGGCGACGAGAAGCTCGGGTCGTACCGGCGGATGGACGCGACCCGACGACGCATCGACGCCGCCCGCGAGGCGACGCGCGCGTACCTCGAGGCCCGGTCATGACGTGGCGCCTGCCGCCCCGGTGGGTGCGGCGGGTCGTGCTCGCACCCGCGATCGTCGCGCTCGCGGTCCTGCTGGTGCCGACGAGCCTCATGCTCGTCCTGCTGGTGCTCGGCGCGGTGACGTGGGCCCTGCCGGGGCGTCTGCGCATCTCTCGCGCGCTGTGGATGGCGAGCTTCTACGTCCTGTGGGACGCCGCGTGCCTGGTCGCGCTGCTCGGGCTGTGGATCGGGTCCGGGTTCGGGTGGGCGATCCACCGCCCGGCCTTCGAGCGGGCCCACTACCGGCTGGCCCGACGCATGATGCAGGTGCTCTTCTGGCAGGTCCGCTGGACGCTGCGCCTGAGGATCGACATCGTCGACGCCGACCTCGGGACGGTCCTCACCGGGCAGCCGATCGTCGTCGCGAGCCGGCACGCCGGACCCGGCGACTCGTTCATCCTGGTCCACGCGCTGCTCAACTGGTTCGACCGTGAGCCGCGGATCGTCCTCAAGGACACCCTGCAGTGGGACCCGGCGATCGACGTGCTGCTCAACCGTCTGCCTACGCAGTTCATCACCCCGCGCA
>NZ_BHYL01000252.1 GCF_003851725.1 Cellulomonas algicola | reverse complement strand
GGCTTCACCGCCGGGGGCTGGCCTGCGCAGCCGGGCGTGACCACGACCGCGGGCTGGCCCGCGGCGACCGGCGCGCCCGTCCCGACGGGCTGGCCGGTGCAGGGTCCGGTCCCGGCTCCCGTGCCGGCGCCGGTGCCGTCACCCGCGGCACCGTGGCAGCCCGTCCCCGGCGGTGCGACGGTGCCCCCGTCGCCCTCCGACCGGGCCGGTTCGCCCGCGCGCGAGCCCGCGTACCGGCCCGGCGACACGCAGCCGATCCGCATCCCGCCGGCCGCGCGCGACGACCGCGGCTGGGACGTGTCGGGCGACCGTGCGACGTTCGTGCCGGTCGAGGACGCCGAGGCGCGCGACCGCCTGTACGACGACTGACGCGTGCCCGGAACTGCGACGACCCGTCCGACCCGCTCACCTAGGATCGGGCGCATGTCCCGCATCCTGTCGGCCGTCGCGTGGCCCTACGCGAACGGCCCCCGCCACATCGGTCACGTCGCCGGCTTCGGCGTCCCGTCGGACGTCTTCTCCCGCTACATGCGGATGGCGGGCCACGACGTGCTCATGGTGTCGGGCACGGACGAGCACGGGACGCCGATCCTCGTGCAGGCGGAGAAGGAGGGCGTGAGCCCGCAGGCGCTCGCGGACCGCTACAACCGGGTCATCGTCGAGGACCTCGCGCAGCTCGGCCTGTCGTACGACCTGTTCACGCGCACGACGACGCGCAACCACTACGCGGTCGTGCAGGAGATGTTCCGCACGGTGCACAAGAACGGGTACATGGTCGAGCAGCAGACCATGGGCGCGATCAGCCCGAGCACGGGCCGCACGCTGCCGGACCGCTACATCGAGGGCACGTGCCCGATCTGCGGCTACGACGGCGCGCGCGGCGACCAGTGCGACAACTGCGGCAACCAGCTCGACGCGATCGACCTCATCAACCCGAAGAGCCGGATCAACGGCGAGACCCCGAAGTTCGTCGAGTCGACGCACTTCTTCCTCGACCTGCCCGCGTTCGCCCAGGCCCTCGAGCAGTGGCTGAGCACGCGCCAGGGCTGGCGCCCGAACGTCCTGAACTTCAGCCTCAACCTCATCGACGACATGCGTCCGCGGGCGATGACGCGGGACATCGACTGGGGCATCCCGGTGCCGCTGCCGGGTTGGCAGGAGAACCCGAACAAGCGTCTGTACGTCTGGTTCGACGCGGTCATCGGGTACCTGTCGGCGTCGATCGAGTGGGCGCGCCGCACGGGCGACCCGGAGGCGTGGCGCGGCTGGTGGAACGACCCCGAGGCCCTGTCGTACTACTTCATGGGCAAGGACAACATCACGTTCCACTCGCAGATCTGGCCCGCGGAGCTCATGGGCTACGACGGGCGCGGCTCGAAGGGCGGCGAGCCCGGCGTCTACGGCAACCTCCAGCTGCCGACGGAGGTCGTGTCGAGCGAGTACCTCAACGTCGCGGGCGAGCAGTTCAGCACGTCGCGCGGGGTCGTCATCCTGGTGCGCGACATGCTGTCCCGCTACCAGCCGGACGCGCTGCGCTACTACCTGTCGGTCGCCGGGCCGGAGACGCAGGACGCCGACTTCACGTGGGCGGACTTCAAGCGCCGGACGAACGACGAGCTCGTCGCGGGCTGGGGCAACCTGGTGAACCGGACCGCGAACATGATCCACACGAACTTCGGCGCGATCCCCGAGGCGGGCGCGCTGCAGCCGGTGGACGAGGCGCTGCGCGCGACGACGGCGGCCGGGTTCGGCACGGTCGGCAAGCTGCTCGGCGAGCACCGCAACCGGGCCGCGATCGGCGAGGCCATGCGCGTCGTGCAGGAGGCGAACCGGTACCTCTCGGAGACCGAGCCGTGGAAGCTGAAGACGGACCGCGAGCGCCTCGGCACCGTCCTGCACACGGCCGCGCAGGCCGTCGCGGACGCGAACACCATGCTCGCGCCGTTCCTGCCGTTCGCCGCGCAGAAGGTGCACGAGACGCTCGGCGGGTCGGGCACGTTCGCGCCCATGCCGCGGATCGACGAGGTCGAGGACCTCGACGACGCGTCGCGCTCGTACCCGATCATCACGGGCGACTACGCGGCGACCCCGCGGTGGGCATCGGTGCCGCTGGTCCCGGGCACGGCGGTCGACAAGCCGGTGCCGGTCTTCACGAAGCTCGACGACGCGATCGTCGAGGAGGAGATCGCGCGCGCCGAGCAGGCCTGACGTGGCACGCACGCGCGACCGCGGCTGGCCCCCGCCGCCGGAGCCGCTGCCGCTGCCGGTCGTCGACAACCACACGCACCTCGAGTCGGTGCTGGGGTGGGTGGCGGACGGCTGGCAGCGGTCCGACGACGGCGTCGCCGTGCTCGACGCGCCTGCGCCGACGCTCGACGAGCACCTGACCCGGGCCGCGGCCGCGGGTGTCGACCGGATGGTGCAGGTCGGCTGCGACTACGAGTCGGTCGTGCTGACGGCCGACCTCGTGCAGGCGCACCCCGCGCTGCTCGGGGCCGTCGCGATCCACCCGAACGAGGCCGTGCTGCACGCGGGTGTCCGGGAGGTCGCGCCCGACGGGCTCACGCCGGACCCGCGGTCCGTGCACGAGGACGTCCCGCTCGACGAGGCGCTCGCGCGCGTGGCGGCGGTCGCGCGCGCGACGCCGCGGGTGCGGGCGATCGGGGAGACCGGGCTCGACTTCTTCCGTGCCGGCCCGCGGGGTCGCGAGGTGCAGCGCGAGGCGTTCCGGGCGCACGTCGCGCTGGCCAAGGAGCTCGGCCTGGCCCTGCAGATCCACGACCGGGACGCGCACGCCGAGGTCGTCGAGGTCCTGCTCGCGGACGGTGCGCCCGAGCGGACGGTGTTCCACTGCTTCTCGGGCGACGCGGGGCTGGCGCGCCTGGCGGTGTCGCACGGCTGGTTCCTGTCGTTCGCGGGGCCGGTGTCCTTCGGTGCGAACGACGACCTGCGCGCGGCGCTGCGCGAGGTCCCGCCCGGGCTGCTGCTGGTCGAGACCGACGCGCCGTACCTCACGGTGCACCCGTTCCGGGGCCGGCCGAACGCGCCGTACCTGCTGCCGGGCACGGTCCGCACGGTCGCCGAGGTCACGGGCCGGTCGCTCGAGGACGTGTGCGCGGGCGTCTCGGCGACGGCGGAGCAGGTCTACGGTCCCTGGTGACCCCGGGGTCGTGTCGTCACGGGCGGTGCGCGCGCACGTCGGCGGGCGTCCGGGGTCCGGCCGTGGGTGGTCGGCCGGGTCACGGATCGGTTACGGTCGGACAGGCGTCCACGTCGGCCGCCGCAGGGTGGTCCGCGAGGGTCGCCCGAGCCGTCCCCTCCCGGCCCGAAGGACTCACCGCGTGCGCCCTGCCCACCCGCCCGTGACCGCTGCGCGGTCGCGCGCGCTGCCCGCCCTGGCGCGGGCGGTGGTGCTGGCGCTCGTCGTCGGCGTGACCAGCGCGTTCGCGGTGCTGCACAAGGAGGTCACGCTCGACGTCGACGGTCGGTCGGTCGAGGTGCAGGCGTTCGGCCGGACGGTCGCGGACGTGCTCGAGGGCAGCGACGTGCAGGTCGGCGAGCGCGACCTCGTGGCACCCGGGCTCGGGGACCCGATCGCGCGCGGCGGGCAGATCGTCGTGCGGCACGGTCACGAGCTCCAGGTCGAGGTCGACGGCGAGGAGCGGACGGTCTGGAGCACGGCGCTCACCGTGGGTGAGGCCGTCGACGGTCTCGGCCTCCGCGACGGCGAGGTGCGGCTGTCGGCGTCCCGCAGCTCGGCGCTCGAGCGCGGCGACGTGCTCCGCGTCTCCACCCTCAAGACGATCCACCTCGTCGTCGACGGCCAGGTCATCGACGGCCTGAGCAGCGCCGCGGTCGTGCGCGACGCGCTCAAGGACGTCGGCCTCGTGCTGAACGAGGGCGACAAGGTGTCGGTGCCGCTCGACGCCACCGCGGTCGACGGCCTCGTCGTGCTGGTCACGCGGGCCGGCACGGGCGGTGAGACGCTCACCGAGGCGATGCCGTTCGAGACGCAGGAGGTCGAGGACGCGACGCTCGTCAAGGGCAACAAGGTCGTCAAGACCAAGGGCCGTGCGGGCGTGCGCACCACGACGTACGAGCTGCAGGTCGTGGGCGGCGTCGTGGTGGGCCGGACGCCGATCACGTCGGTGGTCACCACCCCGCCGGTGACGCAGGTCGTGCGCGTCGGGACCGCGGAGCTGCCCGACCCGTCGTCGATCGTCGTGGACCCGGGCTCGGCGCAGGCGCTCGGCAAGGAGATGGCGGCGGCCCGCGGCTGGGGCGACGACCAGTTCGCGTGCCTCCTCGCGCTGTGGAACAAGGAGAGCCGCTGGCGCGTCAACGCCGAGAACAGGTCGTCGGGGGCGTACGGCATCCCGCAGGCGCTGCCCGGTTCGAAGATGGCGACGGTCGGCGCGGACTGGCAGACGAACCCCGCGACGCAGATCACCTGGGGTCTCAACTACATCAGCGCCCGGTACGGCACGCCGTGCGGCGCGTGGGCGCACAGCCAGGCCAAGGGCTGGTACTGACCCTCGGGGCCGCACGGCTCTGACCTGCGGCGACGTCGAGGTGTGACCTCTTTCACCCCTGTCGCACCCCGGCACGGGGTTGGAGATCTGTCACGGTTCCGTTACGGTCGCGTGTCGGTCCTGCCCGTCCGGGCCTCCGTGTGCATCCGACGCACGGCGGTCGTGACGGCGGCGCGGGACCCGCCCGACGGCTCGGACAGCAGCCGTCACGACGGCCGGATCGGGGATCCGGGACCGGTGGGGGACGGCCTGAGGGTCGGCCTCCCGCGTGCGCCACGTGCCACGCGCCCACCGGGTGCCCTGCGAGGGCGCGACCTGGACCCCGTGCCCGGGCACGACGACGGCTGGAGCCCCGTGACCTTCACGACCCGATTCCGCAGTCCCTTCGCGCGCACCAGCGCCGAGTCCCCCCAGACCCCGGGGGACGAGACCCCGACCGCCACCAACGGTCAGGGCGCCGCGACGAAGGGCCTCCGGTCCGGTCGTCGACTGGTCCCGCTCGCCGCCGCCGCCACGGTCATCCTCGTGGGGGGCGCGACCGCCGGCTACGCCCACGCGAACAAGGCCGTGACGCTCGACGTCGACGGCGAGGTCGTGCGCGTCACGACGTTCGCCGGCTCCGTCGACGGGCTGCTCGCCGAGCACGGCGTCCAGCTCGGCGAGCGTGACGTCGTCACGCCGAGCGGTGCGCTCACCGAGGGCACCGACGTCGTCGTGCGCC
>NZ_BHYL01000251.1 GCF_003851725.1 Cellulomonas algicola | reverse complement strand
CGGGTCGGAGAGGCAGTGACCTCAGCGGAAGTCGCCGAAGTCGATGTCCTCGAGCGGGATCGCCTCGCCCGAGCCGAGGCCCAGGGCGGGGAAGTCGATCTCGTCGTAGCCGAAGGTCGGGTACAGCTCGGCCTTCGCCTCCTCGGTCGGCTCCACCGTGATGTTCCGGTAGCGGGGCAGGCCCGTGCCGGCAGGGATGAGCTTGCCGAGGATGACGTTCTCCTTGAGGCCCAGGAGCGGGTCGGAACGACCCGACATCGCGGCCTCGGTGAGGACGCGCGTCGTCTCCTGGAAGGAGGCGGCGGACAGCCACGAGTCCGTCGCGAGCGACGCCTTCGTGATGCCCATGAGCTCGGGACGGCCCGACGCCGGCTGGCCACCCTCGGACACGGCCTTGCGGTTCGCGTCCTCGAACCGGCCGCGCTCGGCGAGCTCGCCGGGCAGCAGGTCCGTGGTGCCGGAGTCGAGGACCGTCACGCGCCGCAGCATCTGCCGCACGATGACCTCGATGTGCTTGTCGTGGATGTCCACGCCCTGGGAGCGGTAGACCTCCTGCACCTCGTCGACCAGGTGCTTCTGCGTGGCACGGGGGCCGAGGATGCGCAGCACCTTCTTGGGGTCGACGGCGCCCTGGACCAGCTGGGTGCCGACCGCGACGTGGTCGCCGTCGTTCACCAGCAGGCGCGAGCGCTTCGTGATCGGGTAGGCGATCTCCTCCGAGCCGTCGTCCGGCGTGAGGACGATGCGCCGCGAGCGGTCACCCTCCTCGATCGCGATGCGGCCCGAGAACTCCGCGATGGGCGCCTCACCCTTGGGGGTGCGGGCCTCGAAGAGCTCCTGGACACGCGGCAGACCCTGCGTGATGTCGTCGGCCGAGGCCACACCACCGGTGTGGAACGTCCGCATCGTCAGCTGGGTGCCGGGCTCACCGATCGACTGGGCCGCGATGATGCCGACGGCCTCGCCGATGTCGACGAGCTTGCCCGTCGCGAGCGAACGGCCGTAGCACTTCGCGCACGTGCCGACGCGCGACTCGCAGGTGAGCACGGAGCGCACCTTGAGCGTGTCGACGCCCGACTCGAGCAGGCGGTCCAGCAGGACGTCGCCGACGTCGTCACCGGCGTGGCCGATGAGCTCGCCGTCGACCTCGATGTCCGTGGCCAGCGTGCGCGAGTAGACGCTCGTCTCGACCTTGTCGTGACGACGCAGCCCGTCCGTTCCCGGGACGCCGATCGGCATCGTCAGGCCACGCTCGGTGCCGCAGTCCTCCTCGCGGACGATGACGTCCTGCGAGACGTCCACCAGACGACGCGTCAGGTAGCCCGAGTCGGCGGTCCGCAGAGCGGTGTCCGCCAGACCCTTGCGGGCTCCGTGCGTCGCGATGAAGTACTCGAGGACGGAGAGGCCCTCGCGGTAGTTCGCCTTGATCGGGCGCGGGATGATCTCGCCCTTCGGGTTGGCGACCAGACCACGCATGCCCGCGATCTGGCGGACCTGCATCCAGTTGCCACGCGCACCCGAGCCGACCATGCGGTACACCGTGTTGCGGGCAGGGAAGTTCTCCTGCATCGCCTTGGCGACCTTGTCCGTGGCCTGGGTCCAGATCTCGATGAGCTCCTGACGGCGCTCGTCGTCCGTGATCAGACCCTTGTCGTACTGGCCCTGGACCTTGGCGGCCCGCGCCTCGTGCTCCTCGAGGATGTCCTTCTTCGCGGCCGGGGTCGCGACGTCGGAGATCGAGATCGTCACGCCGGAGCGCGTCGCCCAGCGGAAGCCGGCCTCCTTGAGCGCGTCGAGGGACGCCGCGACGGCGACCTTCGGGTAGCGCTCGGCGAGGTCGTTGACGATCGCCGAGAGGCGCTTCTTGTCGACCACGCCGTTCTCGTAGGGGTAGTCGACCGGCAGCAGCTCGTTGAAGAGCGCACGGCCGAGCGTCGTCTCGAACAGCAGCGTGTCGCCCTCGGACCAGCCCTCGGGAGCGTCGTCCTCGGACAGCACCAGGTCGTCGAACCGGATCTTCACGACCGCGTTGAGGTCGAGCGTCCCCTGGTCGAACGCCATGATCGCCTCGGAGACCGAGCTGAACGCGCGGCCGGCGCCCTCCGCACCCTCGAGCCGGTCCGACGTCAGGTGGTACAGGCCGATGATCATGTCCTGCGAGGGCATGGTCACCGGACGGCCGTCCGACGGCTTCAGGATGTTGTTGCTCGAGAGCATGAGGATGCGGGCCTCGGCCTGCGCCTCCGCGCTCAGGGGCAGGTGGACGGCCATCTGGTCACCGTCGAAGTCCGCGTTGAACGCGGCGCAGACGAGCGGGTGCAGGTGGATCGCCTTGCCCTCGACGAGCTGCGGCTCGAACGCCTGGATGCCCAGACGGTGCAGCGTGGGCGCACGGTTCAGCAGCACCGGGTGCTCGGTGATGACCTCCTCGAGCACGTCCCACACGACCGGGCGGGCGCGCTCGACCATGCGCTTGGCCGACTTGATGTTCTGCGCGTGGTTGAGGTCCACGAGCCGCTTCATGACGAACGGCTTGAAGAGCTCGAGCGCCATCTGCTTGGGCAGGCCGCACTGGTGCAGCTTGAGCTGCGGGCCGACGACGATGACCGAACGGCCCGAGTAGTCGACGCGCTTGCCGAGCAGGTTCTGGCGGAACCGGCCCTGCTTGCCCTTGAGCATGTCGGAGATCGACTTGAGCGGACGGTTGCCGGGGCCCGTGACCGGGCGACCGCGACGGCCGTTGTCGAACAGCGAGTCCACGGCCTCCTGGAGCATCCGCTTCTCGTTGTTGACGATGATCTCCGGCGCGCCCAGGTCCAGGAGCCGCTTGAGGCGGTTGTTCCGGTTGATGACGCGGCGGTACAGGTCGTTCAGGTCCGACGTGGCGAAGCGGCCACCGTCGAGCTGGACCATCGGGCGCAGGTCCGGCGGGATGACCGGGACCGCGTCGAGGACCATGCCCGTCGGCGAGTTGTTCGTCGTGAGGAACGCGTTGACGACCTTCAGACGCTTGAGGGCACGCGTCTTGCGCTGGCCCTTGCCCGTCTTGATGATCTCGCGCAGGTTGTCGGACTCGGCCTCCAGGTCGAACGCCTCGAGACGCTTCTGGATCGCCGCGGCGCCCATCGAGCCCTCGAAGTAGTTGCCGTAGCGGTCCTGCAGCTGGCGGTAGAGCAGCTCGTCGCCCTCGAGGTCCGCGACCTTGAGGTTCTTGAAGCGGTCCCACACGTTCTCGAGGCGCTCGAGGTCCGCGTCCGCACGCTTGCGGATCTGGGCCATCTCGCGCTCGGCCGAGTCGCGGACCTTGCGGCGCGCGTCGGCCTTGCCGCCCTCGGCCTCGAGCTCGGCCAGGTCGGTCTCGAGCTTGAGCGCGCGGGCGTTGATGTCGTTGTCGCGGCGGTCCGCGATCTCCTTCTTCTCCAGGTCGATCTCGTTCTGGAGGTTCGGGAGGTCCTCGTGACGGCCCTCCTCGTCGACCCACGTGATCATGTAGGCCGCGAAGTAGATGACCTTCTCGAGGTCCTTGGGCGCCAGGTCGAGCAGGTAGCCCAGACGCGACGGCACACCCTTGAAGAACCAGATGTGCGTCACCGGGGCGGCGAGCTCGATGTGACCCATGCGCTCACGGCGCACCTTGGAGCGCGTGACCTCGACACCGCAGCGCTCGCAGATGATGCCCTTGAAGCGGACGCGCTTGTACTTGCCGCAGTAGCACTCCCAGTCCCGGGTGGGACCGAAGATCTTCTCGCAGAACAGGCCATCCTTCTCCGGCTTCAGGGTCCGGTAGTTGATGGTCTCGGGCTTCTTCACCTCACCGTGCGACCACGCACGGATGTCGTCGGCCGTGGCCAGGCCGATGCGCAGCTCGTCGAAGACGTTGACGTCGAGCAAGGGGTCCTACTTCCTTCGCTTGCCGGGGCCGTGTGAGGCCCGGCGGACGGAAATGGTGCAAGGGGTGCGGGCGCTGTCGCGGGCGGCGGGGCCGCCCGCGACAGGCTCGTCGTCAGATCTC
>NZ_BHYL01000250.1 GCF_003851725.1 Cellulomonas algicola | reverse complement strand
CCTCGCGCTCGGCCCGTCGGCCCGCGAGCTCGGCGCTCGCCACCGCGGCGTCCGCGCGGCGGACGCGGCCTGCACGGACCCACGCGGCGACCACGACGGCGGCGGCGGTCGCGCCGCCCACCACGAGCACCAGCGGCAGGAGCCGCACGGTCACGCGCAGCGAGGCGCCCGGCAGGGTCAGCGCCGTCACGACGGCGACCGCGAGCGTGACGACGGCGACCGCACCCGCCGCGACGAGAGCCCGGCGCGGCACGCCACCCCTCCGGCTCATGCGCGGCCCCCACGACGGACCTCGCCGCAGAACCGGTAGCCGCCCGCGGGCACCGTCTCGACGAACCGCGGGTCGGCGGGGTCGTCGTCGAGGACGCGCCGGATCTCCGCGACGCGGTGGTCGACCGCGCGCGTCGTCACCATCGACTCGAAGCCCCACAGCGTCGACAGCAGCCGCTCGCGCGTGAGCAGCTCGCCCGGGTGCGTCATGAGGTAGTCCAGGAGCAGCGACGCCTTGGGGGTCAGCGCGACCGTACGGCCGTCGAGCGTCGCCCGCCGCGCGGCGCGGTCCACGCGCAGGCCGCCGCTCACGAGCACGTCGGACGCGGTGAGCGACGGCACGCCCGGCACCGCACGACGCAGCACGGCGCGCACGCGCGCCAGCAGCTCCAGCGGGTCGAACGGCTTGTTGAGGTAGTCGTCGGCGCCCTCCTCGAGCGCCGCGGAACGCTCGTACGACTCGCCCACCTGCGTCAGCAGCACGACCGGCGTCCAGTCGCCGTCCGCACGCAGGCGGCGCACGAGCGCGCGGCCGTCGAGACGTGGCATGAGGACGTCGCACACCAGGATGTCCGCGGGGGTGCGGGCGTGGGTCGCGAGCGCCGCCTCGCCGTCCGCGGCGGTCGACACGCGGACGCCCGACCGCTCGAGGAACGGCGCGAGGCCGTCGAGGATCGCCTGCTCGTCGTCGACGAGGAGCACGTGCGGCGCCACCGTCCCGTCCGTCCCGGTCACGCCCGCACGCCCCACCACACCGAGCCCGCGACCACGAGCAGCACGACGACGACCAGCGCGAGCGTCGTGTACCCGAGCACCAGCCCGGCGACCGCGAGCCCGGAGCCGCGCTCACCCGTCTGCCGGATCCGGCGCAGCGCCAGGTGCCCGAGCACGACGGGCAGGAGCCCGAACCCGCACAGCGCGAGCACGAGGGACGCGACGGCGAGCCCGCTGGTCCGCGGGACGGGTGGCAGGGACCAGCCGGGCGCGACCGGCCCGGGCGGCAGCGGTGCCGTCATGACGCACCGTCCGAGCCGTCGAGCCCGACCGTCCCGACGGGCCCGTAGACGTTGGCCGCGCCGCGGTCGTCCACGCGGGGGGTGCCGTCCTCCCACGCGACGCGCACGTCGGCCGCGTCGATCTCGACCGACCCGACGTGCGCGACGACGACGCGCACGGCCGCGCCCTGCACGACGAGCCGCTCGACGTCGCCCGCGACGACGGTCGTGTCCGTCCCGGCGACGGTCAGCGTCGCGCAGTCGTCGTCGACCGCGACGGCCGACACCGCGGTGGACAGGACCAGGTCGCCGCCGCCGCACGTGACGTGCTGCGTCGCGGCCGCGAGGAGGCCCGCGCGTTCGAGCGGGGTCGCGACGTCGTCGTCCGCCGGCACCGTGTCCCCCGACCCGCTCGGGGTGGTGGGCGGGGTCCGGCCCTCCGGCGCGGACGGGCCGTCGCCGTCGGCGGCCGACCTGGGGGCGTCGGCCCGGACGATCTCCGCCGAGCACCCCGCGAGCGCTCCGCCGAGCACCGCGGCGAGGACCACGGCGGTGCGTACGGACGGCCGGATGCGGCCGGTCACGACGGCACCACGATCTCGACGCGGCGGTTGAGCTGCCGGCCTGCGGGGTTGTCGGCACCGTCGACCTCGTCGGGCGCGACCGGGCGCGACTCCCCGTACCCGACGGTGTCCAGGGAACCGGTCACGCCGCGCTCGGCGAGCGCCGCCGCGACGGCGTCCGCGCGGCGCTCGGACAGCGCCTGGTTGAAGTCGTCCGAGGACACGGAGTCGGTGTGCCCCTCGACGCCCGCGGCCGGGACGTCGGCGAGCACCGTCGCGACCGCGTCGAGCGTGGCCCGCGCGTCGGCCCGCAGCTCGTGGCTGCCGAAGTCGAACAGGACGGCCGCGTCGAGCACGATGCGCGTGCCGCACGACGGAGCCGGTGCGAGGACGCCCATCGACGGGAACGTCCCGAGCCGCGGCACGGGCGCGAGCTCGGGCACCTGCACGGGCACTCCGTTGACGACGCCCGTGCCGTCGCCGTGGTTGGTGATCGACACCCCCGGCCCCTCGTACGCGCCCGAGCCGTCGCCGTAGTTCTGGATCGTCACGGTGCCGTCGTCGTAGACGCCCGAGCCGTCGCCGTAGTTCGTGATGGTCCGCCCGCCGCGCGACCACGTCCCGGACCCGTCGCCGTACAGCGTGACGCTGGTCGTCCCGTCGTCGTACGTGCCTGAGCCGTCGCCGTAGCTCGTGACGGTCGTGGTGCCGTCCGCGTAGGTCCCGGACCCGTCGCCGTAGACCGTGACCTCGGTGCCGTTCAGGCTGTACGTGCCCGAGCCGTCGCCGTAGTTCGTCACCGTGCCGTCGGGACCGGTGAGCGTCCCGGACCCGTCGCCGTACGCGAGCAGGACGCCGAGGGACGTGCCCTGCGCGTCGCACCGCTGGGGCTCGACGCGCACGCCCGCGAGGTCGCCGACGGCGTCGTCGACCTGGATCGCGAACCCGGAGAGGGACGCGTCGAGCATCGACAGGTCGGGCAGCACGAACAGCGGCACGGGCGGGATCTCGCCGACGTCGTACCCCGCCGCAACGGCGAGCGTCGGGCTCGGCGACGCGGTCCGGGGCGGGCGCGGGTCACGGGTCGCGGGGTCGGACGCGTCGGGTGTCCCGGGTGCCGCGCACGCCGTGAGCGTCACGGCGACGAGGGCGCAGAACGCGCCTGACGTGCGACGACGGGTGGTTCGCAGGGGGTGCATACGGACAAAGTACGTGGACCCGACACGTCCGCCGGTCGCGCGTGCGTCGCAACCGTGTCGCAGTCCTGCGACAGGCCCAGCCGGTTCACCCGGACGGGTGCGCGCGAGGACGAGGGGTGGCCGGCCCCCCTCGGCCGGCCACCCCTCGTCGGTCACGGGCGGGTCAGGACCACGGCCAGCGCCAGCCGCCGCCCGACCAGGGCCAGTCCCAGCCCGTCTTCGGCGGGAGGACCGGGCCGACGGGGTCGGAGGTGGCCGACACCGAGACCAGCCCGGTGCCGAAGCCCGTGACCTTGACGGTGACCGACGTCCCCTCCAGGGCTGCGGGCACCTGGAGGCGGTCACCCGTGACGCCGTCGAGGCGGACCCCGTCGGCGAACCACGTGTACGCGAGGCGGACCCCCTGCGGCTGCCAGCCCTTCGTCGACACCGTGAGCGTGTCGCCGACGCGCGCCTTGCCCTTCAGCGCGACCGACCCCGGCACGACCGCGGCGGCGGGCGAGCAGTCGGGGGCGTCGGCGCGGAAGGCCCACGACACCGCCTGCGGACCGGCCGGGAAGGCGTACCCGTCACGCGGGACCGCGCTGAGCGTGACGACCTCACCGAGCGCGACCGTGATCGACCCGGTCACGGCGGAGCCGTCGACGCGGTACTCGACGCCCTCGACCGTCGGCACGGCGACGGACCCGTCACCGGGCTCGCCGTCGGTGCAGACCGGGCCCGTGTAGACCGGTGCGGTCGGCGTGACGACGACGTCCTCGACCGGGCAGTCGGGGGCGACGTACTGGTGCTCCCACTCGGTGGTCGCGCCGTCAGCCAGGGTGTAGCCGTCGGCGGCGCGGGCGGTGACGACGACCGACGCGTCGGCCGCGACCTCGACCGTGCCGGTCACGTCGGTGCCGTCGATCGCGTAGACCACGCCCTCGGTCGACGGGATCACGACGCGCGCCTTCTCGGGGACGCCGTCGGTGCAGACCTCGGCGGGCGTGAACGTCGGCGCGGCCGGCATCACCACCCCGGCAGCCTCGGCGGCCCCGACCTGCCACTCGTGGATCCCGACGGACCCCTGCCCGGCGGCGGCGCCCCAGGACTGGGCGACGATCCGCAGCGCGCGGGTCGTGACGGCGTCGAAGCCCACCGGGACGAAGCCCGTCGACGTGCGGGCGTAGTCGCCCGAGGTCAGTGCCACGTCGTGCCACGTCGTCCCGTCCTCGTCGAGGTACTGCAGCACCCACGACCTCGGCGCGATCAGCCCCTCGTTCTGCGCGTCCGGGACGTTCTGGTACCACCAGACTCCTGCGCGGTCGACGGTCACGTCGAAGTCCCACGTGAGCTGCGCCCACTGCTCGCCGACGCGGTCCCACGTGCCCCACGACGCGCCGTACTTCGACGCGTCGTCCTCGCCCCAGGCGGTGGTGCCGTCGTTCATGCCGGCGACGTTCTCCCACCCGGAGGTGAAGGACGCCGAGGCGGTGGCGTACGGGGCGACGTTGCCGGTGAGCGACGCGCCGTCGCCGAGCGGGATGCTGACCGTGGCCGTGGCGGTGTTGCCGGCGCGGTCGCGGGCGCGGACGACGAGCTCGTGCGGGAGCATGTCGGGCGCCTCGACCACCGCACCGGCGTCGGACGCGACCCACTCGCCCGCGCCGTCGAACCGGTACTCGACCGCGGCCACGCCGGACAGGGTGTCGGTCGCGCCGACGGTCACCGCGCGCGTGGCCTCGTCGAGCGCGGCCGACACCGTCGGTGCGCCCGTGTCGACCTTCACGGCCCGGCTGACCTCGGCAGACGTGTTCCCCGCCGCGTCGGTGGCCCGGCCGCTGACGACCGTCTCGCCCTGCGCGGTGACAGGGACGTCGACGTGCCGGGCGTCGGCCGTCGGGGTCCACGCGCCGTCGCCGACGCGCGTCTCGATGGTCGTGAGGTACGACGTGTCGTCGTCGGCGGCGACCCGGACGGTGACGGGCGACGAGAACCACCCGTCCTCGCCGGACGTGCCGGACGCGGAGACCGAGACGGCCGGTGCCGTCGTGTCGTCCTCGCCCGGGTCGACGGTCCCACCCACGTGCACGGTGGCGACGACGTACCCGCCCTTCTGCCCGAGCGCGCGGCCCTCGACGGTGAACGTCCCCTCGGCGGCGTGGTCCGCCGGGTCGACGGGCCGCCAGTTCACGGGCACCCACGCCGAGTCGTCCCCGTACGACGCCCGCACGGCGGCGGGCAGCACCGGCGCGGTGCCGACGGGCGTCGCGACCTCGACCTCGGGCAGCGCGTCCGCGGCGACCGCGTACACCTCCCACTCCGAGACGGACACGGAGTGCACGTACGGTCCCTCGTCGAGCCCGCGGAACGTCGCACGCAGCGCGGTCGTCGAGACGGTGTCGAACGTGACGGTGTGCCAGGTGTCGGTCGCCGTCGGGTAGGTCGCGCCGGTGACCGGCTGCCACGCGCCCGCGTCGTCGAGGTACTCCACGACCCAGGAGGACGGCTGCCGGATCCAGTTGCCGTCACGGTGGAACTCGATGCCCACCGACCCGGTCCGCACGGGCGCGTCCCACGTGTACTGCACCCAGTCGGACGGGTGCGACGACGTCGTGCCGCGGTAGTTGCCCCACTGGTCGGGCGGCAGCAGCGCGGTGGTCCGGCGGAAGCCGTCGTTGACCGCGCCGAGCCGCATGGGCGGCTGCTCGGTGAACGACGCCGAGGCCGTGGCCGCGAGCGCGACGTTGTCGGTCAGCCGGAAGTCGGGGTCGTCGGCGAGCGTCTGCTGGACGGGCAGGATCCGGTCACCGTCCCACGTCACCTCGTCGATCGCGACGGACCGGCGGAAGTGCCCACCGCCCACCGCGTCCTTGGTGTGGTACGTGATCCACCAGCGACCCTCGTGCTCGACGATCGACGGGTGCACGGTCGTCGCGGACGTGCCGCCGAGGATGATCCCCTGGTAGGTCCACGGGCCGAGCGCCGACGGCGCGGTCGCGTAGGCGATGCACGCCTGGTAGTTCGACGGAGTGCACTCGGAACCGCCCTGCTTCCAGTCGTACGCCATGTAGTAGGTGCCCTCGCGCTCGAACACCCACGGCGCCTCGAAGAACCCGGTGAGCCCGGGGATCGTCTGGATCGACCCGGCCAGCGCGGTCATCGACGGGTCGAGCTGCACGACCCGCGCGACCGACCAGGACCCCCAGTACAGGTAGACCGAGCCGTCGATGTCGGTGAAGACGTGCGGGTCGATGACCTCCTGCCCGGTGGTCGACGAGCCGAACACGTCGGTCCAGGTCAGCAGGGGTGCGCCGACCGCGTCGGTCCACGGCCCGACGGGCGAGTCGGAGACCGCGACGCCGATCGCCATGCGGTTCGGCACGGCGGTGCTCTCCCACTGCACGGGCGCGTACCAGTAGAAGCGGCCGTCGGCGCCGGTCGTGACCTGCCCGGCGAAGGCCGCCTCACCCGTCGCCCACGAGAAGACCTCGTCAGGGTCCAGGTTGTCGGCGTAGAGGTCCCAGTCCCCCGACGTCGGGTCGTCGGTCGCGAAGACCTGGTAGTCGTGCATCGCGAAGCCGCCCTGCTGCTCGGCGGCCTCGTCGTGCCCGGCGTAGACGTAGAGCGTCCCGTCGACCGACAACGGGGCCGCGTCGGCGGAGTAGGACGTCCCGTCTCCGAGGATCGGGTTGCCCTCGGTGTGGAAGGACCGCGTCGGGGCGGGCGGGTCCGCCGCGACGGCGGCCGACGGCCAGGCCGCCACCGCCGTCGCGACGAGGGCCCCGGCCAGCGCGGCGGCGACGGACCTGCGTGTCGTCTGGTGCGTGGTCATGGTCAACGTCCCACCTTGATGCCGTCGGAGGTGCGCGTGGTCGGGGTGTAGCCGTCCTTGGTGCCGGTCACCTCGACGGTGAGGACGGCGCCGCGGTCGGCGGTGCGCACGAGGTACACGGGCGCGGTCGCGCCCTTGACGGCCTTGCCGTCGACGAACCACTGGTACGACAGGTGCACCGGGAACGGCCCCCACACCCCGTGCAGCGCGGTCACGACGGACAGCGGCCGGGCCGCCCCCGCGATCCGCACGTCGCGGGCCGTGAGCGTGCCGGGCTGCACCGTGGTCGGCGGCGACGAGGCCCACGTCGACGGTTCGTGCCCGGCCGCGCTGCCGCGGACCTCGACCGTCAGGACCGTGCCGGCCGCCGACGCGGGCACCTTCCAGCTGCTCGACGTCGCGCCCTTGACGACGGTCCCGTCGAGCAGCCAGCGGTACTCGAGCCTCACGCCGTCCGCCCAGGCCGACGTCTGCGCCCGCACGGTGCCGCCGACGACGGCGGTCCCCGCGATCGCGACGGTCCCGGCCTGGACGGTGGGCTTCACGACCGCCGCGGTGGGTTCCGAGGTGACCGACGTGCTCTCCCAGCCCTCCAGGTACCCGGTGACCTCGACGGTGACCGTCTTGCCGAGGTCCTTCCGGGTCGGCGTGTACTCGGCCCCGGTGGCGCCAGGGACGGCCTTGCCGCCGACCGACCACTGGGAGGCGAGCTCGACGCCCTCAGGACCCCAGCCGGCGGTCTGCACGAGCAGCACCTGCCCGACCGTGGGCACCCCGACGACCTCGACGGTCCCGGCGGTGACGACGGCCTCGCCCGGCCCGGCGACCACCGTGAGCGCCGCCTCGACGACCGCGTCCCCGGCTGCGGCCCGCACCGTGTACGCACCGCCCGCCAGCTCCCGCGGGAGCGGCGCCGTGCGCAGCACCCCCGCGCCCTGGGCGTCGGTGGTGAGCGTGCCGAGCGCGACGCCGCCTGGCTCGACGGTCACGGCGTAGGCGGTGCCCGGCGTCCCCCCGCTCAGCGTCACGTCGAAGGCGTCCCCGGCGGTGACCGGGTCCGTCGGGGCGGTGAGGACCGTCGCCGCGACGGGTGCGCTCAGGACCTCCCACTCGACGATGCCCACCCAGCCGGTCGGCGGCTTGGTCAGCGTCGCGCGCAGCGCCGTCGTCGTGACGGGGGCGTGCGTGACGGTGTCGAGCTGGCCGACGGTCGTCGTGTACGGCGACGCGTCCGGGACCGGCGCCCACGTCACGCCGTCGTCCAGCAGGTACTCGATCGTCCACGACGCGGGGGCACGCATGCCGCCGCCGTCGTCGAAGAACAGCAGCCGGCTGGTGTCCGTCGTGACCGGCGCGGGCCAGTCGAGACGTGCCCACTGCGTGTCGCCCGCGATGTTCCACGTGCCCCAGGCGGACGCCTGCGACGTGACGGGGTGGGTCGCGACGCCGTCGGTGATGCCGGCGGCGCGGTTCCACGTGGTCGTGGCGGAGACGCTCACGGCCGCGTTGGGTGCGATGTTGACGGGCGCGTCCGGGTCGGGCGCGGGCACCGCCAGCGAACCGACGGCCGAGACGTTGCCCGCGCGGTCGGTCGACCGGTACTCGACGGTCGCCGCCGTGGCGATCGTCGCGCCCGTGCCGTACGCCGTCCACGCACCGCCGTCGACGCGGTACTCGACCGACGCCACGCCCGAGCCGGTCTCGGTCGTCGCCAGGGTGAGGCGGCGCCGGGACTCGTCGAAGGACGCGGTGACGACGGGTGCGGTGCCGTCGATGTCGACCGCCGCGGACTGGACCGGCGACACGAGCCCGCCGGAGTCCGTGGCCCGGCCGCGGACGGTGTGCCGACCGTCGCCGCTGACCGTGACCGGTCCGGTCACGGCGGTCCACGCACCCCCGTCGACCTGCGCCTCGACCGTCGGCGACGGGTCGGAGTCGTCGGTCGCGGAGACCGTCACGTCGACCGGGCCGGTGAACCAGCCGGACGCCGGACGCTCCGGGTCGGTGGTGAGCGTGACCACGGGTGCCTGCGGGGCGCCCGACGTCACGGTGACGACGGCCGTCGGCCGCTTGTCCGTGCCGGGGACGGTGCCCTCGATGGTGAACTCCCCGGCCGCGGCATACGACGACGGGTCGACCGCGTCCCACGTGACCGGCAGCGACGCCTCGGAGCCGTCGTTGTACGTCGCGACGACGCGAGCCGGCAGCACCGGGGCGGTCCCGGCGACCGTGGTCACCGCGGCGGGCTCGAAGGTGTTGATCTGCACGGCGTCGGTCGGCCGGACGAAGACCGTCGCACGGGCCAGCTTCGCGGTGCCCGCGACGAAGCCGGGGACCGTGAACTCGCCCTGCGCGGCGTACGCGTCGGCGGGGACGTCCTGCCAGACGACCGCCCGTTCGACGCGGGAGCCGTCGGCGAAGGCGACCTCCACGGCGGGCGGCAGCACCGGCGCGACGCCGACGAGCGTCCGGACGGACACGTCCTCGACCGCGACGGGCTCCTCCGCGAGCGCCTGCCACTCGATGATGCCGGGGTACGAGGACCCGTTGCGGACGAGCGTCGCGCGCAGCGACGTGGTCGTCACCGACCCGTGCGTGACGGCGTTGAACGACCCGTCCTCGGTCGGGTAGCCGCTCGGGTCCGGCACCGGCTGCCACGTCCCGTCGCCCGCGAGGTACTCGAGCGACCACGACGACGGCGGCAGGACGCCGCCCGGGTCGCGGTTGGAGTGGAACAGGATCCGCGACTCGTCGACCCGCACGGGCTCGGGCCACGTCAGCCGGGCCCAGTACGTGTTGCCCGCACCGGCGGCGGTGCCCCACGTGCCCCACGCGTCGGACTCGGCGGCGACCGGGTAGGACGCGAGGCCGTCGTTGATCGCGGCGACGCGGTTCCAGCCGGTGACGGCCGACGCGGACGCGGTGGCGTCGGGCGCGACGTTCGTCTTGGCGGTGCCGCTGACCTCGGCGTCGACCGTGACGTCGCGGCTCGTCGAGAGCTCGCCGTCGGACGCCGTGAGCCGCAGGACGTACCGGCCGGTCGTGTCGAGCTGCACGACGGTCGTGGCCTGCGCGGGCGACGCGACGACGGCCTGCGCACCCTCGGGCGCGCTCACGACCGTCCATGCCGACGTGAGCGTGCCGGACGGCTGCGCGTCGTCGGACACCGTCCCGACCAGGCGGACCTGGGCGGGCTGGTCGAACGTCGGGTCCTGGTAGACCGTGACCTTCGGCGCGGCGTTGGTCGACGGCGGGGCCTCGACGCCCGTCGCGAAGGCCTGGACCTCCTTGACGCCGGTGCGGAAGCCCGCGGCGTGCTGGACGGTCACGCGCAGCGCGTCAGCCTGCACCTCGGGGAACTGCACGCGGTTGAGGTTGGCCGTCGAGTAGACGGGCGACCGCGCCTGCCCCGGGACGGGGTGCCAGCCGGTGGCGTCGTGGTACTGCACCGTGAACAGCTCGGGCGCCGCGTAGCCCTGCACCGTGGCGCTGGACGACGAGCGGTAGAAGTAGACGCGGACGTCGTCGACGGCCTGCGTGCCGTCGAGCGCGACCTCGATCGAGTCCGACGCGTTCGGCGATCCCACCGTCCCCCAGAACGGCTCGTTGACGGTGGTCCCGTCGACGGCCCCCTCGGGTGCGCGGCCCGTGGCCGAGAACGACGCGGTGACCGGGCGGCCCGCGGCGAGGTTCGACGAGCCCGTCGACTCCGTCGCGATGTCGGTGCCCGCCTTGGCGAACACGTCGACCACGCGGTCGCCGTCGGCGAAGCGCACGTCGGAGGCCGTCGCGAGGTCGGCGGCGTTCGCGGTCACGACGGCCGCGTCGCCCTCGAGCACCTCGACGGACCCGGTGGCCGGGTCGTAGACGACGTGCGACAGGTCGTCGACCGTGAACGCGAGCGCGCCGTCGAGGAACACGGAGTACCCCGCGGGCACGTCGTCGCCGTAGTGGTCGCCCGTCTCGTCCCACGTGACCGTGAGGTCGCGGTCGTGGTACCGGACGTTGTTCGCGGTGAACCACGGCCAGTCGATGTCGATCGGGTCGAGCTCGATCTTGCCGTCGGCGCGGCTGCGCAGGCCCATCGCGTCCTCGATGACGGTGAAGTTCGTCGCGCCGAGGATCGTGTGGTGGATCCAGGACCGGTAGCCGATCGAGCCGCCGTCGGCCGCGGAGCCGTTCGCCCAGAACTCGTTCTGGTTCGGCAGCCGGTTGTCGCCGCCCTGGTAGTGCGCGAAGGCGTTCCAGTAGAGGAGCTGCTTGTACATCTCCGGCGTCACGTAGTCCGTCGGGTAGTCGCGCAGCACCGAGGAGAACATGCGGAACAGCACCGTCGAGTTGATGACGGAGAAGTTGTTCGACCCCTCCTCGGGCGAGTCCGCCTTGTCGACCTGGTTCGCCGTGAAGAACGGGAAGACCGGGTACTGGTCGGCGTCGGCGAACAGGCGCAGCGCCTCGGTGTACGGCTGGTCGTCGTCCGGGTCACCGGGCTTCGGCATGAGGCCGACGGTGAACGGGTAGTAGTTGTTGATCTCCTTGTACGGGTTGAGCGTCCCGTCCTGCGTCATGCGGTGCTTGAGCAGGTTCCCGTACAGGCCGACCTTGTCGGGCGTCGTCTGCGCCGGCTCCCACAGGTGCTCGAGGACCGCGGCCTTGACGCGCCCGGCGAGCGCCTCCATGTGGTCGGCCTTCTCGGTCTGCCCCGCGACGCGGAAGAACTCCGCCGCGGCCTTCGCGTTCGAGTAGAGGTACGCGCTCTCGGTGCGGTCCATGTTCGCGCCGTGCCCGGGCCAGTGGAACGACACCGCGTCGGCGTCGTTGCCCGTCATCGCACCCCACGAGTACTCGATGAGGTCGTTCCCGTTGCCGTCGTACGCGTCCAGCAGGCCCTCGACGTCGTCCATCGAGTGCTGCCCGAGCGTCGAGCCGATCGCGCCCGGTCCGCCGTGCAGCTCGTACGCCCGCCACGCGGCCTCGGTGATGTACTGCGTGTACGAGTTGGACCAGTTGGCGGGGTCGCCGGGGTTGTCGACGAACTTCCCGCGCTTCGACGTCTCGCCGACCGCGAGCGCCGGCCCGTACGCGTACGTCGGGTCGCGGAAGTACTTGAGGTCGTCGACGAACATCCCGACCGTCAGCACGATCGCGTTGTTGTAGCCGAGCACGCCCTCCATCGACGTCGGGAACTGGTAGTCGTTCCCCGGGATGTCCGCGTCGAGGTAGTTGAACCGCATGAGCCACCAGCGGTAGAGCAACGTCTTGTCGATGTCGTCCGACGGTGTGTCGAGATAGGGGATGTTGAGAGCCCACCACCGGTTGTAGGCGGTGACGTGCGTCGTGAACGCCTCGGCCGGGCTCGCGGCGCGGTAGGCGGCGTACTCGGCGGCCGACTCGGGGCGCTCGTCGGTGAGCATCCCGAGCTGCAGCTTCGTGGTGGCCGAGCCGCCGGCCGGGACGGCGAGGTCGCGGACCAGCGCGGCGGCGCCCGGATCGGCGGTGAACCCGTCGCCCGACAGGCGCGGCGTGATCGTCGTGAGGTTGTTGAACGCCCGCACGGTCCCGACGAGCTCGTCGCCCTCGACCGTGCCCGCCTGCGGCGAGGTGGCGGAGAGGCGGATGGTCCGTGCGGCGCCCGAGGTGTCGGTGACGGCCACGTTCGCGACCATGACGTCCTGGTCGGTGATGAACTTCGTCTGCGTAAGCCGCAGCCCGCCGCCCGTGAACACCGACTGGAAGTACGACGGGGTCTGCCGCCGCTGCGACGCCTGCTCGGTCAGGGTGACCGCCGCGCCGTCGGCCTGGACGGTGAACGTGAACGCCCCGCCGCCGCCGATGGACTCCCAGTAGGCGACGTCGCCGTCCCACCCGAGCCGCGCCGGCTGGTGCGTCTTCATGAACACGGCCCGCCCGCGCGTGAACGCGACGAGGTTCTCGGTGCCGTCGAACGCCGGGCCCGTGCGCGCGAGGGTGCGGTCGACCCAGAAGTCGTTCCCCGGCGCGCTGCCTGCGCCCGCGGCCACGTCGGCGTCGAACACGCGCTGCAGGTAGGGCGACGGCGCGTAGTCGACGCCGGTCGGGGGGACGGGGGTGTCGGAGCCGCGGAACGTCGGGTAGCCGAGGCTGCTCTGCGGGGTCTCGTCGCCGGGGACGGCCGCGGCGGCGACGGGGATCAGCCCGACGGCGACGACGGCGAGTGCGGTCAAGGAGGGAACCACGGCACGCCTGCGTGCCACGCGGGAAGATCTCACGTCCGAAACGCCTCTCTACGTTGAGAATGCGAGGTTGCTGGCGAGCGTGACATGGCACGCCATCGGGCCGCAATGGGTTTCGGTGTTTTCGGGATTTTCGGTGGCGGCGATGCAGATGAGGCCGCCGGCGACGGTCTGGGCGGACGTTGAGACGGCTCTTGGCGCGCCGGTGAGGCATGGCTAAGTTAGGCGAGCCTCAGTCACCCAGCCCCGGAGCTCACCGTGCCCCAGATCGCCGTCACCCACGCCCCGAGCGGCCTCGTGCACGCGTCCGTCGTGCGCGCCGAGCGCGTCACGCCGCACATGGTCCGCGTGACCCTGGGCGGCGAGGACCTGCGCCGGTTCGAGTACCGCGGCTTCGACCAGTGGGTCCGGCTCGCCGTCCCCGTGCGCGACGACACCCGGTTCGACAACATGTCCGACCGGTTCGACACCCGCGCCTACCTGCGCTTCCTCACGCTGCCGAAGGCCACCCGGCCGGTGATCCGCAGCTACACGATCCGCGACCACCGCCCCGACGGACCCGACGGCACGCCCGAGGTCGACATCGACTTCGTGTGCCACGGGCCCGTCGGCGTCGGCGGCCCGTGGGCCGAGGCCGTGCAGCCCGGCGTCGACGTCGCGTTCATCGACCAGGGCTGCGGGTGGGTGCACGTGCCCGCCGACCGCGTCCTGCTCGTCGCCGACGAGAGCGGCCTGCCCGCGATCGCCGGCATCCTGCGCGACCTCCCGCGCGACACCGTCGGCGACGCGTTCGTCGAGCTCATCGACGCCGCCGACGCCCAGCCCGTCGACGCCCCCGACGGCGTGACCGTCCACTGGCTCCCCCGGACCGGCGGCGAGCCGGTCGGCGACCTCGCCCTCGCCGCGCTGCGCGCGCTCCCGTGGCCCGACGGCACCGTCGCCGCCTTCGCCGTCGGCGAGTCCCGGCTCGCGACCGGCACCCGCCGGTTCCTCGTCAACGAGCGCGGCGTCCCCAAGACGCACGTCACGTTCTGCGGCTACTGGAAGGCCGGCACGCGCGTCCCGTCCTGAGCCCGCTCCCGGTCGGGACGCGGGTCGCCCGCCTCGCGACGCCGCCCCGGACGCGACCGGGCGCGGCGCCCGCCCGGTCGTCGACGCCCGTCGGATCACCGTTCACCTGACGGGGGGACGTGAGATCGGGTTCGGCCGTCCGGCGTCCCGCCCGCTGCTAGCGTCGCGCAAATGCTGTCGAAGCGGACACTGCTGCCTGCGCTCGTCGCGGGCTTCCTCTCCCTCGCCCTCTGGCTGGGGGCTGCCGTGGTGCACGCGCTGCTCGTGCGTGCGGGGGTGCCCGCCGGGGTCGTCGGCTTCGTCGCACCGGCCACGTCCGGCGTCTCGCTGGTGCAGTACGGCGTCCTCGAGCCGTGGCACGTGGCCGCCGCCGTCGCGCTGGTGGTCGCGGTGGCCGCGATCGCGCTCCCCGGTGCCGGCGCCGCGCGCACCGGCTTCGCCCCCCGCGCGCTCGCCGTCTGGTTCGCGGCGGCCGTCGGCGGCGTCGTCGCGGTCCTCACGTCGTCGGTCATGATCCTGTCCCCGGTGCTCCAGCACGAGGGCCTCGTCCCGACGCTCCGCGTCGCGATGCTCGACCCGGTCCGGGTCGGCGCCGCCTGGGGCGCGACCTCCGGCTGGGTCGTCGGGCTCGCGACCGTCGCGCTCGCGCGGCGGCTCGAGCGGGCGACCGGTGACGCGGCGCACGAGCCCACCCCCACGCGGGCGTCCGGGGCGCTGCGCGCCGCGGTCGTCGTC
>NZ_BHYL01000249.1 GCF_003851725.1 Cellulomonas algicola | reverse complement strand
CCGCTCGCGCGTGGACCGCGCAGGGCCCCCGTGCGCTGCGCGCCGCGCTCGCGGTCCCTCCGCCGACCAGCGACGCGGACGGGCGCCCGCGCAGGCCGCGGGACGTCGCGGCCGAGGGGCGCCGTCGGCAGAAGGCCGAGAAGGCGCTCGGCACCGAGGGGCTCGCCGCGCTCGCGCTCGCGGGCGCTGCCGGCGTCGACGAGGCGACCGAGCTGCTCGTCGACCTCCTCGGTGCCGCGGGGCACAAGGTCGTCGCCGACCTGCGCGACGACGTGGAGTCGCGTGTCGAGGCGCAGGTCGCGCTCGAGCGCGCATCGGTCGGCAAGGTGCTCGCCGACCCCGACCTCGCCGAGGACGCGGCCTCGCTGCTGCGCCTGCGGCTGGCCGTGCTGAAGGGACTGACGTGACGACCGAGGGGACCCGGAGCCACGCCGTGCACCGGCACGTGCTGGACGCGGCACTGCACGGCGACGAGACCGTCCGTCTCGAGGAGCGCGTCGGTGCGCTCGACCAGGCGCTCGTCGTCGGCGGCGCGCGGCTCGAGCCGCCCGTCGTGGCGCGCGTCGGGCAGACCATCGACCGCGTCCGCGAGCGGCTCGAGCTCGGCGTCGACCACGCCGTGGTCGCGCTCGTCGGAGGCACCGGGTCCGGCAAGTCGAGCATGTTCAACGCGGTGTGCGGGCTGCCGCTCGCCGACGTGGGCGTCAAGCGCCCGACGACGTCCGACGTGACCGCGTGCGTCTGGGCGACGGACGGCGGCGCGCTGCTCGACTGGCTCGGCGTCCGGCCCGACCGCCGGACGGTGCGCGAGAGCCTGCTCGACGGCGAGAGCGAGGCCGCGCTGCGCGGGCTCGTGCTGCTCGACCTGCCCGACCACGACTCGATCGCGCCCGAGCACCGCGAGGTCGTCGACCGGCTGCTGCCGCAGGCCGACCTGCTCGTCTGGGTCGTCGACCCGCAGAAGTACGCGGACGACGCGCTGCACTCCGGCTACCTGCGCCGGCTCGTCGGGCACGAGGCGTCGATGCTCGTCGTCCTCAACCAGGTCGACACCGTGCCGCCCGAGGTCCGCCCCGAGCTCGTCGCGGACGTCGCGCGGCTGCTCGAGGAGGACGGGCTCACCGGCGTCCCCGTCCTGGCCGCGTCGGCGCGGACGCACGAGGGCGTGCCCGCCCTGCGCGCCCGGCTCGCGACCACCGTCGGGGGCCGCTCGGCGGCCGCACGACGTGCGGGTGCGGAGGTCAACGACGCCGCGACGGCCCTCGGGAGCCAGGTCGCCGACCGGGAGCCCGCACCGGCGGCGCTCGCGCTCGGAGGGGTCGTCGACACGCTCGCCGACGCGGCCGGTCTGCCCGCGGTGGCCGGTGCGGTGGCCGCGGTCGTGCGCGGCGGGGCGTCGGCGTCGCCGTCGTTCGGGCCGGTCCAGGAGGACTCGGTCGCGCTCGCCCGGTCTGACTGGCTCGCGGCGTCGACCGCGGGGCTGCCGCGGTCGTGGAAGCAGGACGTCGCCACCCGGGTCGCGACGACCGCCGAGCTCCGGCTCGCCGTGACCGACGCGCTCGCGCAGGTCACGGTCGTCGCACGACGTTCGGTCGCCGCCGCGTGGCTGCTGGGCCTCGGCGTCGTGCTCGCGGCGGCCGCGGTGACGGTCGGGTCGGTGGCGCTCGGGTCCGGGTTCGCGAGCGTGCGCGCCAACCCGTGGGCGCCCGTCGTGGCGCTCGTGCTCCTCGCGGCGGCGGTGCTCGCGGTGGTCGCGTCGTTCTCGACGCGCCGGGCCGCCGCGCGGCGACGTACGTCGCGCGTCCTGAAGGACGGGCGTGCGGCGCTTGAGCGGGTGGCGCGCGGGCGGCTGGCCGACCCGACGCGGGCCGTGCTCGACGAGCACCGGTCGGTGCGCGAGCTCGTGGACGCGGCGCGCTCCTGACACGCCCCCGGGCCTGCCCCTGACGCACGCCCGGCGGTCGACCCGTGGTGCGGTGCGCAGCTCGTTCTGCGCGTGTCGATGCTCCCCGTGAGCCGTCCACAGCCCGCCCAGGACGGCATCGTCCCACCGGCTCGAGCCGCGCCCGGTCGGCACGGCCTGCGCGCGGCCGACGCTGACCGCACACGCCCCGCACCGGCGGGGCCGCGGCACAGGAGACCAGCATGAGCACGCACTCCCTCGACCTGACGCTCGTCGGGTGGGTCGGCAGCGACGTCCGGCACTTCAACGGCCCCGGCACGGTGCCGTTCACGTCGTTCCGCATGGCCAGCACGCGACGGTGGTTCGACCGGCGCGAGGGCGCCTGGCGCGACGGCCGGACCGAGTGGTTCACCGTGAAGATCTGGCGGTCCGGCGCGCTGAACGTCGCCGAGTCGCTCCGCAAGGGCGACCCGGTCGTCGTGCACGGGCGCCTGTCGACCGAGGAGTGGCAGGCCGACGACGGCCCGCGCACGTCGCTCGTCGTCGAGGCGAGCGCGGTCGGTCACGACCTCACGTTCGGCACGTCGCGGTTCGCGCGGACCGTGAGCACGGGCGCCGACGCGGCCGACGGCGAGGCGGGCACGGACGCGGACGGCGCGACCCGCGCGCCTGTCGACGTCACGGGGTTCGTGGAGGCCGGCGACGACCTCGTCCCCGGCGAGCACGTCGACGACGAGGGCCCCGGCGTGGTGTCCGGGCGCGTCGACGGGCCGCTCGCTCCGGTCGTCGTGGCCTGATCGCCTAGGCTGGGGGACCGCAACGACGACGCGGCCGGGCCGCCGGGTGCCCGACACCCCGAGCGGCCCGCCGACGTCGTCCACCATCCACGACACTGAGGCGGACGACAGGCCAGTGGCTGAGTTCATCTACTCCATGTACAAGGCGCGCAAGGCGCACGGCGACAAGGTCATCCTCGACGACGTCTCCCTGAACTTCCTGCCCGGCGCGAAGATCGGCGTCGTCGGCCCCAACGGCGCCGGCAAGTCGACGATCCTCAAGATCATGGCCGGGCTCGACCAGCCGTCGAACGGCGAGGCGCGCCTGAGCCCGGGCTACACGGTCGGGATCCTCCAGCAGGAGCCGCCCCTCAACGAGGACAAGACCGTCCTCGGCAACGTCGAGGAGGGCGTCGGCGAGATCAAGGGCAAGCTCGACCGCTACAACGAGATCTCGGCCCTCATGGCCGACCCCGACGCGGACTTCGACGCGCTCCTCGCCGAGATGGGCCAGCTGCAGGAGGCCATCGACGCCGCCGACGCGTGGGACCTCGACGCGCAGCTCGAGCAGGCCATGGACGCGCTGCGCTGCCCGCCGCCGGACGCCGACGTCAAGGTGCTCTCCGGTGGTGAGCGCCGCCGCGTCGCGCTCTGCAAGCTCCTCCTCGAGAAGCCCGACCTGCTGCTCCTCGACGAGCCCACCAACCACCTCGACGCCGAGAGCGTGCTCTGGCTCGAGCAGCACCTCAAGGACTACCCGGGCGCGATCCTCGCGGTCACGCACGACCGGTACTTCCTCGACCACGTCGCGGAGTGGATCTGCGAGGTCGACCGCGGGCGCCTCTACCCGTACGAGGGCAACTACTCCACCTACCTGGAGAAGAAGCAGGAGCGTCTCGCGATCCAGGGCAAGAAGGACGCCAAGCTCGCCAAGCGCCTGAAGGACGAGCTCGAGTGGGTCCGGTCCAACGCGAAGGGTCGCCAGACCAAGTCGAAGTCGCGTCTGGCGCGCTACGAGGAGATGGCCGCCGAGGCGGACCGCACCCGGAAGCTCGACTTCGAGGAGATCCAGATCCCGCCGGGTCCGCGCCTGGGCTCGATCGTCCTCGAGGCGAAGGACCTGGAGAAGGGCTTCGACGGTCGCACCCTCATCGACGGGCTGTCGTTCACGCTGCCGCGCAACGGCATCGTCGGCGTCATCGGCCCGAACGGCGTCGGCAAGACGACCCTGTTCAAGACGATCGTCGGGCTCGAGCCGCTCGACGGCGGCGACCTGAAGATCGGCGAGACCGTGTCGATCTCCTACGTCGACCAGTCGCGCGGCGGCATCGACCCGAAGAAGACGCTGTGGGAGGTCGTCTCCGACGGCCTCGACTTCCTCAAGGTCGGCAACGTCGAGATGCCCTCGCGCGCGTACGTCGCGGCGTTCGGGTTCAAGGGCCCGGACCAGCAGAAGCCCGCGGGCGTCCTGTCGGGTGGTGAGCGCAACCGCCTCAACCTCGCGCTCACGCTCAAGCAGGGCGGCAACCTGCTGCTGCTCGACGAGCCGACCAACGACCTCGACGTCGAGACGCTCGGCTCGCTCGAGAACGCGCTGCTCGAGTTCCCCGGCTGCGCTGTGGTCGTGTCGCACGACCGGTGGTTCCTCGACCGCGTCGCGACGCACATCCTCGCCTACGAGGGCACCGAGGAGGACCCGGCGAACTGGTACTGGTTCGAGGGGAACTTCGCGTCCTACGAGGAGAACAAGGTCGCCCGCCTGGGCGCCGACGCGGCGCGCCCGCACCGGGTGACGTACCGCAAGCTGCGGCGCGACTGACCTGCCTGCGACGACGGGCCGTGCGGAGCGATCCGCGCGGCCCGTCGTCGTTCGTGGCCCCGAGCGCCGTCACCGGCTCGGCCGGCACCGCACGTGCCCCGCT
>NZ_BHYL01000248.1 GCF_003851725.1 Cellulomonas algicola | reverse complement strand
GTCGCGGCGCGCGCGTGCGCTGAGGGCGCGTCGCGCGGGCACGGCCACGCCGAGGGCGGCATGGCCGCGCCGACGGCGGCACGGGCACGCCGACGGCAGCACGACAGGGCCGTCGGCGACGCGACCGGGACGACCGCCACGCCACGACGCCCACCCGCTCGGGTGCGGCCGGACGGGGGAACGCGAGGATCAGCGGTCGCGCGGGGGAGCGGTCGACGCGCGCTCGACGAGCTCGGTGGGCAGCCGGACGTGCACGCCGCGCTCGCGGCCGTCGATGAGGTCGACGAGCAGCCGGAGCGCCTCGGCGCCCATCTGCTGCAGCGGCTGGCTGATGGTCGTGAGCGGGGGCGTCGCGAGCGCGGACTCGGGCACGTTGTCGAACCCGATGACCGACAGGTCCTCGGGGACGCGCAGGCCGAGCGAGCGCGCGACCTCGACGACGCGGATCGCGGAGAGGTCGTTCGCGGCGAACACGGCGCTCGGCGGCTCGGGCCGCGCGAGCAGCTCGTTCGCGGGCTGGTCCGCGGTCTCGGGACGGTAGCCGCCGACCCGGACGAGGTCCTCGTCGACGGGGACGCCCGCGGCGGCCATGGCGTGCCGGAAGCCGTCCTCGCGCAGGCGGGCGGACTCGAGGTCGGGGCGGCCGCCGAGGAAGGCGACACGTGTGTGCCCGAGCCCGAGCAGGTGCTCGGTCGCGAGGACCGCGCCGGCGAACGAGTCGGCGTCGACGGTCGGCAGGCCGGACGGTCCGGTGTGGGGGTCGACCGCGACGACGGGCACGCCCGGGTGCGCCTCGACGACCGTCGGGGTGACGATCACGGCACCGTCGATGAGCGTGCCGGCCAGCCGCGACAGGTAGCGCCGCTCCCACCCGACGCTGCCGCCGGCGCCGCCGCCGGAGTAGGCGAGCAGCTCGTAGCCGGTGGCCCCGACCGCGGCCGACGCGCCCTTGAGCAGCTCGGTCGAGTACGGCTCGAACTCCGCGACGAGGATGCCCAGGACGTTGGTGCGGTGGCTGCGCAGCGAGCGCGCGCCGAGCGATGCCTCGTACCCGAGCTCCTCGATGACCTCCTGCACGCGCGAGAGCGTCGCGGCGGCGACGCCGTAGCGGCCGTTGACGACCTTGGAGACGGTGGCGACGGAGACGCCGGCGGTACGGGCGACGTCGGCCATCTTCACGCGAGGTGCGGGGTCCACGTGGGTGATCGTAGAGCATCGATTCGATAACGTTATCGACATCGATTGACATCACCCGTGGCGGGCTGCATATGCTCCTCGCCGTCCCTCCCCTTCAGTGACGACGAGGAGCTTCAACGATGAACCGGACCCGCGTCCTCCGCGGCGTGGCCGTCGCCGCAGGTCTCGCCCTGCTCGGTGCCTGTGGCACCGGTGGCGGCGGCGACGACGACAGCACCAACGCCGACGGCTCGACCGAGATCACCTGGTGGCACAACTCCAACACCGGTGACGGCAAGGACTACTACGACCAGGTCGCCAAGGACTTCGAGGCGGCCAACCCCGGCGTGACCGTCAAGGTCAGCGCCATGCAGCACGAGGACATGCTCACCAAGCTCGACGCGGCCTTCCAGGCCGGCGACGCCCCCGACATCTACATGGAGCGTGGTGGCGGCGAGCTCGCCGACCACGTCGAGGCGGGCCTCACCAAGGACATCTCCGAGGCCGCGTCCGCGGAGATCGACAAGATCGGCGGCTCCGTCGCCGGCTGGCAGGTCGACGGCAAGACCTACGCCCTGCCGTTCTCGGTCGGCGTCGTCGGCTTCTGGTACAACAAGGCGCTCTTCGAGCAGGCCGGCATCACCGAGGCCCCTGTCACGCAGGAGGACTTCAACGCGGCCGTCGACAAGCTCAAGGCCGCGGGCATCGAGCCCGTCTCCGTCGGTGCCGGCGACAAGTGGCCCGCCGCGCACTACTGGTACTACTACGCCCTGCGCGAGTGCTCGCAGGACGTCCTGTCCGACGCGGTGACCAGCCTCGACTTCTCCGACGCGTGCTTCCTCAACGCGGGCGCGGACCTCGAGGACCTCATCAAGACCGAGCCGTTCAACGCGGGCTTCCTCTCCACGCCGGCGCAGTCCGGCCCGACCTCTGCCTCCGGCCTGCTGGCGACGGGCAAGGTCGCGATGGAGCTGGCCGGCCACTGGGAGCCCGGCGTCATGCAGGGCCTCACCGAGGACGGCAAGGGCCTGGGCGAGAACACCGGCTGGTTCGCGTTCCCCGAGGTCCAGGGTGGCCAGGGCGAGCCGACCGCCGCGCTCGGTGGCGGTGACGCGTGGGCCGTGTCGCAGGACGCGCCCGACGCCGCGGTCGACTTCGTCAAGTACCTGCTGTCCGACGAGGTCCAGAAGGGCTTCGCCGAGCTCGACATGGGTCTGCCGACCAACCCGACCGCCTCGCAGTACGTGTCGGACCCGGCGCTCGCCGGCCTCCTGCAGGTCCGCGACGCGGCCCCGTACGTGCAGCTCTACTTCGACACCGCGTTCGGCGCCTCCGTCGGCGGTGCGATGAACGACGCCATCGCCCTCATGTTCGCCGGGCAGGCGACCCCGCAGGACATCGTCGACGCCACGCAGGCGGCGGCTGACGCGGAGAAGTGATCCACGTGGCAGACGGAGCGACCGCCCGCATGGGCGCCCCCGCCTCCTCTGCGACGACTCCCGCGGTGACCCCGGTCGCCGGTCGTGCTTCGGCACGGCCGGCGGCCGGCGGCCCCGAGGACCGTCGCTGGGGTGGCAAGACCCTTCGCCGGAACCTGGAGATCGCGTTCTTCGTGACTCCGGCCCTGCTGCTGTTCCTGGGCTTCGTGGTGTGGCCGATCATCAAGGCCGCCCAGATGTCGGTGTACCGGTGGAAGGGCTTCGGCCCCATGGTCGACTTCGTCGGCCTGAAGAACTACGTCAGCGTGCTCCAGAACGAGGTGTTCACCGACGCGCTGGTGCACAACCTGATCATCGTCGTGGCGTCGATCGCCATCCAGCTCCCGCTGGGCCTCGGCATCGCGCTGCTGCTCAACCGCAAGATGAAGGGCCAGGGCACCCTGCGCACCATCATCTTCGTGCCGTACGTGCTGGCGGAGGTCATCGCCGCCGTCGTGTGGTTCCAGCTCCTGCAGCCGAAGTACGGCGTCATCGACACGATGCTCGCGGCGGTCGGCCTGTCCGGTCCCGCGCAGGGCTTCCTCGGCGACCCGGACGTCGCGCTGTTCACCGTGATCGTCGTGCTGACCTGGAAGTACCTGGGCCTCGCGATCATCCTGTTCCTCGCCGGCCTGCAGGGCGTGCCGGACGAGCTCTACGAGGCGGCGCAGCTGGACGGCGCCGGATGGTGGGACATCCAGCGCCGGATCACGATCCCGCTGCTCGGCCCGACCCTGCGCACCTGGGCGTTCCTGTCGATGATCGGCTCGCTGCAGCTCTTCGACATGGTGTGGATCCTCACCGGCGGTGGCCCGGCCAACTCCACGACCACCATGGCGACGTTCCTCGTCACCGAGGGCACCAAGCGCCAGAACTACGGCATCGCCGCCGCGGCGTCCGTGATCCTCTTCGTGGTCGCCCTCGTCGCCGCCCTCCTCTACCAGTACTTCATCCTCCGGCGTGACACGCTCGGGGACGCCCCGCGGAAGAAGGCGAAGGCATGAGCGTCGCACCGATGGTCCGGCCGCAGGCCGCCGTCTACCAGCCCGAGGGCAAGCAGCGGGCCAGGACCGGCAACGCCCTCCAGGGCGGCAACCCGCTGGTGTGGGCGATCGCGCTCGTCGTCATGGGCCTCACGCTGGGACCCGTGCTCTACGGGGTCCTCGGCGGCTTCCGCACCAACGCGCAGCTCGCCGAGAACCCGGCCGCGCTGCCCGACCCGTGGGTGTTCAGCAACTACGCCAAGGTGCTGACCAACTCGAGCTTCTGGACGTACGCGTTCAACTCGACGGTCATCGCCGTCCTCACCACCGCGATCGTCGTCGTGTTCGGGATCATGGCCGCGTACCCGCTGGCCCGGTACCAGTTCAAGGGCCGCGAGGCGCTGTTCACGGTGTTCGTGCTGGGGCTGCTCTTCCCGACGACCGTCGCGATCATCCCGCTGTTCATCATGATCACGCGTGACCTGCAGCTCGGGAACACCTGGTGGGGCGTCGCGCTCCCGCAGGCCGCGTTCGCGCTGCCGGTGACGATCGTCATCCTGCGGCCGTTCCTCATGGCGCTGCCCAAGGAGCTCGAGGAGGCCGCCCTCATCGACGGCGCGTCCCGGCTGGGCGTGTTCTGGCGGATCCTGCTGCCGCTGTCGGCGCCCGGGATGGTCACGGTCGGCGTGCTCGCGTTCGTCGGCTCGTGGAACGCCTACCTGCTGCCGCTGCTGCTGCTGCAGGGCGACATGCGGACCCTGCCGCTGGGCGTCGCGGACTACTCCTCGGAGTACTCGTCCGACACCGCCGGCGTGTTCGCGTTCACCTCGCTCGCCATGATCCCCGCGCTCGTGTTCTTCCTCGCGATGCAGAAGCGGATCGTCAACGGGCTGCAGGGCGCGGTCAAGGGCTGAGGCCCCGCGCGCCGACGCGCCGGCGGGTCGTGCCCGCCTCCCGAACACACAGCACGTCCAGAAGGAGTGGATCCGTGACGGATCTCCAGGTGTCGCGCCCCGTGGGCGTCGACGAGCGCGTGCAGGACCTGCTCGCGCGCATGACCCTCGAGGAGAAGCTCGCCCAGATCGTCGGCTTCTGGGAGAAGTCCGACGGCGAGGCCGTGGCTCCTCTGCAGGGCGAGTTCACGCGCGAGCAGACCCTCGACGACGCGTCCCGGCACGGGCTCGGGCACCTCACCCGCGTCTACGGCACGCGGCCGGTCGACCCGGCCGCGCGGGCACGGTGGCTCTGGTCGTTCCAGCGCCGCCTCGTCCGCGAGACGCGCCTCGGGATCCCGGCGCTCGTCCACGAGGAGTGCCTCACGGGCCTCTCCGCGTGGCGGGCCGCGACGTTCCCCACGCCGCTCGCATGGGGCGCGTCGTTCGACCCCGAGCTCGTGACCCGCATGGGTGAGGTCATCGGCTCGTCGATGCGGCAGCTCGGCGTGCACCAGGGCCTCGCGCCCGTGCTCGACGTCATCCGCGACCCGCGCTGGGGTCGCGTCGACGAGTGCATCTCCGAGGACCCGTACCTCGTCGGCACGCTCGGCACGTCGTACGTGCGCGGCCTGCAGTCGACGGGCGTGCACGCCACGCTCAAGCACTTCGTGGGCTACTCGGCGTCGCAGTCGGGCCGCAACTTCGGCCCGGTCCACGCGGGTCCGCGGGAGATCGCGGACGTGCTGCTGCCGCCGTTCGAGATGGCGATCCGCGACGGCGAGGTGCGCTCGGTCATGAGCGCGTACGTCGAGATCGACGGCGTCCCGGTCGCGGCCGACCCGACGATCCTCACGGACCTGCTGCGCGGCACGTACGGCTTCGACGGCACGGTCGTCGCCGACTACTTCGGCGTCGCGTTCCTGCACCTGCTGCACGACGTCGCGCCCGACCTGGGCGACGCGGCGGGCCAGGCGCTCGCCGCGGGCGTCGACATCGAGCTCCCGACGGGCGACGCGTACCTCGAGCCGCTCGCGGCCGCGATCCGCGCCGGCACGGTCGACGAGGCGCTCGTCGACCGGGCGGTGACGCGCGCGCTGCGGCAGAAGGCCGAGCTCGGCCTGCTCGACGCGACGTTCGACGACGAGCCCCCGACGGACGTCGAGCTCGACAGCACCGAGCACCGGCAGATCGCCGCGCGGCTCGCGGAGGAGTCGGTCGTCCTGCTGACGAACGACGGCACCCTGCCCCTGCGGCCGGGCCTGCGCGTCGCGGTGATCGGCCCGAACGCGGACCGTCCCGAGGCGATGTTCGGCTGCTACTCGTTCGTCAACCACGTCCTCCCGCACCACCCCGAGGTCGGTGTCGGCATCGACGTGCCGACGCTGCGCCAGGCGCTCGCCGCCGAGCTCACCGGCTCGACGGTCGTGTCGGCGCGCGGGTGCGCGGTCGACGACGACGACCGCAGCGGGTTCGCCGACGCGGTGCGCGTCGCGACCGAGGCGGACGTCGCGGTGCTCGTGGTCGGCGACCACGCGGGCCTGTTCGGGCGCGGCACGGTCGGCGAGGGCTGCGACCGCGACGACCTCGAGCTGCCGGGCGTGCAGCGCGCGCTCGTCGAGGCCGTCCTGGAGACGGGCACGCCCGTCGTCCTGGTCATGCTCACGGGCCGTCCCTACGCGGTCGGCTGGGCCGTCGAGCGCTGCGCCGCGGTGGTGCAGTCGTTCTTCCCGGGCGAGGAGGGCGGTCCGGCGCTGGCCGGCATCCTGTCCGGCCGCGTCAACCCGTCGGGCCGGCTGCCGATCAGCCTCCCGCGGTCGGCGGGCGCGCAGCCGTTCACCTACCTGCACCCGACGCTGGGCGGCGACGGCGACGTCACCAACCTGTCGACCAAGCCGGTCCTGCCGTTCGGGCACGGCCTGTCGTACACGACGTTCACGCACTCCGACCTCACGGTCGAGCCGACGGCGACGACGGACGGCCCGCTCGTCGTGACCGTCCGTGTGACCAACACGGGCGAGCGGGGCGGCGACGACGTCGTCCAGCTCTACGGGCGCGACGTCGTCGCGAGCGTGACGCGTCCGGTCGCGCAGCTGCTCGGGTACCAGCGCGTCCACCTCGAGCGCGGCCAGACGGCCGTCGTCGAGCTGGTCGTGCCGGCCGCGCGGCTCGCGTTCACCGACCGGTCGGGGGAGCGCGTCGTCGAGCCCGGCGATCTCGACCTGTGGGTCGGTCCGTCGTGCGCCGAGCGTGAGACGCAGGCGCGCGTGACGCTCACGGGCGACGTGCATCGGGTCACGCCCGCGGACGGCCGCTGGACGGGGACCGTCGTCCG
>NZ_BHYL01000247.1 GCF_003851725.1 Cellulomonas algicola | reverse complement strand
GGGCCGGACAGCGGTGGATCAGTTCTGCGAGGGAGACTCGACTGTGAGGTCACCGTCGACGATCTGCTGCTTCAGCTCGTCGATCTTCGTGACCACGTCCGCCGGGACGCTGCTCTCCAGGTCGTGGAACGGGGCGAGACCCACCCCCTCGTTGGCGAGGGTGCCCACGTAGGGCTCGGCGTCGAACTCGCCCTCGGCCGTGGCCGAGATGGTGTCAAAGACCGACTGGCCGATCTGCTTGAGGACCGACGTCAGGATGATGTCCTTGTACTGCGCGTACTTGGGCTGCTCCCAGAAGTCGGAGTCGACCCCGATGACCAGGACGCCCCCCGCGGCACGGGCAGCGGTCAGCGCGCCCTCCCCGACGGGGCCGGCCACGGGAAGGATCACGTCAGCGCCCTGCGCGATGAGGGCATTGGTTGCCTCCTCGCCCTTCGCGGTGATCTCGAACGTGTTCGTGAACGTGCCGTTCTGCGCGGTCTTGTCCCACCCGAGGACCTTCACCGCCGTGCCGTTGTCCTCGTTGTACTTCTGGACGCCGTCGTAGAAGCCGTCCATGAAGATCGTGACGGACGGGTACGGCTCGCCGCCGAACGTGCCGACGGCACCGGTCTTGGACATCGCGGCCGCGACGTACCCGGCGAGGTAGGCCGCCTCCTGGGTGTTGAACAGGAGGGGCTTGACGTTGTCGCGCGCCGGGTCGACACCGGAGTCGATCAGCGCGAAGTGCTGGTCGGGGTTCGCGTCCGCGGCCTCGGCTGTGGTGTCGGCCAGGTTGAACCCCACGGTGATGATCAGGTCGCAGGAGGCCTGGATCATCGAGTCGACGTTCGTCTTGTACTGGCCGGCGTCCGTCGACTCGGCCGTCGCCTGCTCGATGCCGAGCTCGTCGACGGCCCGCTCGAGGCCCTCGATGCCGGACTGGTTGAAGGAGTTGTCGTCGAATCCACCGAAGTCGGAGACCATGCAGCCCTTGAAGTCGGTCGCCGCGGCGGTGTCACCTCCGCCGGCGGTCTCGTTCGTGTCCTCGGGTGCGCTGCCACAGGCCGCGAGGGCGAGGGCGACGGCGCCGCCGAGCGCAGCCACACGGATGATCTTCTTCACGCGATTCTCCTGGTCTCGTCAGCCGACCGCCGGACGGCAGGTGGGCCGTCGCCGGGACGGTCGCGCCCGGCGTCGATGCTTCGGACAGTAGTGAGCGTCACGTGTCCCGCTTGTTACCAGGCGGTATCCGCCGAGGATCCGTTACCTAGTTGGAATGTCCGCCCAGGTGACGGACAAGGCGTCTCGACAGGAGAGACGGGCGACCCGGACATCGGACGCCCGTCCGACGACCTGCGGCGTCAGGGCCGCCCCGCGAGCAGCGCGGCCCTGGCCAGCAGCAGCGCCCCGGCCTCGACCGCGCGCTCGTCGACGCGGAGGTCGCCCTGGTGGATGTCGTACGTCCGGCCGCCGGGCGTGCGCGTGCCGAGCCGCGCCATCGCACCCGGCACCTTCGTCAGGTACCAGGCGAAGTCCTCGCCGCCGAGCGACTGCTCGGTGAGGAGCACCGCGTCCGGGCCCAGCACGTCGCGCGCCGCGGCCTCGAGCACGCCCGTCGAGCGCTCCTCGTTCTCGACCGGCGGCACCCCGCGGTGGTGGCGGACCTCCGCCTCGAGCCCGAGCGGCGCGACGACCTGCTCGACCGCCTGGTGGAACACGTCCGACGCCTTCTCCCACGCGCGGACGTCGAGGCAGCGCAGCGTGCCGCGCACCGTCCCGGACGCCGGGATCGCGTTGTGCGCCGTGCCCGCGTGCACCTCGCCCCACGTGAGGTTGACGCCCGAGCGCGGGTCCAGCCGACGGCCCAGGATCGCGGGCACCTGCGTGATGACCTGCCCGAGCCCGAAGACCAGGTCACCCGTCAGGTGCGGGCGCGACGTGTGCCCGCCCGAGCCCGTCAGCACGACCTGCACCTCGTCGCTCGCCGACGTGATCGGCCCGATGCGCGTCCCGACCTGGCCGACGTCGACCTTCGGGTCGCAGTGGATCCCGAAGATCTGCGCGACGCCGTCGAGCCCGCCCGCGTTGATGACGTCGATCGCACCGCCCGGCTGGACCTCCTCGGCGGGCTGGAAGACCAGCCGCACGCCGGTCGCGAGGTCGCCCGACGCCGCGAGCTCCGCGAGCGCGAGCCCCGCGCCCAGCACCGCGGCGGTGTGCACGTCGTGGCCGCACGCGTGCGCGACCCCGCGGTTCGTCGACGCCCAGGGCAGGCCGCACGCGTCGGCGACGGGCAGGCCGTCCAGGTCGGCGCGGAGCGCGATCCGCCGGCGCCCCGAGACGGCGGGCGACGGCCCGATGTCGCAGACGAGGCCGGACCCCGGCAGCAGGTGCGGGGACAGCCCCGCGAGGCGCAGGCGCTCCGCGACCACGCGCGTCGTCCGCTCCTCCGTGCGCCCGAGCTCCGGGTGCGCGTGCAGGTCGCGGCGGACCTCGACGAGCTCGTCGCGCAACGTGTCGAGCAGGGCCACGAGCCGCACCACCTGCGGGTCGGTCGACCGCGCGGGGACGTCGAGCGCCGGGACGAGCGTGGGGACGGAGGTGGACGTGTCGGGCACGCTCTCGACCTTAGCCCGCAGGGCGCGGACGGGCCTCGGCGTCCGCGGTGGCCGCGGCACGGACCGCGATCGGTGCCGCGTCGCAGGTCAGCCGCGCGCGGGCACCGCAGGCGCCGTCAGATCAGGTCGTCGCGGCCGCGGTCGCGCCAGCCGTCGACGGCCGACTTCACGGACTGCGCGTGCGCGCGCGTCGTGACGAGCACCGCGTCGGGGGTGTCGACGACGACCGCGTCGGGCAGGCCGACGACCGTCACGGTGCGCCCTCCGGCCGCGACGACGAGCGCGTCGGGGGCGTCGACGCGCAGCACGGTCGTGGCGTCACCGAGCGTGGGGTCCGCGAGGAGGCCGCCGAGGGACGCGAAGTCGCCGATGTCGTCCCACGTGAAGTCGCCGGGCACGACGGCCACGCCGCCCGCGGCGGCCACGGGCTCGGCGATCGCGTGGTCGATCGCGATCTTCGTCAGGGTCGGCCACACCCGGCCGAGCACCTCGTCGCGGTCCGGGCCGTCCCAGGCCCGGGCGATCCCGACGAGCCCGTCGGCCAGCGTGGGCAGCTGCGTCGCGAGGTGGTCGAGCAGCACGCGCGCCCGCACGACGAACATGCCTGCGTTCCAGCGGTACTCCCCCGTCGCCAGGTAGGCCGTCGCGGTCTCCTCGTCGGGCTTCTCGGTGAAGCCGCGCACGTGGTGCACGGTCGGCGCGTCGGCGAGGCCCAGCGGCTGGCCCGACCGGACGTACCCGAACGCCGTCGACGGCCCCGTCGCGCGGATGCCGACCGTCACGACGTAGCCCGCGCGCGCCGCGACGACGCCCTCGCGCACCGCGCGCTCGAACGCCTCGGTGCCGCTGATGACGTGGTCGGCCGCGAACGACCCGAGCACGACGTCCTCGCCGTGCCGCTCGAGCAGGACGGCCGCCGCGAGCCCGATCGCGGCCATCGAGTCGCGCGGCGACGGCTCGGCGAGCAGCCGGTCGCCGTCGACGCCGCCGACGAGCGTCGGCACCTGGGCGGCCACGGCGTCCGCGTGCCGGTGGCCGGTCACGACCAGCACGCCGTCGTCGCCGACGAGCGGGACGAGACGGTCGACCGTCGCCTGCAGCAGCGTGCGGCCCGACCCCGTGAGGTCGTGCAGGAACTTGGGGTGCCCGGCGCGCGAGAGCGGCCACAGCCGCGTGCCGGCGCCGCCGGCGGGGACGACCGCGTGGAAGCCCGGGATCGGACCCTGCGCGGGCACGGGCGAGGACGTGGACGCGGTCGACATGGCGCCCAGGCTAGCGGCGCCGGTCACCGGGCCCGCGGCGTGTGGAGTTGCTCACAAACGGCCGTCCGCGCGGGACCAAGGGCCCAGCCCGGCGGGGAGCGAGGGGGACGTGTCTATACAGTGAGACCGACAGGCACGGCGGGGTCAGGGACGTTCCCGCCGTGGCTCACCCCTGACTCGCCAGGAGGCCCCCCAGTGCCCGCAGCGCCTGCCAAAGCGCCGGCTGGAACGCTCTACCGAGGGCGCGAAGGCATGTGGTCGTGGGTCGCGCACCGCGTGACCGGCGTCGCCATCTTCTTCTTCCTGCTCGTGCACGTGCTCGACACGTCGCTCGTGCGGGTGTCGCCCGAGGCGTACAACGAGGTCATCGCCACCTACAAGAACCCGATCATGGGTCTGGGTGAGGCGGGGCTCGTCGCCGCGATCGTGTTCCACGCCTTCAACGGCATCCGGATCATCCTGGTCGACTTCTGGTCCAAGGGCACGAAGTACCAGCGCGTGATGCTCTGGGTCGTGCTCGGCCTGTTCGTCGTGACGATGGCCGGCTTCCTGCCCCGTCACCTCATGCACGTCTTCGGAGGTGAGTGATGAGCCTCGTCGCCGACCCCAAGGCCCCGCGTCCGCCCAAGGCGGGCCCCGGCCGACGCACCACGCGCGGCAACACCGAGCTCTACGGCTGGGTCTTCATGCGCGCGTCGGGCGTCCTGCTCGTCGTGCTGATCTTCGGGCACCTGTTCGTCAACCTGGTCGCCGGTGAGGGCGTCACGGCGATCGACTTCGGGTTCGTCGCCGGCAAGTGGGCGTCGCCGTTCTGGCAGGTCTGGGACCTGCTCATGCTGTGGCTCGCGATGATCCACGGCACCAACGGCATGCGGACGATCGTCAACGACTACGCCGAGAAGGACACGACGCGCCTGGTCCTCAAGGGCCTCCTGTACTTCGCGTTCGTCCTCGTCGTCGTGCTCGGGACGCTGGTCATCTTCACGTTCGACCCCTGCCCGACGGGCAGCCCGGCGGACCTGCTCCCCTCGTTCTGCACGGCCTGACGCCGACGTCGGACCACCCCCACCCCCAGCTCGCCAGCAGGAAGGCATCGCCACCGATGCAGACCCACCAGTACGACGTCGTCATCGTCGGCGCGGGCGGCGCCGGCATGCGCGCGGCCCTCGAGTCGTCGACGCGCGTGCGGACCGCCGTCATCTCCAAGCTCTACCCGACGCGCTCCCACACGGGTGCCGCGCAGGGCGGCATGTGCGCCGCGCTCGCGAACGTCGAGGAGGACAACTGGGAGTGGCACACGTTCGACACCGTCAAGGGCGGTGACTACCTCGTCGACCAGGACGCCGCCGAGGTCATGGCCAAGGAGGCCATCGACGCGGTCCTCGACCTGGAGAAGATGGGCCTGCCGTTCAACCGGACGCCCGAGGGCAAGATCGACCAGCGCCGGTTCGGCGGCCACACCCGCAACCACGGCGAGGCGGCCGTCCGCCGGTCCTGCTACGCCGCGGACCGCACCGGGCACATGATCCTGCAGACGCTCTACCAGCAGTGCGTGAAGAACGACGTCGAGTTCTTCAACGAGTTCTACGTGCTCGACCTGCTCGTCGACCACGACCTCGCGGCGGGCCACGTGCCCGACGGCGAGGAGGTCAACGTCTCGGGCGTCGTCGCGTACGAGCTCGCGACCGGCGAGATCCACGTCTTCCGCGCCAAGTCGGTCGTCCTCGCGACCGGCGGCGCCGGCAAGATCTTCAAGACCACCTCGAACGCGCACACGCTGACCGGCGACGGCATGGCGCTCGCGTACCGCCGCGGCATCCCGCTCGAGGACATGGAGTTCTTCCAGTTCCACCCGACGGGCCTCGCGGGCCTCGGCATCCTGCTGTCGGAGGCCGCGCGCGGCGAGGGCGGCATCCTGCGCAACGCGCAGGGCGAGCGGTTCATGGAGCGCTACGCGCCCACCATCAAGGACCTCGCGCCGCGCGACATCGTCGCCCGATCCATGGCCAACGAGGTCCGCGAGGGCCGCGGCGCCGGTCCGAACAAGGACTACGTGCTGCTCGACCTCACGCACCTCGAGCCCGCGCACATCGACGCGAAGCTCCCCGACATCACCGAGTTCGCGCGCACCTACCTGGGCGTCGAGCCGTACACCGAGCCCGTGCCCGTCTACCCGACCGCGCACTACGCGATGGGCGGCGTCCCGACGAACATCGAGGGCGAGGTCCTGCGCAACGCGACCGACGTCATCCGCGGCCTGTACGCCGCGGGCGAGGTCGCGTGCGTCTCCGTGCACGGGTCGAACCGTCTCGGCACCAACTCGCTGCTCGACATCAACGTCTTCGGCAAGCGCGCCGGCATCAGCGCCGCGCAGTACGCCGTCGGCGCGCAGTGGGTCGAGATCCCCGAGGACCCCGCCGCGACCGTCGAGGCCGAGCTCGAGACCATCCGCACCCGCGGCGACGGCGAGCGCGTGGCCGACATCCGCCGCGCGCTGCAGGAGACGATGGACGCCAACGCCCAGGTGTTCCGCACCGAGGAGTCGCTCGAGCAGGCGCTGTCCGACCTGCGCGCGCTGCGCAAGCGGTTCGCGTCCGTGAGCGTCCAGGACAAGAGCCGCACGTTCAACACCGACCTCCTCGAGGCCGTCGAGCTGGGCTTCCTGCTCGACATCGCCGAGACCGTCGTCGTCGGCGCGCTCAACCGCAAGGAGTCGCGGGGCGGGCACTTCCGGGAGGACTACCCGGACCGCGACGACAAGGGCTACATGCAGCACACGATGGCGTACCGCCGGCCGCTGGCCGCCAAGGGCCACCGCCTGTGGGGCAGCGACTCCGACGGCGACCACAAGGGGTCGTTCGCGCACACGACGGTCTTCGACGACTACCAGGTGGTGCTCGGGTCCAAGCCCGTCACCGTCACCCGCTACCAGCCGATGGAGCGCAAGTACTGATGACTGCCACGCTCGACGCCACCCCCGAGGTCGGGGCCGTGCCCTCGTTCGAGGTCACGCTCAAGGTCATGCGCTACCTGCCGTCCGACGACGGCGCCACGCCGGTCCCCCACTGGGACGAGTTCCGCGTGCAGGCGCACGGCACCGACCGCGTGCTCGACGCCCTGCACAAGGTCAAGTGGGAGCAGGACGGCTCGCTCACGTTCCGCCGCTCGTGCGCGCACGGCGTGTGCGGCTCCGACGCGATGCGCATCAACGGCCGCAACCGCCTCGCCTGCAAGACGCTGCTCAAGGACCTCGACCCGTCCAAGCCGATCACCGTCGAGCCCATCAAGGGCCTGCCGGTCGTCAAGGACCTCGTCGTCGACATGGAGCCGTTCTTCGCGTCCTACCGCGAGATCATGCCGTTCCTCATCACGACCGGCACCGAGCCCACCAAGGAGCGTCGCCAGTCCGCCGAGCAGCGCGAGCGGTTCGACGACACCACCAAGTGCATCCTGTGCGCCGCGTGCACGTCGTCCTGCCCGGTGTTCTGGACCGACGGCCAGTACTTCGGCCCCGCCGCGATCGTCAACGCGCACCGCTTCATCTTCGACAGCCGTGACGAGGGCGGTGCGCAGCGCCTGGAGATCCTCAACGACAAGGAGGGCGTGTGGCGCTGCCGCACGACCTTCAACTGCACCGAGGCGTGCCCGCGCGGCATCGAGATCACGAAGGCGATCCAGGAAGTGAAGCGTGCGATGATCACGCGCGCCTTCTGACCTGCGCACCACCGGGACCGCGGGGAAGGCGAGTGAAGCGTGCGATGATCACGCGCGCCTTCTGACGCACCAGCTCCACCGCGAGGCCGTCCCGTCGTCGGGGCGGCCTCGCGTCGTCCCCGGGACCTCCGGCCCCTCGACGCCCCCGGGGTGCGGTGCTTGGCTGGGCGCATGAACGCCGAGTGGCACGACGCGCACGTGCTGGGCCAGGGTGCGCCGATGGACGACCGCGTCGCGTGGCACCTCGCGCACGCGCAGGAGTGCGGCTGCCGCGACATCCCGCGCACGGTCCGCGAGGAGCTCGAGCGGCGCGGCGTCGAGGTCCCGGAGCGCGCGGCGCGCTGACGGGCCCGTCCCGTACGGTGTCGGTCGTGCTCACCCCCGACGCCACCGCCGCTCCCGGTCCCGGTCCCGACGCGACCGAGGTCGAGGTCCCGCTCGAGGGCGGCAACGTCGGCGGCGCGGTGCGCGTCGGCGACACCGTCCGCCGCCCGACCGGCCCGTGGACCCCCGCCGTGCACGAGCTGCTCGACTTCCTCGCGACGACGGACCTGCCGCACGTCCCGCGCGTGCTCGGCACCGACGACCAGGGCCGCGAGGTCCTCACCTACCTGCCGGGCCGTGTCGTGCCGATCGGCGTCGAGCCGCTCACCGACGGCCAGGTGCGGTCGGCGATGCGGTGGCTGCGGCACTTCCACGACGTCGTGGCCGGCTTCCCGCGCGACAGCCGGCGCTGGCGGTTCCTCGAGCGCGCGCTCGAGCCCGGCGAGATCGTCTGCCACCACGACGCGGCCATGTACAACATGTCCTTCGACGGCGACGAGCTCGCGGGCGTCTTCGACTGGGACGTCGCCGGTCCGGGGCACCCGATCGACGACCTCGCGATCTTCGCGTGGAACGCGCCGCTGCTGTTCCCCGACGGCGACCCGGCCGCCGCCGCGCACGGCCTGCGTGTGATGGCCGACGCGTACGGCGACGTCGCCCCGGCCGCGATCCTCGACCACGTGACCGTCCGCATGAGCGACGCGTCCGACCGGATCGAGGAGGGGCAGCGCCGCGGCGACCCCGGGATGCTGCGCCTCGGCGAGATCGGCGAGCCGGCCTCGACCCGCGCCCGGATCACCAGGCTGCGCCTCCACGCGCCCGCGATCCGCGCGCTGCTCTGAGCACGCCCGTCCACGTCGCGCGCCGTTCGCGTCGGCCCGCGTCCGGGCGCGTCCGAGCGCGTCCGGCCGCGCGCCGCGGTCGCCGGGGCTCCGGAGCCCTCGTCCGCCGTTCGCGTCAGTCCGTGCCCACCGGGCTCTCGACGTCCTCAGGCTTCTCCTGCGGCGGGTCCGCGGTCCACGCGGCGGCGAGCAGGACGATGCGCGCCAGCAGGTTGATCCAGATCAGCAGCGTGACGATGACGGCGAACGACGCGAGCACCGGGTTGCGCGTGGCGCTGCCCGCGACGACGGACGTGCCGAGCAGCCGGACGACGCCGATGCCCACGGCCGCGATGACGGCTCCCCAGCAGAGGTCCTTGAAGGCGGGCCGCTGCCCCGCGAGGAACCACACGACCAGCATGAACATCGCGGCGTCGACGACGAACGACACGAGCGCCGCCGCCACGGTGCCCGAGGTGTCCGGCCACCCGACCAGCGTGGTGAGCCAGTCGGACGCCGCGGTCGCCGCGGTCGTGAGCACGGCGGACACGAGGACCGCGAGCGCGATCCCGACGAACCCACCGAGCTCGCGCAGCTTCGAGAAGACCGCGTTGTCGCCCGTGACGCGCCCGAACATCGCGCGCACCCCGGTGCGCAGCGCCGCGGTCGCGGAGATCGCGCTCAGCACGAGGACGACCAGGGCCACGATGCCCGCGACCGTCAGCGCGGGGTTCAGCACGAGCGAGTCGGGGTCGATGAGCCCCGTGTTGGTCCCCGTGTCGATGAGCCCGGGCAGCGTGTCGTCGATCGCCGTGAGCACCTGCTGGCGGAGGTCGGCGTTGTCGCCGAGCACCGCCATGAAGATTGTGTAGCCGATGGTGAGCCCGGCGAACACCGAGAACAGCGCGGCGTACGCGATCCCGCCGGTGAGCAGCCCGCCCCCGGCAGCGCCGAAGCGGGCGTTCGCGCGCGCGGGACGCGTCTGCTGCCACCACGCGAGGACGGCCTTGGCACGCTCGACGAGCGACGGGCGCTTGCGCGGCAGCGACGCGTCCTCGGTCCGCTGCGCACGCGCCTGGGCGGCCCCCGAGCCGGCCGCCGGGCTGGTCACGTCCGTCGGCTCGCTCGTCATGCCTCGACCCTAGGTCGGGCGCACCGCTCCGGCATCCGCGTCGGACGCGTCGTCCGACGTCAGCAGGCCCACGGGTGCGGACCCGAGGTCAAGGGCGAAGTCCCGCACGGGACGCCAGACGCCGTCGTCGCCGTGCAGGTAGCTGTGGAACTCCGTGACCACGAACGCGGCCTCGAAGTCAGCGAGCCCGGCCGCGGCCGCGTCGAGCCGGTCGTCGGGCACCTCGTGCGCGACGGTGACGTGCGGGTGGTAGTCGAACCGGAGCTCCTGGTCGAGCACGCCGGTCCGGACCGACCGCTCGAGCGCCGCGCAGCCCTCGGCGCCGTCGGCGAGCTCGACGAACACCACCGGCGACACCGGGCGGAACGTCGCCGTCCCGCGCAGCCGCACGACGAACGGCGTGTGCCGCGCCGCGGCCTTCGTGAGGTGCTCCTCGACCTCCGCCATCTCCTCGGGCTCGACGACCGTCGGACCCAGCAGCGTGATGTGGGGCGGGATGAAGTCGGCGAGCGGGTCGCCGTAGCGGGACCGCGCGGCGCGCAGCTCGCTGCCCCACGGCTCGGGGACCGTGACGGCGACCCCGATGCGGAGCTGGTCGCCGGTGCGTTCCGGCAGCCTCATGCCCCGATCCCCACCCCGGCGTCGACCTCGTCGCGGACGACCCGGCGCGAACCCCGACGACGCAGCAGGCCGAACCGGTCGTAGAGGCGCTCGAGCGTCGGGGCCGCGATCTCCTGCGCCCGGTCGGCGCCGTCGGCGAGCACCGCGTCGAGGGACGCCGGGTCCGCGAGGTAGCCGTGCACACGCTCCTGGAAGGGCGTGAGGAACGCCAGCACGACCTCGGCGACGTCCTTCTTCAGGTCGCCGTAGCCCTTGCCCTCGTACTCCGCGACGAGCGCGTCCACGGGCCGGCCCGCGAGCGCCGAGTAGATCGTCAGCAGGTTGGAGATGCCCGGCTTGGCCGCCGGGTCGAAGCGGATCTCGCGCTCGGTGTCCGTGACCGCCGACTTGATGCGCTTCGCGATCACCTTCGGGTCGTCGAGCAGCTCGATCAGGCCGTTCGGGCTCTCGGCCGACTTGCTCATCTTCGACGTCGGGTCCTGCAGGTCGTAGATCTTCGCGGTCGCCTTGACGATGTGCGGCTCCGGCACGACGACCGTGTCCTTGCCGAACCGGTGGTTGAGCCGCTGCGCGAGGTCGCGGGACAGCTCGAGGTGCTGGCGCTGGTCCTCGCCGACAGGCACGAGGTTCGTGTCGTACAGCAGGATGTCCGCGGCCATGAGCACGGGGTACGTGAACAGCCCGACGGTCGTGCCCTCGGTCCCCTGCTTGCTCGACTTGTCCTTGAACTGCGTCATCCGGCCGGCCTCACCGAAGCCCGTCTGGCACGACAGCAGCCACGCGAGCTCCGCGTGCTCGGGGACGTGCGACTGCACGAAGAGGATCGACCGGGCCGGGTCGACACCCGCGGCGAGGAACTGCGCCGCCGTGCGGCGCGTCCGGTCCCGCAGGACCGCCGGGTCCGGGTTGACGGTCAGCGCGTGCAGGTCGACGACGCAGTAGATCGCGTCGTGGTCGTCCTGCAGCGCGACCCACTGCGTGAGGGCGCCCAGGTAGTTGCCGAGCTGGAGCGAGTCGGACGTCGGCTGCATCCCGGAGAAGATGCGCGAGCGGTGCGTGGCCATGCGGACCCTCAGTCCATTCTGTCGGTGCGCCGTGCCCGCCCAGGAGCGGGACGACGGGGTGCGTGCGGGGGGTGCGTCTGCGCGGGCGGCGGGACCGGTGAGGTGGACCTCGACCGGCCACGTCGGCGACCGCGCGCCGACGCGCTACGTCAGGTGGCTTCGTCGTCGAACGGTGCGCTCCGCCATCGCTCGCCCGGGTCGCCCGCGACCTTGACCCCGCCACCCTTCGAGGCAGCGGCCGCCGCAGCAGCGCCGCCGGCGGTCGCCGCGGTGGCACGGGCCGTCGGCGGGGTTCCAGCGGGAGGACGTCCGGACGTCGACGGCAGGTCGTCGAGCAGGGCCTCGCGCACGATCCGGCGCGGGTCGTACTTGCGCGGGTCGAGCGCCGCCCAGTCGACGTCGCGGGCCTCCTCGCCGAGCTCCTCGTCGACGCGCGCCTTGGCGTCGGCGGCGAACTGGCGTGCGCGCCGGACCCAGTGGCCCAGCTGCTCCGCGTACCTCGGCAGGCGCTCGGGGCCGATCACGAAGGCCGCGACGAGGAAGAGCACGAGCAGCTCCCCGCCGTTGATTCCGAACACCGGGTCAGGGTACCCCGCGCGGACCGCCGGCAGGCCCCGGTCGGCGGCCCGCCCGGAGGCGTCTCAGCGGGCGTCGGCCTCGTCGAGCCGGACCCGCACGTCGCGCTCGTCGGAGCCCGTCCGCACGCGCAGCACGACCGTCTCCCCGGGTGTCCGGGCCCGGATCGCGACGATCAGCTCGTCCGGGTCCGTGACGGGCCGGCCGTCGATCGCGAGGATCACGTCGCCGCGCCGGATGCCCGCTCGCTCCGCGGGGCCGTCGGCCGACACCGCGGGCGTCCCGTCCCGGTCCTCCGTCGACACCTGCACACCCTCGCCCACGTACCGCTGGTCCAGCAGCACGCCGATGATCGGGTACGTCGCCCGGCCCGTCTCGATGAGCTGCTCGGCCGTGCGGCGCACCTGCTCCGACGGGATCGCGAAGCCCAGGCCGATGCTGCCGCCCGACGTCGACGGCGTGCCCGGCGGCTGCGCGATCGCCGAGTTGACGCCGATCACCTCGCCCTTGGCGTTGACGAGCGGGCCGCCCGAGTTCCCCGGGTTGATCGCCGCGTCCGTCTGGATCGCGTTGATGAACGCGGTGTCCTCCTCGTCGCCCGCCGACACCGGCCGGTTGAGCGCGCTGACGATGCCCGTCGTGACCGTGCCCGCGAGGCCCAGGGGCGCGCCGATCGCGACCACCGGGTCGCCCACGACGACCGCGTCCGAGTCACCGAGCAGCAGCGGCGTCAGCCCGGTCACGTCGACCTTGAGCACCGCGAGGTCGTACTCCGACGTCCGCCCGACGACCGTCGCGCTCTCCTCGCTGCCGTCGGCGAACGTCACCGTCATCGACGTCGCCGCGTCCGCGGCCTCGGCGACCACGTGGTTGTTCGTCACGAGGTAGCCGTCCGCACGCAGCACGAAGCCCGAGCCCGTCGCCGTGCCCTGCGGCCCGTCGACCTCGATCGACACGACACTGGGCAGGACCGTCGCCGCGATGCCCGCGACCGACTCGGGCGCGCGCGCGACGTCCGCCGCACCCGGGACCGTCGTCGGCAGGCCCGCGTCCGCGAGGTGGTCGTCCTCGCCGAGCCGCGCGCCGAGCAGACCGCCCAGGACGCCCGCGACGAGCGCGAGCACCACGAGCGGCACCACCCAGACGACCGACAGCGCCCGCCGACGACGCCGCGGGGCGACGACCTGCGGGGTTCCCGCGTGCCCCGCGTCGCCGCCCGGCACACCGAGCGGGACGTAGCCCGCGGCGGCGTCACCCCGCGCGTCGGGACGGTACGTGGGGGCGGGGGCTCCGAGGGGGTGCTCCGCGGCGGCCGTCCCGAGGTCGACGCGCGACGCTGCCGCGGCCTTCCGGGCGGCGCGGCGGCTGACGCGTACGAACCGCGGGTCGGTGCGGGGGTCGGGCTGCGGGAACGGCGCACGGTCCGGGAACCCGGTCGAGGCGCCGCCCGGCACGCTGCCGGGGCCCGCCTGGCCGTAGCGCGGGTCGGGGCCGGGCTGGCCGTAGCGCGGGTCGGCACCGGCCCGGCCGTGGCGCGGATCGGTGCCGTGGGCGGCGTGCGACGTCCCCGTCGCCGCGCCACCGGAGGTCTCCGGCGA
>NZ_BHYL01000246.1 GCF_003851725.1 Cellulomonas algicola | reverse complement strand
GTCCTGGTGGGTGCGGGCGCCGCGGGGGCGCTCACCGCCGGCGGGGCTGCGGGGGCCGGGGACGGCGGGGGCGTCTGCGGGGCGGGGGCCGACGGGGCGGCCGCCGGGGCCGGCGACCCGTTGGACCCGCTCGGGGTCTCGGTCTCGCCGGGCTTGTAGCCCTCGAAGAAGTCCCACCACGCGGGGTCCACCGCGTTCCGGTCCTGCTTGAACTGCTCGTACAGCTCGTCCACGAGCCACTCGTTCGCGCCGAAGTCGGCACGGGTCGAGTCAGGCTCCGCCTTCTGGGTCACGCTGGGATCGCCCACTTCCGCTGCGGTTCGTGACCGCGTCGTCGCCGGATCTGTTGATGACAACATTACGGCCTGTCGGGGCTTCGGCCCGGCCGGGGGACGGGGTGGCGGACGATCTGCCGACCGTCTTCACCTGGTCGGCACACGAGGGTCAACGGCGGGCAACGCCGCCGTCGGTGCGGGCTCAAGCCGAGGTCGCCGCGAGACCTGCGGAGGTCATGGCTTGGCCCGCTCCCGACAGCATGCGAGACGAGCGGATCCCGTCAGGTGATATCGCGGCGGAACGTTGTGAACCGGCCGATCGCCGCGAAGAGCAGCGCGTACCCGATCAGGACGGCGGCACCCTGGAGCGGGCTGAGCAGCTGGGTCGCCCCCATCTCGGCGTACAGGCTCCCGCCGGACAGCGCCTCGGCCGCGGCCCCGGGGAAGAACCGCGCGATGCCGTCGCCCCACGACGTGGCGGCGAGGCCGAACCGCAGCAGCGGCTCGAGGAACTGCGTGAACGCGAGGATCACGACGATGGCCGCGACCTGGTTGGTCAGGACGCTGCCGAAGCCGACCCCGACGACGGCCCACAGGGCCAGCGCCACCGCGGACAGCGCGAGCACCCGCCACGTCGACGCGAGGTCGAGGTACGTCGGCTGGCCCGCGAGCGAGACGACGAGCGCCCCGGCGCCCGCGACGGTCGCCGTGCCGACGACGCCGAAGACGAGCCCGAGCACCGCGCCGGCGAGCAGCTTGGCGCCCAGCACGACGCTGCGTCGCGGCTCGGCGAGCAGGGTCGGTGTGATCGTCTGGTGCCGGAACTCCGTGGTGACGGCGAGGGTGCCCACGACGAGCGGGAACGTGTAGCCGAGCGTGACGGCGATCGTGTAGACGGTGCGGACGATCGCGTCGGGCGGCAGGGGGCCGCCGCCCTCGCCGCCCGGGACGGTGCCCATGTCGCCGCCCTGCGTGACGACGAACGCCATGATCGGGGCGATGAACGCCATGTAGCCGACCATCGCGAGCAGCAGGACCCACCACAGGCGGGTCGTGACGAGCTTGCGGTACTCGGTCCTCAGTGCCGCGCCCATCAGGCCGCCACCTCCGGGTGCGTCGGGGCGGCCGGCGTCGCGACCATGTCCAGGAACAGTCCTTCCAGCCCGGGGTTCCGCGTGCTCAGCTCGTGCAGCTCGAGCCCCGCCGCGAACGCCGCGGCGCCGACGGTCGCGGCGTCGACGTCGACGAGGTCCACGGCGTGCCCGGTCGCGTCCGGGTCACCCGCACGGGTCCAGCCGCCGCGCGCCAGCAGCGCGGTGAGGCCGGCCGCGTCGGGGGAGACGACGCGCACCTGCGGGCGCGCGAGCCGGACCAGGTCGTCGAGCGGCGACGCGTGCACGAGGCGGCCGCGCGCGATGATCACGACGTCGTCGACGGTCTGCTCGACCTCCGACAGGACGTGGCTCGAGACGAGGACCGTGCGCCCCTCGGCGGCCAGGGCGCGCAGGAACACGCGGAGCCAGCGGATGCCCTCGGGGTCGAGGCCGTTCGCCGGCTCGTCGAGCAGCAGGACGGGCGGGTCGCCGAGCAGCGTGGTGGCGAGCGCGAGCCGCTGGCGCATGCCGAGCGAGAACCCGCCGACGCGGCGGTCCGCCGCGCCGCCGAGCCCGACGAGGTCGAGGACCTCGCTCGCGCGTGCGTCGGGCACGCCGACCTGCGGCGCGTACGTGCGCAGGTGGTCGAGCGCGGTGCGGCCGGGGTGGAAGCTCGACGCCTCCAGGGCGGCGCCCACGGTGCGCAGCGGGCGGGGAAGGCGGTGGTACGGGCGGCCGCCGATGGTGGCGGTGCCCGAGGTCGGGCGGACGAGCCCGAGCAGCATGCGCAGCGTCGTCGTCTTGCCGGCGCCGTTCGGGCCGAGGAACCCGGTCACGCGGCCGGGGTGCACCTCGAAGGTCAGGTCGTCGACCGCCCGGACGGGTCCGAAGGTCTTCGACAGGTGGGAGACCGCGATGACGCGGTCGTGGCTCGGCAAGGGCTTCGTCGTGGCCATGCCGTGACCCTACTGTTCTAACGCGACTAGAACAATGGGGTCAGGCGGTGCGCGCCCGCGGCGTCGCCGGACGGCCCGGGAGCGTCACGCGCATCGTGCAGCCCGGACCCCCGTCCGCGACCTCGATCCGGCCGCCGTGCAGGTCGACCGCCCAGCGCACGATCGCCAGCCCCAGCCCGGTGCCGCCCGTCGAGCCCTGCCCGGTGATCGCCGGGGTGTTGCCGCGCACGAACCGCTCGAACACGTGCGCCCGCTGCTCCGGCGCGATGCCCGGACCGTGGTCCACGACGTCGATCCGGACGTCCGTGCCGACGCGCGACGCGACCAGCAGCACCTCGTCGTCCGGCGGGGAGTGCCGGACCGCGTTGTGCAGCAGGTTCGCGACCACCTGGTGCAGCCGCTCGGGGTCCGCCTGGACCGACAGGTCCTCGGGCTCGACGTGCACCGGGAAACGCAGCCGCTTGGTCGACCCCACGAGCGCCGCGCCGTCCGCGGCCTCGTGCAGGAAGTCGTCGAGCCGGACCTCCTCGATCTGCAGCGGCACGTCGCCCGCCTCGAGGCGGGACAGGTCGAGCAGGTACGTGACGAGCCGCCCCAGGCGCTCCGTCTGCGCGAGCGCCGCCTGCATCGTCACCGGGTCGGGCTCGCTCACGCCGTCGACGATGTTCTCGAGCTGCGCCTGCAGCGCTGTCACCGGGGTGCGCAGCTCGTGCGCGACGTTCGCGACGAGCTCGCGCCGGAACGTGTCCGCCTGCTCGAGGTCGTCCGACATCGTGTTGAACGCCTCGGCGAGCTGGCCGACCTCGTCGTTGCTCGTCGCCTGCACCCGCTGGCTGTAGTCGCCGTCGGCCATCCGGCCCGCTGCGTGCGTCATCTCCCGCAGCGGCGACGTCATGCCGCGCGCGAGCAGCTGCGTCACGACGAGCGACAGCGCGATCGCGATCGGCAGCGTGCGGCTCGGACCCAGGTGGAACTGCGACAGGCCGACCCACGTGATGAACGACGCCAGCGCGACCGACGCCGCGACGAGCACGCCGAGCTTGATCTTGATCGAGCGGAACCGGTCCAGCGGGCGGACGTCCGGCAACCGTGACCTCCCCTCGCCGCGCACGTGACGCGGCGCGCTCACGACCCCTCGGACCTCGCCGCCGAGCCCTCGTCCGCGGGCTCGAACGCGTAGCCGACGCCGTGCACCGTGCGGATGAGGTCCGCGCCGAGCTTGCGGCGCAGCGCCTTCACGTGGGAGTCGACCGTGCGCGTGCCGCTCGCGTCGACCCAGTCCCACACCTCCGCGAGCAGCCGCTCGCGCGTGAGCACCGTGCGCGACGAGTTCGCGAGCGCGACGAGCAGGTCGAACTCCGTGGGCGTGAGGTGGACCTCCTGGTCGCCGCGCTGCACGCGGCGCTGCGCGCGGTCGATCGACACGTCGCCGATGACGAGCGGCGGGTCGGGCGTCGTCGCGACCGCGATCTCCGCGGCACGCGCGGCGCGCTCCTGACGGCGCAGCAGCGCCTTCGTGCGGGCGACGAGCTCGCGCATCGAGAACGGCTTCGTCATGTAGTCGTCGGCGCCGACGCCCAGGCCGACGAGCATGTCCGTCTCGTCGTCGCGCGCGGTGAGCATGAGGACCGGCACCGGGCGCTCGGCCTGGATCTGGCGGCACACCTCGAGGCCGTCGATGCCCGGCAGCATGATGTCGAGGACGACGACGTCGGGGCGCACCCGCGTCGCGGCGGCGACGCCCGACGGGCCGTCCGCGGCGGCCTCGACACGCCACCCCTCGGCGGAGAAGCGGTGCGCGATCGCCTGCGCGATGGCCGGCTCGTCCTCGACCACGAGGACGGTCGTCGCGGCACCTCCGGACGGCGCGGGCGGCTGCGCACCGCTGCTGTTCGTCATGAGGTCAGCGTGGCACAGCCACCCCTCCCGCACCCGGAACCTCGGCGGGGGAGGCGGGGGGAAGACGTGTCGGACCGGTGCAGGACCGACCCCCGTGCGCACCCGGCGCGGCGGCGGACCGGACCGTAGGATGTCGCCACCATGAGCGGCTCAAGTAGCTGCCGGCGACCCCAGCGGGCCGACCAGCCCGGTGGCGACGGCGCCGGCCTCCCCGTCCCCTCCCGCCCGCACGTCGACCCCTCGCCCGTCGCACCCCCGGGCGGTGACCCGTGCTGACCGAGTGGCTCCTCGTGGGCCTCGGCGTCCTCCTCACGCTCGGCACCGCGGTGTTCGTCGCCGCCGAGTTCTCGCTCGTCACGCTCGACCCGGGCGTCGTCGACAAGCAGACCGCACCGGACGACCGGCGCGGGCAGTCCGTCGTCAAGGCGCTGCGGCGGCTGTCGACCGAGCTGTCCGGCGCGCAGGTCGGCATCACGATCACCACGATCCTGCTCGGCTACACGACGCAGCCCGCGGTCGTCCGCCTGCTCGGCGGGCCGCTCGAGTCGTCGCCGCTCGGCCGGGTCATCGGCGGCGCGCTCGCGGGCCTGCTCGCGATCGTGCTGGTCAACGGCTTCTCGATGGTCGTCGGCGAGCTCATCCCGAAGAACTTCGCGATCAGCCGCCCGCTCGGGACCGCGCGCGCCGTCGCCCCGCTCCAGCGCGGGTTCACCACGACCCTGCGGCCGCTCATCTCGCTGTTCAACGGCAGCGCGAACGCGATCCTGCGGCGCGTGGGCGTCGAGCCGCGCGAGGAGCTCGCCGGCGGACGGTCGCCGCAGGAGCTCGCCGCGCTCGTCCGGCGGTCCGCCGAGGTCGGGACGCTCGACGAGTCGACCGCGACGCTGCTCATCAACTCCGTCGAGTTCTCCGAGCTCACGGCCGTCGACGTCATGACCGACCGCGGGCGGCTCGTGCTCGTGCGACGCGACGAGGACTCGGCCGCCGACGTCATCGCGCTCGCGCGCACGAGCGGGCACTCCCGGTTCCTCGTCATCGGCGACTCCGCCGACGACGTCGTGGGCCTCGTACACCTGCGTCGCGCCGTCGCCGTGCCCTACGAGAAGCGCGCCGAGGTCCCCGCCGCGGCGCTCATGGTCGACGTGCCGCGCGTCCCCGAGACCGTGCACCTCGGACCCCTGCTCGTCGAGCTGCGGCAGGGCGGGCAGCTCGCGGTCGTCGTCGACGAGTACGGCGGCACCTCGGGCGTCGTCACGCTCGAGGACGTCGTCGAGGAGCTCGTCGGGGACGTCGCCGACGAGCACGACCGGCGACGGCAGTCCGCCGCGCAGTCCGCCGACGGCTCCTGGGTGCTCGCGGGGGTGCTGCGTCCCGACGAGCTCGCCGAGGTCACCGGCCTGCGGGTGCCCGAGGACGGCCCCTACGAGACGCTCGGCGGCCTGCTCATGTACGTGCTCGGCCGGATCCCCGAGCAGGGCGACGAGATCGTCGTCGACCGCGTCCGCCTCGTCGTCGAGCGCATGGCCGGCCGGCGCGTCGAGCGCGTCCGGGTCCAGGCCGTCGCGACCGGCGAGGACGAGGAGGGCGACGCGTGAGCAGCAACCTCGCCCTCCTGGTCGGCGCGCTCCTGCTCGCCGGCAACGCCTTCTTCGTCGGCGCCGAGTTCGCGATCATCTCCGCGCGACGCAGCCAGGTCGAGCCGCTCGCGGAGGCCGGCGACCGCCGCGCGCGCACGGTGCTGTGGGCGATGGAGCACGTCTCGCTCATGCTCGCGTGCGCGCAGCTCGGCATCACCGTGTGCTCGACGAGCCTCGGCGTCGTCGCCGAGCCCGCGCTCGCGCACCTCATCGAGGACCCGCTGCACGCGCTGGGCGTGAGCGAGGACCTCACGCACCCCATCGCGTTCGTGCTGGCCCTGGCGATCGTCGTCTACCTGCACGTCGTGCTCGGCGAGATGGTGCCGAAGAACCTCGCGGTCGCCGGACCCGAGCGCGCCGTGCTGATGTTCGGCCCGCCGCTCGTCTGGATCGCGCGCATGGTCCGGCCCGTCATCGCCGCGCTCAACTGGCTCGCCAACCACGCGCTGCGGCTGGCCGGGGTCGAGCCGAAGGACGAGGTGTCGTCGGCGTTCACCGCGCAGGAGGTCCACTCGATCGTCGAGCGGTCGCAGGCCGAGGGGCTGCTCGAGGACGAGCAGGGCCTGCTCGCGGGCGCGCTCGAGTTCTCGGACCGGACCGCGGGCGACGTCATGGTGCCCGTCGACTCCCTCGTCACCGTGGGTCCCGGGGGGACGCCCGAGGAGGTCGAGCGGCTCGTCGCGCGCACGGGGTACAGCCGGTTCCCCGTGCTCGACGACGACGGCCACCCCGCGGGCTACCTGCACCTCAAGGACGTGCTCTACGCCGACGCGGACGCCCGCCAGGTGCCGGTGCCGACGTGGCGCGTGCGCGCGCTCGCGGTCGTCGCGCCGGGGGACGAGGTCGAGGACGCGCTCGCCGCGATGCAGCGGTCCGGGGCGCACCTCGCGCGCGTCGACGACGACGGTCGGACGGTCGGCGTCGTCTTCCTCGAGGACATCCTCGAGGAGCTCGTCGGCGAGGTCCGTGACGCCATGCAGCGCGGCCAGGCGTTCTGATCCGACCCGGACGCCGGTCCGGGTCGGATGCGACGCTGACCTGTGGGTCCGGTCACCCGGTGGCCCAGATCCGCCCGATGTGCACCGCGTGTCGCCGTGCGCAGGCCCTGGACGGCTGTCCAGGGGGCTTGGAAGCGCGACCGCGACCCGTTATGGTTTCGTGACCGCGGTCGCCGGAGCCGCCCCGAGAGGGACGCCTCCCCGGCCGCGGACGTCCGCCAGCGTGGACCGAGCGAGTGGAGGTGTCGTGGGGCCCGAGCACAACGAGGCGACCCCCCGGCCGACCCGTCGCAGCCTCCGTGAGGCCGAGCGTCGCGCCGCCGAGCAGACGTCCACCGCCGTGCTCACGCCCCCGGGCGTCCCCGTGACCTCCGCCCCGCAGCCCGCCGGACCTGCGCTCCCGTCGTGGAGCCAGCCGCGGCCCGACGGCGGGTCCGCCCAGCCGGCCCCGCGCTCGACCTACGGGGTCGCCGCGACCGCACGGACCTCTCCCGCGTCCGGCGCCCCCCGCACGACGCTGCCCGCGCCGGGCTCGCGCACGACGCTCCCCGCGCCCGGTCCGCGCACGACGGTGCCCGCGCCCGGCTCGCGTACGACGGTGCCCGCGCCCGGTACGCGCACGACGATGCCCGCACCTGGCTCGCGCACCACGCCGCCCGCACCCGGTTCCCGCCTGACGGCGCCCGCGCCACGGACGGCCACGCCGGCGACCGGTGCCGGAGCGCGCGCCGCGTCGCCGCGGGTCCCCGCGAACCCCGGCCCGTCCTGGACCGCGTCCGCGCCCACGACCTCGGCACCCTCCCCGCGGCCCTTCTCGCC
>NZ_BHYL01000245.1 GCF_003851725.1 Cellulomonas algicola | reverse complement strand
CCGTCGTCGTACCCGGCGTGCCGGGGCCCGGAGCCGGGGTTACGGTTTCCTGACACCGCTCTCACACCGAGCGCGTCCAGAGGGGGCCGCGCGGGGAGCGGTGGCGGCGGGTCGCAACGGAGCGGCCGGCCGGTCACGCAGGGGGCTGCCGCACGACGTCGTGCCGCTCACCCCTGCCCAGAGGGGCTGACATGAGCACATCACCACACCGGCGTCGCCCGGGATCACGCGCACTGGTCATGGTCGCCGCCGGCCTGCTCGCCGGCACGGTCGTCGTCGCACCGGCCGCCACTGCGGCCGACACGGTGCCCGTGGGGCGGGGGAGCTACCTGACGTCGCCGCCCGGTCCGACGCCCGAGGGGTGCGACGCCTTGGAGGCGGACCCGCGCGTGTACCTGACGGACGACGCGCCCACCGGTCCGCTTCCGACGAACGACTGGTGGTCCTCGCTGTTGTTCAAGCGGTGGAACTGCACCGCGTCCGAGCCGCTGCACGCCCACCCCGTCTCGTACCAGCCGACGGAGGCCGGTCTCGGGCTCTCGGTGACACGTGACACCGTGGTGTCCGGCACGCCCGGCGGGATCGGCGAGTTCCACTACCCGTACCGCCAGGACGTGCTCGTCGGCGTCTCCGGCCTGCGCGCGCCGGTCGTCGAGGTCGCCGGCTGGAGCGACTGGACCGTGACGCCGTCGTGGGAGAGCGGGGGCAAGCGGCTGCGCGCCACGATCGGGCACGGCCTGCCGATCAGCTGGTACCACCTGACCGGCGGCGATGCGGTGCTGACCGCGGCCGCCGACCTGCGCGTCTGGCTGCGCGACGGGTCCACGCTCGGCTTCACGGCGGGCGGCAGCGACTACGTGGCGTACGCACCGAGCGGCGCGTCCTGGACGGTGTCCGGCACGACGCTGACCAGCGGGCTCGCCGGCCAGGGCTTCCTCGCCGTCGCCGCGCTCACGACCGCGTCGGGGTCGACCGACGCGCAGCGCACCGCTCAGGCCCGTGCGCTCGCGACGTACGCGTTCGACGAGGTGACCGACGCGCGCGTGTCGTGGTCGTACGACGAGGCGGCCTCGCGTGTCCGCACGACGTACGCGCTCACGACCGAACCGCTCCAGGGTCGGTCGCGCGGCACGGTCGTCGCGCTGTACCCGCACCAGCAGCGCTACGTCACGGCGACGACGGGCCCGGGCTCGACGGGCACGCTCGGCACCTACGTCTCCCCGCGCGGCGCGATGACGGCGTACACGGGCGCGACGTCGTTCACCACCACGACGCCCTTCACCGGGATCCTCCCCGAGGTGCCCGCGGTCGCCACGTCGACCGGCGCCGCGCGCGACCGGCTCGACGCGCTGCTCGACGAGGCCGCGACCGACGACCTCGGGGTCCTGCGCGCCGACACCTACTGGACCGGCAAGGCGCTCGGGCGGGCCGCCCGCATCGCCGAGATCGCCGACCAGCTCGGCCGCACCGACGTGCGGGACCGCACGCTCCGCGCGATGCGCACGACGCTCACCGACTGGTTCACCGCGACAGGCGGCAAGACCGAGCGTGTGTTCGCCTACGACGCCCGCTGGGGCACGCTCATCGGCTACCCCGCGTCGTACGGGTCCGACACCGAGCTCAACGACCACCACTTCCACTACGGCTACTACGTCGCGGCCGCCGCGACGCTCGCGCGGTTCGACCCGCAGTGGGCGGCCGACTACGGCGGCATGGTCGACGTGCTCGTGCGCGACGCCAACGGCTACGACCGGTCGGAGGAGCGGTTCCCGTTCCTGCGCGACTTCGACCCGTACGCCGGGCACGACTGGGCGTCGGGTCACGGCGCCTTCGCGGCCGGCAACAACCAGGAGTCGAGCTCCGAGGGCATGAACTTCGCCGCAGCGCTCGTGCAGTGGGGCGAGGCGACCGGCCGGCAGTCCGTCCGCGACGCAGGCGCGTACCTCTACGCGACCCAGGCCGCCGCGATCCAGGAGTACTGGTTCGACCGCGTCGAGGCGATCCCGCAGGGATTCGGGCACACCACCGTCGGCATGATCTGGGGCGACGGCGGGGCGTACGCGACGTGGTTCAGCGGCGAGGCCGAGATGATCCAGGGCATCAACACCCTGCCCATCACGGGCGGGCACCTCTACCTCGGGCTGCGTCCCGACGACGTGCGCGCCAACTACGCCGAGCTCGTCCGCGTCAACGGCGGGCCGCCGACCGTCTGGCAGGACATCCTGTGGAGCTACCTCGCGCTCGGCGACGGCCCCGCCGCGCTGCGCGAGCTCCAGGCGAACCCCGGCTACACCGTCGAGGAGGGGGAGTCGCGGGCGCACACGTACCACTGGATCGCCAACCTCGCGGCCCTCGGGACGCTCGACGCGACCGTGCGCGCCGACCACCCCCTCGCCGCGGTGTTCCGCGGGGCGGGTGGGCGCACGTACGTGGCGTCGAACGTCACCGCGACGCCGCTCACCGTGCGGTTCTCCGACGGCACGACGCTGCGCGTGCCGGCCGGGCGCACCGTGACGTCGGGGGCGCACACGTGGAGCGGAGGCAACGGACCGGGTGGTCCGACGACGACGCCCACCCCGACCCCGACGGCCACGCCGACCCCGAC
>NZ_BHYL01000244.1 GCF_003851725.1 Cellulomonas algicola | reverse complement strand
CCCGAGCACGCGCCCGCGGCGGCTGCACCCAGGACCGCGCAGGTCCGGCGTCCCGACGACTCCCCGCGGACGCTGGACCTGCGCGACGGCACGGTCGTCGAGGACGTCCCGGTCGGCATCGGGTCGGTCGTGGTCGAGTGGTACGCGAGCGCGGTCGACGGTGCGCTGCACGGCCGGTGGTCGTCGGACGTGCCGTTCGGGCTGCGTGTCGAGCTGTCGACCGGGCACGACGTGCGCGCCGACCACCACGCGCCGGGCGGCCGGGTGCTCGTCCTCGAGCTGCCCGACGACGTCCCGCCGGGGCACGAGCCGCAGGCGTCGACGCTGCGCACGGGCGACGGAGCGTCGCTCACCGGGGTCGCCGCGCTGCTCGCGTGCAGCGACGGCGAGGTCGCGGGGTCGTCGTCGGCGCTGCGGGTGTCGGGTGCGACGTGGGTCGAGGTCGTGCTCGCGTCGGGCACGACGTCGCCGTGGCCGTCCGACGGACCGCTCCGCCCCCGGGAGGAGGTGGTCGCGGACGTCCTCGCGTGCGCGCGCCAGGCGCTGCCCGGCAGCCGGGCCGACGGCGACGCGTGCCGCGCCCGGCACGTCGCGGACCACCGCCGCCTGCTCGACGCGTGCACGCTCGACCTCACGGGCGCGGACGTCCACCTGCGTCTGCCCGACGCGATCGCGTCGACGACGCACGCCGCGCTCGCGCAGGCGGTGTTCGACCACGGCCGCTACCTGCTGGTCGCGTCGTCGCGGCCGGGCTCGCCGCCCGCGAACCTCCAGGGGGTGTGGAACGCCGAGGCGAGGCCGCCGTGGTCGAGCGCGTACACGCTGAACGTGAACCTCGAGATGGCGTACTGGGGCGCGGAGGCGGTCGGGCTCGCCGAGTGCCACGAGCCGCTGCTGGACCACGTGGGCCTGATCGCCCGGCGGGGCGCGGCGGTCGCCCGGGACCTGTACGGCTGCGGGGGCTGGGTCGCGCACCACAACAGCGACGCGTGGGGCTGGGCGCTGCCCGTCGGCGCCGGTCACGGCGACCCGTCGTGGGCGCAGTGGTCGATGGGCGGCGTGTGGCTGTGCCGGCACCTGTGGGACCACGCCGACCTGACGGGCGACCTCGGCTTCCTGCGCGAGCGGGCGTGGCCGCTGCTGCACGGCGCCGCGGAGTTCTGCCTGGACTGGCTGGTCGAGGCGCCCGACGGCCGGCTCACCACGTCGCCGTCGACGTCGCCCGAGAACACGTTCGTCCGCCCCGACGGGGGCGCGGGCGCGCTGACGACGGGCGCGACGATGGACCTCGTCCTGGTCCGCGACCTGCTGGAGCGCTGTCTCGACGCCGTCGCGCTGCTCGACCTGGACGACCCGATCGAGCCCCGGCTGCGCTCCGCGCTGCACCGGCTGGCTCTCCCGGGCGTCGGTCCGGACGGCCTGCTGCGCGAGTGGTCGCACGACGCCCCGGCGGTCGACCCGCACCACCGCCACCTGTCGCACCTCGTCGGCCTCTTCCCGCTCGCGCAGGTCGACGTCGTCGACACCCCGGACCTCGCCACGGCCGCGCGCGCGTCGCTCGACGCCCGCGGTCCCGGCTCGACGGGCTGGTCGCTCGCGTGGAAGACGGCGCTGCGCGCCCGGCTCGGGGACGGCGAGGCGGTCGGTGCGCTGCTCGTGGAGGCGATGCAGCCCGCGGACCCGTCGTCGGCGGAGCCGGAGCGCGGCGGCCTGCTGCCGAACCTGTTCTCGACGCACCCGCCGTTCCAGGTGGACGGCAACCTGGGGCTGGTCGCCGCGGTCGCGGAGGCGCTGGTCCAGTCGACTGCGGGACGCGTGCGTCTGCTCCCGGCGCTGCCGCCGCAGTGGCCGGACGGGTCGGTGCGGGGTGTGCGCGGGCGCGGCGGCCTGGTGGTCGACGTGACGTGGTCCGGCGGTGCGCTGCGTGGCGTCGTGCTGCGCGCGGGTCGCGGGGGCACCCTGGAGGTGGTGCACGCCGACCGGACGCGGACCCTGACGCTGCACGCGGGTGCGACGGTCCGGCTCGACGGGGACCTGACGGAGGTGCCCGCGTGACCGACGGGACGCGACGGGGACCGGACGTGCCGGGCCTGCGGCCGCAGCGGTCAGGCGGGTGCGGCGCAGCTCCCGCGCTCGTTGAAGGCCGGCGACAGCAGCCGCGTCTCGGCGGCCTTCTTCTGGTCGAGCCGCTCGATCGTCATCTCGACCGCGGTGCGGCCGATCTCCTCGGCGGGGACGTCGATCGCGGACAGGGGGAGGGCCAGGTGCTCGGCGAGGCTGGACGGCGCGACGGCGAGCACGGAGACGTCGCCGGGCACGGACCGGTTGCTGCGCGCGAGCGCGGCGAGGACGCCGGGAAGCGCGGCCTCGTTGTGCACGACGAGCGCGGTGAGGTCGTCGAGCTCGGCGAACGCGCGCTCGACGGCAGCCTCGGCGCCGGGGTAGGAGGCCTCGGTCGGCACGACGGTGTGCCGCACGCCGGCGGGCCCGGCCTGGGAGCGGAAGCCGTCGACGATGCGCACCGCGTAGTTGGCGCTGCGGGCGAGCGCGGCGGACGGCGCCCCGAGCAGCGCGATGCTGCGGTGGCCGTGGTCGACGAGGTGCCGGACGGCGAGCCGGCCGGCGGCGGCGAAGTCGAGGTCGACGCACGACAGCCCGTGCGGGTCGCTGGGCACGCCGATGAGGACGGACGGCTGGCGGAGCCCGGCGAGCACGGGCAGGCGCGGGTCGAGCGTCTCGATGTCCATGAGGATGAGCGCGTCGACCATGCTGCCGTTGGCGAGCCGCTGGACGCCGTTGACGTCGTCCTGGGTGAGGACGAGGACGTCGTGGTCGAAGTCGCGGGCGCGCGTGATGACGCCGGAGACGACCTCCATGACGATCGCGACGTTCGCCTCGAGGGCGCGCAGCGGGACGACGAGCCCGAGGACGTTGGTGCGGCTCGACGCGAGCGCCCGGGCGCCGGCGTGCGGGCTGAACCCGAGGTCGCGGATCGCCTTCTCGACGCGGTGCCGGGTCGCGAGGGAGATCGGGCGCTTGCCGGAGAGCACGTAGCTCACGGTCGAGGACGAGACACCCGCTGCCTTCGCGACGTCGGCGATCGTGGCCATGCGGGGAGTGTAGCGGTACAGCGCCGCACGCCGAGCCGTTCGACGACGCGTCCTCGACTAAACGCTTCGACACCGACTATCGCAACTACCCACCCGTCAACCCGGGGGAATGGACACGTAACGTCGGCAGCGGCTAGCGTCCGATGCGGCTTCGGTGTTGAAGCGCTTCGACGATCGACGCAGGGACCGGCGCACCGCGTCGCCCGGACGGCGGCACGGGGGAGGGTGGCATGACGGGTCTGGACGCGCTCACCGCGGCCCACGGCGTCCTCTACGGCGGCGACTGGAACCCCGAGCAGTGGACGCCCGACGTGTGGCGCGAGGACGTCGCGCTCATGTGCGCGGCCGGCGTCAACCTCGTCTCCGTCGGGATCTTCTCGTGGGCGACGCTCGAGCCCGAGCCCGGCCGCTTCGAGACCGCGTGGCTCGACGAGGTCCTCGACCTCCTGCACGGTGCGGGCATCGCCGTCGACCTCGCGACCCCCACCGCGTCGCCCCCGCCCTGGCTCGCGCACCGCCACCCGGAGACGTCGGCCGTCGACGCCCAGGGCGTGCGGATGAGCGTCGGCTCGCGCAACCACTTCTGCCCGGGCTCGCCGGTGTACCGCGACCACGTCGCCGCGGTCGTCCGGCACCTCGTCGACCGGTACGCCGACCACCCCGCCGTCGCGATGTGGCACGTCGGCAACGAGCTCGGCCAGACGTGCTGGTGCGACCTGTGCGCCGAGCGCCTGCGCACGTGGCTGCGGAGGCGGTACGGCGACGTCGACGCGCTCAACGCCGCGTGGGCGACCGCGTTCTGGAGCCAGCGGTACTCGTGCTTCGACGAGATCGTCCCGCCGCGCGCCGCCCCGTACCTGCACAACCCCGCCGCCGAGCTCGACTTCCGCCGGTTCACGTCCGACCAGCTCCGGGACGTCTACCGCCTCCAGGCGGCGATCATCCGCGAGCGCTCCGACGCGCCCGTGACCACGAACGTCATGAACTTCTTCCCCGGCGTGGACCAGCACGCGTGGGCCGACGACGTCGACGTCGTCGCCGACGACTGCTACACCGACCCGGCGGACGCGTCGTCGCCCGCCCGCGCCGCCCTGGCCCACGACCTCGTCCGCGGCGTCCGGCGGGGGCAGCCCTGGCTGCTCATGGAGCAGGCGGCCGGCGCCGTGAACTGGCGCGCGCACAACGTCCCGAAGAGCACGGGCGCGATGGTCCTCGACTCGCTGCGCGCGGTCGCGCACGGCGCGGACGGCGTCTGCTACTTCCAGTGGCGCGCGTCGACGGGCGGCGCCGAGCGCTTCCACTCGGCGATGGTGCCGCACGCCGGTCCGGACACCGACCTGCACCGCGCGGTCCGGGCACAGGGCGCGCTGCTGCAGCGGCTGCGCCCGGTCGTCGGCACGCGGGTCGACGCGCGCGTCGCGCTCGTCTTCGACTGGCCCTCGTGGTGGGCGGGCGAGCTCCTGCCCGCGCGCCCGTCGATGCGCCTCGACGTGCTCGGCCAGCTCGCGGCGTACCACGAGCCGCTCTGGCGGGCCGGGATCGCGACCGACGTCGTGCCGCCGTCGGCGGACCTCGACGGCTACGACCTCGTGATCGTGCCGTCGCTGCACGCGGTCACCGACGCGGACGCGGCGAACGTCGCGCGCGTCCCCGAGCGCGGGGGCGTGCTGCTGGTCGGCCCGTTCAGCGCGGTCGCCGACGAGCACGCGCGCGTCCGTCGCGGGCGCTTCCCGGTCCCGTGGGCGGACGTCCTGGGAGCGTCGGGGGAGGACTGGCGCCCGCTGGAGGACGAGGGGGTCGTCGTCGCGTCGGACCGGTACGGCGACTTCGTCGCGACGACGTGGTCCGAGCACGTCCGCAGCGACGGCGCCGCGGTGCTCGCGACGTACGCCGACGGCGACCTCGCGGGCCGCCCCGCGCTGACCCGCCGCACGCACGGCGCAGGTGACGACGCCGGCCAGGCCTGGTACGTGACGACCGTCCCGCCGCGCGACGTGCTCGCGGCGGTCGTCGCCGACTGCGTCGCGGCCGCGGGCGTGACCGCCCCGCTGTCGGACGTGCCCGAGGGCGTCGAGATCGCACGCCGCGGCGACGTGCTGTTCGTGCTCAACCGGTCCCGCGCGAAGCAGACGGTCCGTCTGCCGGCCGCCGCGACCGACCTGCTCACCGGCGACGCCGTCGCCGACGAGCTCCTCCTGCCCGCCGAGGGCGCCGCAGCCCTGCACCTCGCACCGACCGAGAGGACACGATGAAGTTCACCGACGGGTACTGGCTCCCGCAGCCCGGGACGACCATCCTGCGGCCGCGCGACGTCGCCGACGTCCAGGTCGGCGACGACACCCTCACCGTGTGGTCCTCCACGGCACCGCTGACGTCGCGGGGGGACACGCTCAACCGCCCGCTCGTCACGGTGACGTTCTCGTCGCCCATGGACGACGTGGTCGGCGTGCGCATCGAGCACTTCCAGGGCGGTGTCGACCGCGGCCCGCACTTCGGCCTCGCGACGCAGCCGGCCGGGGTCAAGGTCGAGCCCGCCGACGCGGACGGGATCGCGACGTTCACCGCGGGCGCGCTGACGGCCCGCGTCCGCACGCGCGGCGAGTGGAGCGTGCAGTTCGAGGGCGACGGGCGGCACCTCACGGCGTCGACCCCCCGCAGCATCGGCGTCGTCACCGACGCCCGCGGCGACCACTACGTGCACGAGCAGCTCACGCTCGGCGTGGGCGAGCACGTCTACGGCCTGGGGGAGCGGTTCGGCGCGTTCGTGAAGAACGGCCAGAGCGTCGACATCTGGAACGCCGACGGCGGCACCGCGAGCGAGCAGGCGTACAAGAACGTGCCGTTCTACCTGTCCGACCAGGGCTACGGCGTCTTCGTCGACCACCCGGGCCTCGTGTCGTACGAGGTCGGCACCGAGGTCGTGTCGCGCACGCAGTTCTCCGTCGCGGGCGAGTCGCTGCAGTACTACGTCATCTACGGGCCGACGCCCAAGGACGTGCTGCGTCGCTACACGGCGCTGACCGGCCGTCCCGCGCGCGTGCCCGACTGGTCGTACGGCCTGTGGCTCTCGACGTCGTTCACGACGTCCTACGACGAGGCGACCGTGACGAGCTTCGTCGACGGCATGGCCGAGCGCGGCATCCCGCTGTCGGTGTTCCACTTCGACTGCTTCTGGATGCGCGAGTTCCACTGGAGCGACTTCACGTGGGACCCGGCGACGTTCCCGGACCCGGAGGGCATGCTCGCGCGGCTCAAGGCCAAGGGCCTGCGGATCTGCGTCTGGATCAACCCGTACATCGCGCAGCGCTCGCGGCTGTTCGCGGAGGGGCGCGAGCGCGGGTTCCTGGTGAAGCGCGCCGACGGCTCCGTCTGGCAGACCGACCTGTGGCAGGCCGGCATGGGCCTGGTCGACTTCACCAACCCCGACGCGGTGCGCTGGTACACCGAGGAGCTGCGCACGCTGCTCGGGCAGGGCGTCGACTGCTTCAAGACGGACTTCGGCGAGCGGATCCCAACGGACGTCGTGTGGCACGACGGCACCGACCCGGAGCGGATGCACAACTACTACACGTACCTCTACAACAAGGCGGTCTGGGACCTGCTCGTGGAGGAGCGCGGCGAGGGCGAGGCGGTGCTGTTCGCGCGGTCGGCGACCGTCGGCGGCCAGCAGTTCCCGGTGCACTGGGGCGGCGACTCGGAGTCGACGTTCGCGTCGATGGCCGAGTCGCTGCGCGGCGGCCTGTCGCTCGCGCTGTCGGGCTTCGGCTACTGGAGCCACGACATCGGCGGGTTCGAGGGCACGCCAGACCCGGCCGTGTTCAAGCGGTGGCTCGCGTTCGGCCTGCTGTCGTCGCACAGCCGCCTGCACGGCTCGAGCTCGTACCGGGTGCCGTGGGCGTTCGACGACGAGGCCGTCGACGTGGCGCGCGACTTCACGCGGCTCAAGCTGCGCCTCATGCCCTACCTCGCGCAGGCGGGCGTCGAGGCGCACGAGCAGGGCGTGCCGGTGATGCGCCCGATGGTGCTCGAGTTCCCCCACGACCGCGGCGCGCGGACCGTCGACACGCAGTACATGCTCGGCTCGGACCTGCTCGTGGCCCCCGTGTTCTCCGCGGACGGCGAGGTCGACGTGTACGTGCCGGACGGCACGTGGACGTCTCTGCTGTCGGGCGAGCAGGTCACCGGCCCGCGGTGGGTGCGCGAGCGGCACGGGTTCGACTCGCTGCCGCTGTACGTCCGCCCGGGCGGCGTGGTGCCGCTCGCGGCGCGCGACGAGCGCCCCGACGACGACTGGCTGGACGGTCTGACGCTGCGCGTCTTCGGGCTGCCGGACGGTCACCGGTCGGTCACGCGCGTCCCGTCGGCGGGCGGCGACGCCGAGTTCGAGGTCAGCCGGCAGGGCGGCACGGTGCGCGTCGAGGCGCGCGGCACGTCGTCGCCCTGGTCGGTGCAGGTCGCGCCGTCCGTGGACGGTCCGGGCGGGACGGCGCACGCCGTCGCCGGCCAGGCCGTCGTCGAGCTGACGGTGTGAGCCCGGCGTGGGCGACCGGTTCCAGCAGGCCGGTCGCCCACGTCGTCGCAGGTGGCACCTGCCGAGGGCCTTACCGGTCAAGTAGAGTGCCGACGAGGGGTCGCGGGAGCGGTCCCAGCGTGTGTATCGTATCGTTTCGACACCTCCCGACGGCGGAGGGTGCCGCACCCGGGACGCAGCAGTCCCCGCCCTCGCCCGTCCCGATGAACCCGAACGCGAAGGACCTCCATGACCGCGACGCGCCCCTCCGGCCGCCAGTTCTCCGACGACTTCCTCTGGGGCTCCGCCACGGCCTCGTACCAGATCGAGGGCGCGTACGACGAGGACGGCCGCGGCCCGTCGATCTGGGACACCTTCTCCCGCACGCCGGGCAAGGTCCTCAACGGCGACACGGGTGACGTCGCGGTGGACCACTACCACCGCGTCGCGCAGGACGTCGCGATCATGCAGGGCCTCGGCCTGCAGGCCTACCGGTTCTCGATCGCGTGGCCGCGCATCCAGCCGACCGGCTCGGGCGAGTTCAACCAGGCCGGCCTCGACTTCTACTCCGACCTCGTCGACCGGCTGATCGCCGCCGGCATCAAGCCCGTCGCGACGCTGTACCACTGGGACCTCCCGCAGCCCCTCGAGGACGAGGGCGGCTGGGCGAACCGCGAGACCGCATACCGGTTCGCCGACTACGCCCGCAAGCTCGCCGAGGTGCTCGGCGACCGCGTCCACCTGTGGACCACGCTCAACGAGCCGTGGTGCTCCGCGTTCCTCGGCTACGCGTCCGGCGTGCACGCCCCCGGCGTGACCGACGACGTCGCGGCGCTCACGGCCGTGCACCACCTCAACCTCGGCCACGGCCTCGCCGGCCGCGCGATCCGCGAGGTCCTCGGCGAGGACGCCCCGATCTCCATCACGCTCAACCTGCACGTCACGCGCGCCGCGACGGAATCGGCCGACGACGTCGAGGCCAAGCGCCGCATCGACACGATCGCGAACGAGGTCTTCCTCGGCCCGCTGCTCGACGGCGAGTACCCCAAGGAGGTGTTCGCGGACACCGCGCACCTCACCGACTGGTCCTTCGTGCAGGAGGGCGACCTCGAGCTCATCCGCATCCCGCTGACGGTGCTCGGCGTCAACTACTACTCGACGGGTCGCGTCAAGAAGGGCACCGGCGTCGGCGCCGACCCGGGCAAGCCCGGCCCCGACGGGCACCGCGCCTCCGAGCACTCCTCGTGGGTCGGCGCCGACGAGGTCGAGTGGCTGCCCCAGCCCGGCCCGCACACCGCGATGGGCTGGAACCAGGAGCCCCAGGGCCTCGTCGACCTGCTCCTCGAGCTTCGTGACCGCTACCCGAGCCAGCCGCTCGCGATCACCGAGAACGGCGCCGCGTTCTACGACACGGTGTCGGAGGACGGCCGCGTGCACGACGCCGAGCGCGTCGCCTACCTGCACGACCACATCGACGCCGTCGGTGAGGCCATCGAGAAGGGCGCCGACGTGCGCGGCTACTTCGTGTGGTCGCTGCTCGACAACTTCGAGTGGGCGTACGGCTACGACCGCCGCTTCGGCGTCGTCCGCGTCGACTACGACACGCAGGAGCGCATCGTGAAGGACTCGGGCCTCTGGTACCGCGAGCTCCTGCGCACCCGCACGATCGCGCCCGTCGAGTCGGCCACCGCGATCCAGCCCTGACACGCGCGTACCGGACGGCCCGCCCTCGCTCGGGGCGGGCCGTCCGTCGTCCCGGGCTCGGCGCAGCCGGCGACGTGCGCGGGCGTCGCCACGCAGCAGGGCCCCGACGCGCCCTCCGCGGCACGGCCCGCGCGACTCACGGACGCGGGAGAGGATGGACGCATGCCCCGCAGCCGACGCTCGACGAAGCGCCCCTACGGCGCCGAGCACGTCGACCTCGACCTCGACCGCGCGACCGGCGGGCGCCGGTCCGAGAGCGCGGCCGACGGCGAGTGGGTCGTCCAGCAGGTCCGTGGCTCCGACCGCGAGTACCGATGCCCCGGGTGCGACCAGGTCGTCGCAGCCGGCACCGCGCACGTCGTCGCGTGGCGGTCCGACGGGCTGTTCGGCGAGGCCGTCGACGACCGGCGGCACTGGCACGCGTCGTGCTGGCAGGCCCGCGCGCGGCGCCGCCCGACGCGCCGCTAGGGTGCGGCCGATGAGCACCACCGCCGACGACGGCACCTCGCGCGCCTCCGGCACCCGCCGCGCCCGGACCGCCCCCGACGACGGCACCCCCACGCGGGCGACCGCACCGCGCGAGGACGCGCCGCCGACCGGGCGTCGCCCCCTGCCGAGCGC
>NZ_BHYL01000243.1 GCF_003851725.1 Cellulomonas algicola | reverse complement strand
GTCGCGCGCACCGGCCGGGGCGCGCCGGAAGGACGTCCCATGGCCGTCGTGACCATGCGCCAGCTGCTCGAGAGCGGTGTCCACTTCGGGCACCAGACCCGCCGCTGGAACCCCAAGATGAAGCGCTTCATCTTCACCGAGCGCAACGGCATCTACATCGTCGACCTGCAGCAGTCGCTGTCCTACATCGACCGCGCGTACGACTTCGTCAGCCAGACCGTCGCCCACGGTGGCTCGATCCTCTTCGTCGGCACCAAGAAGCAGGCGCAGGAGCCCGTCGCCGAGCAGGCCGCGCGCGTCGGTATGCCGTACGTCAACCAGCGCTGGCTGGGTGGCATGCTCACCAACTTCTCGACGGTCCACAAGCGCCTGCAGCGCCTCAAGGAGCTCGAGCAGATCGACTTCGACGACGTCGCGGCCTCGGGCCTGACGAAGAAGGAGCTGCTCGTCCTGCGTCGCGAGAAGGACAAGCTCAGCAAGACCCTCGGCGGCATCCGTGACATGGCCAAGGTCCCCTCGGCCGTGTGGATCGTCGACACGAACAAGGAGCACCTCGCGGTCGACGAGGCGCGCAAGCTCGGCATCCCGGTCGTCGCGATCCTCGACACGAACTGCGACCCGGACGTCGTCGACTACCCGATCCCGGGCAACGACGACGCGATCCGCGCCGTCCAGCTGCTCACCCGCGTGATCGCGGACGCCGCCGCCGACGGCCTGCTCAAGCGCCACTCGGGCCGCACCGCCGCCGCGGAGGGTGCCGAGGCCGACGCCGAGCCGCTCGCCGAGTGGGAGCGTGAGCTCCTCGCCGGTGCCGAGGCCGACCTGCAGTCCGGCTCGTCCGCCGCTGCGCCGGCCGCCGTGCAGGCCGACGCGCCGACCGCTGCCGACGTCGTGACGACGGACGCCCCGGCTGAGGAGGCCGCTGCGGCCGCCGAGGCTGCGGAGACCGTCGAGGCCGCCGCGGCCGCTCCCGCCGAGGGTGACGAGGCCAGCCCGGCCGCCGCCGGCGACGAGGCCGCCCCGGCCGAGGGCGACGCGGCGTCCCACTGACGCGCGTCCTCCTGCACACCCCTTCGACCAGAACGGAACACTGATGGCGAACTACTCGCTCGCTGACATCAAGGCGCTGCGCGAGAAGACCGGCGCGGGCATGCTCGACGTCAAGAAGGCGCTCGAGGAGGCCGAGGGCGACTCGGACAAGGCGCTCGAGATCATCCGCGTGAAGGGCCTCAAGGGCGTCGGCAAGCGCGAGGGCCGCTCGGCCTCCGACGGCCTCGTCGCGGCGCACGTCGGTCCGACGGCGGACGGCGAGGGCCAGACGGGCGTGCTCGTCGAGGTCAACTCGGAGACGGACTTCGTGGCGAAGAGCCCGAACTTCGTCGCGCTGGCCGACCGCGTCCTCGCGGCGGCGGTCGACTCGGCCGCCCGCGACGCGGACGCGCTGCTCGCGACCGAGGTCGACGGCTCGAGCGTGCAGTCGATCGTCGACGAGACGGCCGCCACCCTGGGTGAGCGCGTCGTCGTGCGCCGTCTGGCCCGCGTGGCCGGCGAGCACGTCGAGGTCTACCTGCACAAGGTCAACAAGGACCTGCCCCCGCAGGTCGGCGTCCTCGTCGCCACGGACGCGGCCGGTGCCTCGGTCGCCCGTGACGTCGCGACCCACATCGCCGCCTTCTCGCCGTCGTACCTGACGCGCGACGAGGTCCCGGCGGAGACGGTCGAGAACGAGCGTCGCATCGCCGAGGAGACGGCTCGCACCGAGGGCAAGCCCGAGGCCGCGCTGCCGAAGATCGTCGAGGGCCGCCTCAACGGCTTCTTCAAGGAGAACGTGCTGCTCGACCAGGCGTTCGCGAAGGACCCGAAGAAGTCGGTCGGCCAGGTCCTCACCGAGGCCGGCGGCACGCTCACCGGCTTCGTGCGCTACCGCGTGGGAGCCTGACCCCATGTGATCGACGGTGGCCCCGGCCCGCAAGGGTCGGGGCCACCGTCGCACGGGGCGCCCCACGACCTGCCGCCGAGAAGGCCCGCGGTCGCCGCGCCTGCCCGACACCCGGACGACCAGCACCCACCCCGACCGTCGATGGAGGCCGCAGTGACCCAGGACCCGAGTACGACCGGCGAGCCCGCGCCCGCCCGGCGCGTCCTGCTCAAGCTCTCCGGCGAGACGTTCGGCGGCGGTGACGTCGGCCTCGCGGCAGACGTCGTGCAGCGGGTCGCCGCGGAGATCGCGGTCGCGGTGCGCTCCGGCGTGCAGGTCGCGATCGTGGTCGGGGGTGGCAACTTCTTCCGCGGTGCGGAGCTGTCGCAGCGCGGCATCGACCGGGCCCGTGCGGACTACATGGGCATGCTCGGCACGGTGATGAACTGCCTGGCGCTGCAGGACTTCCTCGAGCAGGCCGGCGTCAGCACGCGCGTGCAGACGGCGATCGCGATGGGCCAGGTCGCGGAGCCGTACATCCCGCTGCGGGCGATCCGGCACCTGGAGAAGGGCCGCGTCGTGATCTTCGGCGCGGGCGCGGGGATGCCGTACTTCTCGACCGACACCGTGAGCGTGCAGCGCGCCCTGGAGACGCACTGCCAGGAGGTGCTCATGGGCAAGAACGGCGTCGACGGCGTGTACACGGCGGATCCCCGCAAGGACCCGTCGGCGGTCAAGCTCGACCACCTGACCTACACCGACGCGCTCGTCGGCGACCTGGGCGTCATGGACGCGACGGCGCTGAGCCTGTGCCGCGACAACGACGTGGTCATGCGCGTCTTCGGGCTCGAGGAGCGGGGCAACGTCACCCGAGCCCTGCAGGGTGAGAAGATCGGCACGCTGGTCACGGCGAGCTGACGCACCGAGCCCGCACGCCCGACCCCCAGACGACAGCAGCACGAAGGAGCAGCGGTGATCGACGAGACCCTCCTCGAGGCCGAGGAGAAGATGGACAAGGCGGTCGAGGTCGCCAAGGACGACTTCGCGACGATCCGCACGGGCCGGGCCAACGCGGCGATGTTCTCGAAGGTGTTCGTCGACTACTACGGCAGCCCGACGCCCCTCCAGCAGCTCGCGTCGTTCAACGTGACCGAGGCGCGCACGATCCTGGTCTCGCCGTTCGACAAGTCGTCGACGACGGCGATCGAGAAGGCGCTGCGCGACTCCGACCTGGGCGTGAACCCGACGAACGACGGCAACGTCATCCGCGTCGTGCTGCCGGCCCTCACGGAGGAGCGTCGCCGCGACTTCGTCAAGCTCGCGAAGTCGAAGGCGGAGGACGCCCGCGTGTCGGTGCGCTCCGTCCGGCGCAAGGCCAAGGAGGAGCTCGACCGCATCGTCAAGGACGGCGAGGCGGGCGAGGACGAGGTCGTGCGGGCGGAGAAGGAGCTCGAGGCGCTCACCAAGAAGCACGTCGAGACCATCGACCACCTGCTCGCCTCCAAGGAGAGCGAGCTCCTCGAGGTCTGATGACGGAGCACAGCACCATCGCCGCGCCGAAGACCCTCCGGCCGGGCCGCGACCTCCCGGTCGCGGTCGTGGTCGGCGTGACCCTGCTCGTCGGCGTCGTCGCCTCGCTGTTCATCCGCAAGGAGATCTTCGGCGTCGTCGCGATCGTGGCGGTCTGCGCGGCGCTGTGGGAGCTGGCGCAGGCGTTCGCGCGCCGCAACATCCACCTGCCGCTGCTCCCGCTGCTCGTCGGCGCGGTCGGCACGCTCGTGTCGGCGTACCTCGCGGGCCCGGAGGCGCTGTTCGTCGCCTTCATGCTGACCGTCGGCGGCGTCGTCGTCTGGCGCGTGCTCGACGGCAGCGGCGAGGCGGCGCTGCGCGACGCGAGCGCGGGCGCGTTCGCGGCGGCGTACCTGCCGTTCCTGGCGGGTTTCGCGATGCTGCTGCTCGCGGAGCCCGACGGGCCCTGGCGCGTGATGCTGTTCATCCTGCTCGTGGTCGCGAGCGACACGGGCGGGTACGCGGTCGGGGTGCTGCTGGGCCGGCACCCGCTCGCACCGTCGGTGAGCCCGAACAAGACGTGGGAAGGGCTGCTGGGCTCGGTCGTCCTGGCGAGCGTCGTCGGCGTCGTCGGGGTGCAGGCCGCGTTCGGCGGCGAGCCGCTCGTCGGCGTCGTCATGGGGCTCGCGACCGTCGTGACGGCGACGCTGGGGGACCTGGCCGAGTCGATGCTCAAGCGCGACCTCGAGCTCAAGGACATGGGCCGGCTCATCCCGGGCCACGGCGGGATCCTCGACCGGCTCGACTCGTTGCTCCTCACGGCGCCCGTCGCCTACGTCATCCTCGCGGTGCTGCAGCCTGCGGGCTGACGCGCACGCCACGCGCCCGCCGCTCGCGGCCACCCGCGCCGCCGCTCGACCCCGTCCCACCGACACCCAGAAGGGGGTGCCCCGCATGACCGGTACACCCGTGCGCCTCGACCTGTCCTCGCCGACCCGCGGACCGCGGGGCAAGCCGCCCAAGCACTTCGTCGACCTCACGCCCGAGCAGCGGGTCGAGGCCGTGGCCGAGCTCGGCGAGAAGCCGTTCCGCGCCAAGCAGCTCGCCACGCACTACTTCACGCACCTGACGAACGACCCGGCGCAGATGACGGACCTGCCGAAGGCGACGCGCGACAAGCTCGTCGAGGGCTTGTTCCCGACGCTGCTCACGGCGCACCGCACGCTGACCGCGGACCAGGGCACGACCGTCAAGACGCTGTGGCACCTGTTCGACGGTGCCAAGGTCGAGTCGGTGCTCATGCGGTACGCGAACCGCACCACGCTGTGCATCTCGAGCCAGGCGGGCTGCGGTCTCGCGTGCGCGTTCTGCGCGACGGGTCAGCTGGGCCTCACGCGCAACCTGTCGACGGCGGAGATCGTCGAGCAGGTGCGGGCTGCGGCGCGGTCGCTGGCCGACGGCGAGGTGCCCGGCGGACCGACGCGCCTGACGAACGTCGTGTTCATGGGCATGGGCGAGCCGCTCGCCAACTACAAGGCCGTCATGGAGACCGTGCGGCGTCTCGTGGCGCCCACGCCCGACGGCCTCGGCATGTCGGCGCGCAACGTGACGGTCTCGACCGTCGGCATGGTGCCGGCGATGGACCGGCTCGCGAACGAGGGCATCCCCGTGACGCTCGCGCTGTCGCTGCACGCCCCCGACGACGAGCTGCGCAGCGAGCTCGTGCCGGTCAACACGCGCTGGAGCGTCGACGAGGCGATCGACTCGGCGCACCGCTACTTCGAGAAGACCGGCCGCCGGGTGTCGATCGAGTACGCCCTGATCCGGGACGTGAACGACCACGCGTGGCGTGCGGATCTGCTCGGCGAGAAGCTCGCGGCGCGCGGCAAGGGCTGGGTGCACTGCAACCCGATCCCGCTCAACCCGGTGCCGAACTCGCGGTGGACGGCGAGCGATCCCGAGGTGGAGCGGGAGTTCGTGGCACGCTTGCGAGCGCACGGGATCCCGACCACCATCCGGGACACGCGCGGCAGCGAGATCGACGGGGCGTGCGGACAGCTCGCCGCGGAGGAGGACTGAGTGAGCGACGGCATGTTCCGGACCGTCTCCGGCCTGAAGCAGGGATACGACCCGGACGAGGTCGACGACTTCTTCACGCACGCGCGCCAGGTGTACGAGGCGGGCCCGTCGTCGGGGCTGTCGAGCAAGGACGTGCGGGGCGTCGCGTTCGACATGGTCCGCGGCGGCTACGTGACCGCGGCGGTCGACGCGGCGCTCGACCGGCTCGAGCAGGCGTTCGTCGCGCGGCAGCGTGCGGAGTTCGTGCAGCGCAACGGCCAGGACGCGTGGATGGCCAAGCTCAGCGAGCAGGCGCGGACCCTGTACGGGCGTCTGTCGCGTCCCGACGGCGACCGGTTCGCCGCGCCGGAGGGGCGTCAGCAGGGCTACGAGCCCGCGGACGTCGACGCCCTGTGCCACCGCCTGGTCGCGTACTTCGACAAGGGCACGCCGCTGTCGGCGGCCGAGGTCCGGGCGGCGACCTTCCGCAGCCGCCGGGGCCGCAACGCCTACGCCGAGCAGTCGGTGGATGCGTTCCTCGCGCGTGCGGTCGAGGTGCTGCTCGGCGTCGAGTGACGCCCGCGACGTGCGCCGTCGTCGGCGAGTGACGCCCGCGGCGTGCTCAGCCTGCGGCGGATGACGCCTTCGACCTGCTCCGCCGGCGTCGAGCGTCGCGACGCGGCCGGCGGTGTCCCCGCACGGTCCGCGCGTCCGGGAGGATGGGCGAGTGAGTGAGCGCAGCGTCGTCATCCTCGGCTCGACGGGGTCCATCGGCACCCAGGCGATCGACGTCGTCCGCCGCAACCCCGACCGGTTTCGCGTCGTCGGGCTGAGCGCGGGCGGGCGGGACGTCGCGACGGTCGCCCAGCAGGCGCGTGACCTGCGCGTCGAGACGGTCGCGGTGGCCGACCCGGCCGCGGGTGATCCGCTGCGCGCCGCGCTCGACGGCACTGGCGTGGAGGTCGTCGCCGGCCCGGGCGCGTCGACGGACCTCGCGGGCCGCGGGGCGGACGTCGTGCTCAACGGCATCACGGGGTCCGTGGGCCTGGGGCCGACGCTCGCGGCGCTGCGCGCGGGCAGCACGCTCGCCCTGGCCAACAAGGAGTCGCTCGTCGTGGGCGGTGCGCTCGTGCACGCGGCGCGCGTGCGACCCGACCAGATCGTGCCGGTCGACTCCGAGCACTCCGCGATCGCGCAGGCGCTGCGCGGCGGGGCGCGCGACGAGGTGCGCCGGATCGTGCTGACGGCGTCGGGCGGGCCGTTCCGCGGGTGGTCGCTCGACGACGTCAAGGCCGTGACGGCGACGCAGGCGCTCGCGCACCCGACGTGGTCGATGGGCCCGGTCGTGACGGTCAACTCCGCGACGCTCATGAACAAGGGCCTGGAGCTCATCGAGGCGCACCTGCTGTTCGGCGTGCCGGTCGAGGACATCACCGTCGTCGTGCACCCGCAGTCGGTCGTGCACTCGATGGTCGAGTTCGTCGACGGCTCGACGATCGCGCAGGCGTCGCCGCCGGACATGCGCCTGCCGATCGCGCTCGGCCTGTCGTGGCCGGACCGCGTGCCCCTCGTCGCGCCGCCGTGCGACTGGACGACCGCGACGGCGTGGACGTTCGAGCCGCTCGACGAGGAGGTGTTCGGCGCCGTGCGGCTGGCCCGCCACGCGGTCGCCGCGTCCCCGACCCACCCGGCCGTCTACAACGCGGCGAACGAGGAGTGCGTCGACGCGTTCCTCGCGGGCCGGATCGGCTTCCTCGACATCGTGTCCACGGTCGAGCGCGTGCTCGCCGAGCACGACGGCACGGACCCCGACGACCTGTCGCTCGACGCGGTCCTCATCGCGGAGCGGTGGGCGCGGTCGCGTGCGCACGAGGTGCTCGCGCAGCGCTGACCCGGGCGACCGCGTCGCCGAGCAGCCGCACGGGCGCCGGCGGCCACGTGGGGGAGCGGTGCCCGACCCACGGCAGCCGGACGAGGGGCCCGCCCGCGCCCGTCACGAGGTCGGCGAGGGTGCGCCCGGCGAGGTTCGCCGCGGCCACGCCGTCGAACCCCAGCCCGCGCACCCAGCCGATGCCGTCGTCGTCGAGGCCGACCGAGAGGTGCCCGTCGCGTGCGACGCCGACGGTCGCCGACCAGGCGTGCGTCGACGGCGTTGCGGCCAGGTCGGGGAACAGCTCACCGAGCGTCGTGTGCAGCGCGGTCGCCGCGCGGTCGACGCCGGCCGGCGACGCGACGGCGCGCCCGCTCACGTCGACGAGGACGAGCCGCCCGTCGGCGGTGCGCTCACCCCGGACGCGTGCGGCGGCGTCGACGAACGTCTGCGACCGGGCGAGCCCGACCGCGTCCCACTGCGCGGAGGTCAGCGGCGAGGTCGCGACCGCGACCCCGTGGCGCGCGACGACCGAGCGGCCCGAGCCCGGCGTGAGCGGCGCGCCCGCACCGGTCGCGAC
>NZ_BHYL01000242.1 GCF_003851725.1 Cellulomonas algicola | reverse complement strand
CGCCGTCGCGCACGTGTGCCACCGGTGCGCGGCGGGCACGGGGGCACGTCGCGACGAGCGCCCCTGGCGGCGCGTGGACCCGCGCCCGTGAGCGCGCCGTCGGGGGAGCGCGTCCGCGTCGTGGCCATGGCCGACACGCACGTGCCCGCGCGGGCGCGCGACCTGCCCGCCGCGCTGTGGGCGGCCGTCGACGACGCGGACCTCGTCGTGCACGCCGGCGACTGGGTGGACGCCACGACCGTCGACGCGCTCACCGCACGGTCGCGCTCGCTCCTCGCGTGCCACGGGAACAACGACGGCCCCGACGTCCGGGCGCGCGTGCCCGAGGTCGCGCGGGCCACCGTCGCCGGGGTGCGCGTGGGCGTCGTGCACGAGACCGGTGCGGCGACGGGCCGGGAACGGCGGTGCGACGCGGCGTTCCCCGACCTCGACGTGCTCGTGTTCGGGCACTCCCACATCCCGTGGGACTCCACGACGCCCGGCGGCCTGCGCCTGCTCAACCCCGGGTCGCCCACCGACCGTCGCCGGCAGCCCGCGTGCACGTTCCTCACCTTCACGCTCGCGGACGCCGGCGTGCACGGCCTCGTCCTGCACGCCCTGCCGCCGCGGCCGCGCTGACGCGCCCGCGCCTCCGCGTGGCGCAACGGGCGCGCACCCGCACCGCGCCAGACTGGCGCCGTGCTGCAGCTGCGGGTCACCGTCCCGACCGACCTCACGGGTGCCGTGCTCGACGTGCTGCGCGACGACCCGGCGGTGTCCGCCCTCGTCGTGGGCACCGGCACCGCGCTGCGCCCCGAGGGCGACGTGGTCACCGCCGACGTCGCGCGCGAGGCCGCCGACGACGTGATCGAGCGACTCCTCGCGCTCGACGTCCAGCAGGTCGGGACCGTCCAGCTCACGCCCGTCGACACCTGGGTGTCGCGGGCCGGTTGGGAGGCCGAGCGGCTCGCGCCGGGCGCGAGCGCCGACTCGGTCGTCTGGCCCCAGGTCGTGCTGCGCGCGTACGACGACACCGAGCTCACGTGGACGTTCCTCAGCTTCATGACGCTCGCGACCCTCCTCGCGAGCGTCGCGATCATCGTCGACTCGCAGGTGCTCGTCATCGGCGCGATGGTCCTGGGCCCGGAGTTCGGCGCGGTCGCGGCCCTGGGCGTCGCGCTCGTCCGGCGACGCTGGCGCCTGCTGCGGCGTGCGGCGCTCGCGCTGCTCGTCGGTTTCGTCGTCGCGATCGGGCTCACCGCGGTCGCGGCGCTCGTGCTGCGCGGCGCCGGCTGGGTGACGCTCGACGACGTGACCGGGCCGCGTCCCGGGACCGACTTCATCTACCGTCCCGACCGCTGGTCGATCGTCGTCGCCGTCATCGCGGGCGCCGCGGGCGTGCTCTCGCTGACGTCGTCGCGCGTCGGCGGGCTCACCGGCGTCTTCATCTCGGTCACCACGATCCCCGCCGCGGGCAACCTCGCGCTCGGCGTCGCGTTCGGCGTCCCGCACGAGATCACGGGAAGCGTGCTCCAGCTCGTCGTCAACATCACCGGCATGGCCGTCGCGGGGTGGCTCACGCTCGTCGTGCAGCAGACCGTGTGGCAGCACGCGTCGGCGCGGCGCGCGCGGTTCGCCGCCCGTCTCGGCCGCACCGCGACCCACGGCCCGCACGCCGGACCGCTGCGACCGCCGGACGTGCGCGCGTGAGCCGCGGGTCCCGACCCGGCGGTGCGTCGCCCTGCCAGGATGGCGTCCCGTGATCGCCGACCTGCCCTACGAGCCGCTGCTCGAGATCCTCGGCGTGTTCGTCGGTGCGATGTCCGGGGCCCTCGCCGCGGTCCGCAAGCAGTTCGACGTGTTCGGCATCCTCGTCCTGGGCTGGGCCGCCGGGCTCGGCGGCGGCATGCTGCGCGACGTGCTCATCGGCGCGGTCCCACCAGTCGGCATCTCCGACTGGCGGCTCGTCGTCACGGCCGTCGTCGGCGCGCTCACCATGTACTTCTTCCACCCACGCCTCGAACGCGCGCGGCGCGTCATCGTCGTGCTCGACGCGGGCGCGCTCGCGGTGTTCACCGTCGTCGGGACCATCAAGGGACTCGAGCTCGGCACGACCGCGATCGCCGCCGTCCTGGTCGGGGTCATGACGGGCGTCGGCGGGGGAGTGCTGCGCGACCTGCTCACGGGCGAGGTCCCTGTCGTGCTGCACCACCGGCAGCTCTACGCGGTCCCTGCGCTGCTCGGTGCCACGCTCACCGTGTTCCTGTGGGAGCGGGATGCGCTCGACGGTGCGACCATCACCGGTGCGGTGCTGCTGATCTTCGTGCTGCGGGTGCTCGCGCTGCGGTTCCGGCTGACGGTGCCCGGCCCGTGGCGGGGCTTCCCGCCGAGCTGACGCGCTCCGGCGTCGCGCACCCGGGCGGTTCCCCCGGTCGGGTGCGGCCCTGGCGTCCCGGCGTGCGCCTCGCCGGACCGTCGCCTAGCGTCTTTCGACGTGCCACCGTCCGTCCTCGGCAGCGCGCCGACGCCGTCCCGGGGGACCGGCGCGTCCGCTGCTCCCGTGGTCCTCGGCCACCGGTACCGGCTCGACGAGGTGATCGGACGCGGTGGCGCGGCCGTCGTGCACCGCGCGACCGACGAGCTGCTGCACCGCACCGTCGCCGTCAAGGTCCTGCCGCCCGTCCCGCGGGACAGCGACGACCTGCGCCGGCACGAGGCGGAGATCCGCGTCCTCGCCGGGCTGCGCCATCCCGGTCTCGTCCGGCTCTTCGACGCCGACACCGTGCCGGTCGACGGCGACGACGTGCAGGCGTACCTCGTCATGGAGCTCGTGCCCGGGCCGACGCTCGCGCGACGGCTCGCCGACGACGGCGCGCTCACCGTCCGGCAGACCGCCGCCGTCGGCCGGGCGGCCGCCGAGGCGCTCGCGGTCGTGCACGCGCGCGGCGTCATCCACCGGGACGTCAAGCCGGGCAACATCCTGCTCGCGACCGACGACTGCCTCGACCTCGAGGAGCTGCCCGACCACCCGGTCAAGCTGGTCGACTTCGGCATCGCCCGTCTCGCCGCAGCCACGCGCCTCACGGTGACGGGCATGATCGTCGGCACCGCGTCCTACCTGAGCCCCGAGCAGGCCGTCGGGAGCGTGCTCGCGCCGTCGAGCGACGTGTACGCGCTCGGGCTCGTGCTGCTCGAGTGCGTGACGGGCCGGCCCGTGTTCGCCGGCACGATGGCCGAGGTCGCCGCCGCACGCCTCTCGCGCGACCCCGACGTGCCCGACGACGTCGACGGCCATCTCGCCGACCTGCTCGTCCGCATGACGCGCCGCCGTCCGGAGGACCGCCCGACCGCCGACGAGGTCGCCCGCGAGCTCGCGGACGTGCTGGAAGGCCGGGTCGCGCCGTTGCCCCCGCCGGCCGCCACGCTCCTGCTCCCGGCCGTCCGCCCCGCCGACGGCGGCGGGATCGTCGACGAGCCGACCATGGCCGCCGACGCGGCCGCGCTGGGCCTGCCGTCCGACGCGACGGACCGCCTCCCGCACGAGGCCGCCGCGGTCGCGTCCACCTCGGCGACGGGCGCACCGACGGGCGCCGCAGACGGCCGGTCGGCCACCGACGCCAGGGTCGCGGACGTCGCGGACGCGCGGGTGCCGGAGGTCCCGGACGCGCGAGTGCCGGGCGCCCCGGCTCCCACC
>NZ_BHYL01000241.1 GCF_003851725.1 Cellulomonas algicola | reverse complement strand
GTCGAGGTCGGCGAAGTAGTAGGTCGTCGCGGACAGCGACGCGCCGGCCGCGGCCGCGACCCGGCGGTGCGTGAGGGCTCCGGGCCCTTCGCGCAGCACGAGGTCGGCGGCCGCGGCGGCGAGCTGGTCGCGGCGCTGCGTGCCCTTGGTCGTGCGGGTCACGCGTGGCTGCTGCCGGACAGCTGCAGCCCGACGACGCCCGCGACGATGAGCACGAGCGACACGACGGTGAGCACCGACATGCGCTCGTGCAGCAGGATCGCGGCGGCGACCGCGGTGGTCGCGGCCCCGACGCCGACCCACACGCCGTAGGCGATGCCGACGGGCAGGGTGCGCAGCGCGAAGCTGAGCCCCGCGAAGGACGCGGCCGCGAGCACGACGAACCACACGCTGGGCCAGAGCTTGGTGAAGCCGGCGGACTGCTTGAGCGCGAGCGCCCAACCCGCCTCGAGCACACCGGACAGGACGAGGACGATCCAGGCCATGGGGGACGACACCTCCGAGCAGGCCCGCCTGCGTCGGCGGGCGTCGTGCGCGCCGGGTGTCAGGTCCGCCGTCCCGCGCACGTTCTAGTACGACCGTACCAGAATGATCGAACACTAGGGTGACGACGTGAGCGACACCTCCCCGACCGCCGAGCCCGCGCTGCCCGCACCCGTCTCCACGACGTTCGACCCCCGCCGCTGGCGGACCGTCGACGGCTTCGAGGACCTCACCGACCTCACGTACCACCGCGGCTACGCGCGGCCCGACGACGCGCAGCGCGCCGCCGGCGCGACCGGTCGCGACCTGCCCGTCGTGCGCGTCGCGTTCGACCGGCCCGAGGTCCGCAACGCGTTCCGCCCGCACACGGTCGACGAGCTCTACCGCGTGCTCGACCACGCGCGCACCACCTCGTCCGTCGGGACCGTCCTGCTCACCGGCAACGGGCCGAGCCCGCGCGACGGCGGCTGGGCGTTCTGCTCGGGCGGTGACCAGCGGATCCGCGGCCGCGACGGGTACCGGTACGCCGACGGCGACACGGCCGAGGCCGTCGACCCCGCACGCGCCGGCCGGCTGCACATCCTCGAGGTGCAGCGCCTGATCCGGACCATGCCCAAGGTCGTCGTCGCACTCGTCGGCGGCTGGGCCGCGGGCGGCGGGCACTCGCTGCACGTCGTCGCCGACCTGACGATCGCGAGCCGCGAGCACGGCCGGTTCATGCAGACCGACGCCAACGTCGGCTCGTTCGACGGCGGCTACGGGTCCGCGCTGCTCGCCCGGCAGGTCGGGCAGAAGCGCGCCCGGGAGATCTTCTTCCTGGCCCGCGAGTACTCCGCGGACGAGGCCCACGCGTGGGGCGCCGTGAACGACGTCGTGCCCCACGACGAGCTCGAGGAGGCCGGCCTCGAGTACGCCCGCATCATCGCGACCAAGTCGCCGCAGGCGATCCGCATGCTCAAGTTCGCCTTCAACCTGGCGGACGACGGCCTCGCCGGTCAGCAGGTGTTCGCCGGGGAGGCCACCCGGCTCGCCTACATGACCGACGAGGCCGTCGAGGGACGCGACGCCTTCCTCCAAAGGCGCGATCCCGACTGGTCCGGCTTCCCGTACGCCTACTGACGAGGTCCCTCCACCCCGTCAGCAGGCGCGCGGGAGCCGGCGCTCACTGACGACCGAACGCCCACGCCGCGAGGTCGACGACCTGGCTGATCGCGAGCGTCGCGCCCAGGGCGAGACCCGCGAGGATCACGACCGACGCGACGACGGCGCCCAGCGACGCGGTGCTGTGCTCACGGGCTTGCAGGTGCTCGGTGGCCATGACGACAACACTGTCGCGACGACCCCCGCGGGCGCGTCGCCCCCACGTCGGGAACCCGAGAGGCGGAAACCCACCCGTGGGAGGACAACGTTCCGCCCCGAGGTGGACCCGGCCGCGTCCGCGACCCTCCCTCCGGCGGGCTCAGCCCACCGTGAGCGACCCCGAGCCGGCGGGGACGAGCTCGACCCACGTGTTGCCGGGCGCGAGGTCGGCGGGGCGCCCGTCGGCCAGGAACAGCCGCAGCGGCGCGTCCTGCGCGTCCTTCTGCCAGCGCACCGCGACGGTCTTCCCGCCCGTCGCGACCACCCCGTCACCGGAGCCGACCAGCTCGTACGTCGGCACGGGGGCACCGCCCTGCGCGCCGAACTGCGTGCTGGGGTGCGCGGCCGTGACCGACACGACGTTCACCGCCGACAGCCGCGCGCCGCTGCGGGCGTTCGCGGGCGACTGCCCCTCCGACCGCAGCCACGTCCCCGACCCCGCGTCCCACGACCAGCGCGGGTTCGACGCGGCCGACAGGCGGAAGTCGAGGGTCGTGGCGGGCGTGCCGCCGGCGACCGCCGCCGCCCGGTCGGCGCTGCGCGCGAACGTGAACTGCTCCCCCGGCGGGGCCTGGTGGTTCGCGTCGGCCTGCGCCCAGAACACCTCGGGCGTGCCGTAGACGTTGTGCGGCGCCGCCCGGTCCCGCGTCCGGTAGAGCCCGTCGGCGCCCGCGTCGTGCGAGATCATCTGCAGGCCGCTGTCCTCGACGAGCGCGAGGATGCCCGGCTGCCCGCCCGAGAACACGAGCAGGCCGTGCGTCGGCGCGAGGATCACCGGGTCCATCGGGCGCACGGAGCGGATCGGCCCCACCTCGGCCGGCACCTGCGAGTGGAAGACCGCGATGAGCCGCGACACCTCGAACTCGACGATCGTCTCCCACACGACGTCCGCCTGCTCGAGCCCGGTCTGCGGCCGCGCGACCGCGGTGTTCTCGACCTTCACGCCGAGCGCCGGACGCTGCGCCGGCTCGCCCGGCACGCCGGTCAGCGGCCACGTCGGCGGCACGACGGGCGCCGGCGCGGCGCCCTTGTCGGGCGCGATCGACGGCCGCTCGGTGACGGGCGTCGGCGGAGGCGTCTGCTCGGCGGCCGTCCCGCACGCCGCGAGCGCGAGCACCGCGCCGACCAGCGGCAGGCTCCACCGCAGCGTCGCGCGGCCGCGTCGCCGGGGTCCGGCCGTCGTGCCCCGTGTCGTCGTGCCCTGCGTCGTCCTCGTCACGCGGACCACTGTGTCACGGCACGTCGCGGACGTTCCTGAGCGCGGCGGGCGTGCCCCGCACTCGGCCCGACGATCGCCCGGGCGGCGCACCGGGCCGCGCAGCGGCCGGCGGCGGGGCTCAGGAGACGGTGACGCTGCCCGACGACGCCGGCACGAGCTCGACCCAGGTGACGCCGGGGGCGAGCGTGACCGGCGAGCCGTCCGGGGCCGTCAGGGTGAGCACGGCGTCCGTCGCCGGCTTCGACCACGTCACCTCGAGCGCCTTGCCGCCGCTGACGACCGTGCCCTTCCCGGTCCCGACCAGCACGGTCTCCGGCACGGGGTTCCCGGCGGGGTCCTTCGTGCCCGAGTCGACGAGCTGCACCCGCAGCGCGACCACGTTGCGTGCGGCGAGGCGGGCGCCCGACCGGGCCGTCGCGGGCGTGTCGCCCTCGGACCGCAGCCACGTGCCGCTCGCGGTGTCGAACGCCCACTGCGGGCGCGAGTAGCCCGACAGCCGGAGGTCGAGCAGCGTCGCCGGCGTCCCCGCGGTCAGCACCGTCGACTGGTCCGCGCGGCGCGCGAACGCGAACTGCGCCGGCGGGGACGCGCTGTGGCCCGCGTCGGCGTTCTCCCACCACGTCGTGGGCGTGCCGTAGACGTTGTGCGGCGCCGGCATCACGCCCTTCTTGCGGTAGAAGCCCGCTGCGCCGCCGTCCTGGCTCATGAGCTGGACACCCGACTGCCCGAGCTCGCGCACGAAGGCCTGCTGACCGCCCGAGAACGCGACGATGCCGTGCAGGGGTGCGGCGATCGCCGGGTCCATCGGGCGGATCGAGCGGACCGGTCCGACCTCCGCCGGCACCTGCGAGTGGAAGACGGCGACGAACCGCGTGATGCCGCCCTCGACGACCTGCTCCCAGACGACGTCCGCCTGGTCGAGGCCCGTCTGCGGGCGGACCTCGCGCGGGTTCTCGATCTTCACCGCGATCGCCGGCCGGTCGACCACCGCGTCGGCGGCCTCCCCCGTGAGCGGCCAGCGCGGGGGCACGACGACCGCGGGCGGGGCGGCCTTCGCGACCTCGACGGTCGGCTCCTGCGTGAGCGTCGTGCGCTCGGGCTGGCTCGGCCCGGACGCGCAGGCGCCGACCGTGAGCACCGCGAGGGCGAGGACGGCGGCGAGACGCAGCGTCGGGCGAGCAGGGGCGTGAGGCACGGAGGGCTCCTTCGGGGGCGGACCGCGGGTCACTCTAGTTGCCGACCCCGTGCGTCCGGTCCGGCGTCGGGCGGCTCGCCGACGGGCACCTAGGCTGGGCGCGTGACCCGGCCCCTGCGCGACGTGCCCGCGCACGCGCTGCTCGACGCGCTGGCCGCGGCCCTCGACGGGACGGGCCCCGCGGTGCGGCCCGTCGCACCGGGCCCCGACGAGCGGCCGGTCGACGCACCCGCGGTCCACCCG
>NZ_BHYL01000240.1 GCF_003851725.1 Cellulomonas algicola | reverse complement strand
CCGGTTCGCGCCGGTCGTCGACGAGCACGGCGTCGCGCACCCGATCACGGGTCCGGAGCTGCGGCGCGACCCGCTCACGGGCGACTGGGTGGCGATCGCCGCGCACCGCATGAACCGCACGTTCCTGCCGCCGGCCGACGCGAACCCGCTCGCCCCGGCGCGCCCGGGTGCGACGTACCAGGACGGCGAGATCCCGGACACCGACTACGACGTCGTGGTGTTCGAGAACCGCTTCCCGTCGCTGCTCGCGGTGCCCGGCGTCGTCGACGAGCCGACCGCGGCCGACGGCGAGGAGCTGTGGACCGTCCGACCGGCCGCCGGGCGGTGCGAGGTCGTGTGCTTCTCGTCCGACGCGACGCAGTCGCTGCGCACGGTCGGCCCGCGCCGGATGCGCACGATCGTCGAGGCCTGGGCGGACCGCACCGAGGCGCTCGGTGCGCTGCCGGGCATCGAGCAGGTGTTCGTGTTCGAGAACCGCGGCAAGGAGATCGGCGTCACGCTGCACCACCCGCACGGGCAGATCTACGCGCTGCCGTACCTGGCGCCGCGCACGGCTGCGATGGTCGCCCAGGCGCAGGCGCACCACGACGCGACGGGTCGCCTCCTGGGCCGCGACCTGCTCGACGCGGAGCTGCGCGCCGGGACGCGGGTCGTCCTGGAGTCCGAGCACTGGGTCGCGTACGTGCCGTTCGCGGCGCGCTGGCCCGTCGAGGTGCACCTGGCGCCGCGTCGCGACGTGCCCGACCTGCCCGCGCTCACCGATGCCGAGCGCGCGGACCTCGCGGACGTCTACCTCGAGCTGCTGCGCCGGCTCGACCTGTTCTTCGTCGACGACGAGTCGGCGATCCCCCTGCCGTACATCGCGGGCTGGCACCAGGCGCCCGTGCACGAGGGTCGCGAGGCGTCCCGGTTGTTCCTGCAGGTGTTCTCGGTGCTGCGCGCGCCGCACAAGCTCAAGTACCTGGCCGGCATCGAGTCGGGCCTGGGCGCGTGGGTCAACGACACGACGCCCGAGCGGATCGCGGCTCGCCTGCAGGACCTCGCATGAGCGCGGTGACGTGGGTCGACGCGTGGTCCGCCGAGGAGGGCGAGCAGCGGGCGCGGGCGCTGTTCGCCGCGTCGTTCGACGCGGAGCCCGACGGCACCTGGTCGGCACCGGGCCGGGTCAACCTCATCGGCGAGCACACCGACTACAACGGCGGGCTGTGCCTGCCGATCGCGCTGCCGCACCGCACCTACGTCGCGGTGCGACGCCGTGACGACGACCTCGTGCGCCTGGTCTCCGCGCAGGACGCGGGCCGGCTGCGCGAGGTGCGCCTCGCCGACGTCGCGCCGGGGACGGTCGACGGCTGGCCGTCGTACGTCGTGGGCGTCGCGTGGGCGCTGCGCGAGGCGGGCCACGCCGTCCGCGGGTTCGACGTCGCGGTCGACTCGTGCGTGCCGTTCGGCGCGGGCCTGTCGTCGTCGGCCGCGCTCGAGTCCGCGGTCGCGGTGGCCCTCGACGCGACGCACGGGCTCGGCCTCGCAGGCCCCGCGGGCGAGCCGGACGACGCCGGTCGCGCGCTCCTCGCGGCGGCGTGCGTGCGCGCGGAGAACGAGATCGCGGGTGCCCCGACCGGCGGCATGGACCAGGCGGCGTCGCTGCGCGCGCTGGCCGGCCACGCGCTGCTGCTCGACTGCCTCGACGGGTCGGTCCGGCAGGTGCCGTTCGACCTCGCCGCCGACGGCCTGGCCCTGCTGGTGATCGACACGCGCGCCGAGCACGCGCTCGTCGACGGCCAGTACGCGGCCCGTCGCGCGGCGTGCGAGGCGGCGGCGGCCCGGCTGGGGCTCGGGACGCTGCGCGAGATCGACCCGGACGGCCTCGACCGCGCGCTGGCGACGCTCGACGACGGCTCGGACGAGGGCACCGTGCAGGTCCGCCGCGTGCGGCACGTCGTGCGCGAGATCGCGCGCGTGCAGGAGTTCGTCGCGCTGCTCGACGACGACCGCCTGCGCGAGGTCGGACCGCTCATGGACGCGTCGCACGTGTCGCTGCGCGACGACTACGAGGTGTCGTGCCGCGAGCTCGACGTCGCGGTCGAGGCGGCCCGGGGCGCGGGCGCGCTCGGTGCGCGCATGACCGGCGGCGGCTTCGGCGGCTCGGCGATCGCGCTCGTCGAGGGCGACGCGGTCCAGGCCGTCGCGGCGGCCGTCGTCGCGGCGTTCGCCGCCGAGGGCCTGCACGCCCCGGCGTTCTCCGTCGCGCTCCCGGGCGGCCCGGCCGCCTGATCCGCCGACGCGGACGACGCCGTCCCCCGCGGTCCGACGGCGTCGCCCGCTCACGGGCGCCGGCGCCCTCCCGCGTCCTGCACGCACCGGTCCGCCGGGGGCGCACGGGGGCCTCGCTCGGTCCGGCAGTGCTCCGACACGCGCGATCCCGCAGGTGGTGGCGCTAATGCGCGTCGCGCAGTAGTGTTCGGCGCGGAGTAACACGGTTGTCATACCCGGGGTGGATCCGCGTCCCGCGTCGGGCTCAGTACGGTTCCTCCGCACCCCACCACCTGCATGCGAGGAGTCCGCCCGTGGGCGTCACCCGTCGGATCATCTTCCCGGCCCTACGACTGCTCGTGTGGGCGGTCATCGCCGTCGCGCTCGTGCGGATCGCGTTCGACGGCGCCGACCTCGACACGACCAGCGACGCGCTCACGCCGACGGGATCGGTGTCCGAGCCGACCGTCGCGGCGGAGACGGGCACCATCACGAACCTCGTCACCGTGCAGGGCGCGGTCGTCGCGGACCCCGCCGTGGTCGTGCGGGCGACGCTCGCCGGCACCGTCTCCAAGGTGCTGGCCGCCGACGGCGCGGCCGTGCAGGCCGGCACGCCGCTGCTGGAGATCCGGCAGGAGACCCCGCAGGACCCGATCGTCAAGACGGACCCCGTGACGGGCGAGCAGACGACGACCGAGCGCAAGCCCAAGGTCACCGTCGAGGTCGTCAAGGCGCCCGTCGCCGGCACGCTCGCGATGCCCACGCTCAAGGACCAGGTGCTGTCCGTCGGCGACGAGGTCGCGAAGATCTCCCCCGGGACGCTGTCCGTGAGCGGCACGCTGACGCCGGACCAGCAGTACCGCCTCATCGGCGCACCGACGACCGCCCAGGTCACGCTCAACGGCGGCCCGGCGCCGTTCGAGTGCACGGGCCTGCGGATCGGCGCCCCGGCGACGGGCGGCGGGCAGCAGCCGGACGACGGCGCGACGACCAGCACGTCGGGCGCGCTCACGTGCGCGATCCCCGCGGGGGTCACCGCGTTCGCCGGGCTCGGCGCGTCGCTGCAGGTCACCAACGGCGAGGCGAAGGACGCGGTCGTCGTCCCCGTCACGGCGGTCCAGGGCAGCGTGCAGAACGGGAACGTCTGGGTCGTCGCGGCGGAGGGCGACGAGCCCGAGCAGCGGGCAGTGAAGCTCGGGCTGACGGACGGCAAGAGCGTCCAGATCACCGAGGGCCTCGCGCTCGGCGACACGGTCCTGCAGTTCATCCCGGTGCCCGGCGGCGCCGACGGCGAGGTCGACTGCGACGACCCGGCGCAGTACGACCCGACGGTGTGCGGCGGATGAGCCTGCTCGAGCTGACCGACGTCACGCGGTCCGTCGTGCTGCCCGACGACCGGGTGCTGCACATCCTGCGCGGCGTGACCGTCGCGGTCGACGCGGGCGAGCACGTCGCGATCGTCGGGCGGTCCGGCACGGGCAAGTCGACCCTGCTCAACATCCTCGGCCTGCTCGACGCCCCCACGACCGGCGAGTACCTGCTCGAGGGCGTGCCGATCCAACGCCTCTCGAGCCGCACCCGGACCGTCCGTCGCGGGCGCGACTTCGGCTTCGTGTTCCAGCAGTTCAACCTGCTGCCCGGTCGCACGGCCCTCGAGAACGTGACGGCTCCGCTGCTCTACGCACGCGGCAAGCAGTTCTGGGCGCGCACGCGGCTGGCCGCCGAGATGCTCGACCGCGTCGGGCTCGGCGACCGCCTCGAGACCATGCCGGAGAAGCTGTCCGGCGGGGAGCAGCAGCGCGTCGCGATCGCCCGCGCGCTCGTGCGGGGTCCGCGCGTGATCCTCGCGGACGAGCCGACGGGCGCCCTCGACGTGGAGACCGGCGGCGAGGTCATGGACCTGCTCGACGACATCGCGTCCCAGACGGGCGCCGCGCTCGTCACCATCACGCACGACCTGGCCGTCGCCGCCCGCGCCGAGCGGCAGTACCGCCTGGCCGAGGGCGTCCTCGTGCCGATCACGCTCGACACCGGGTCGCACTGGGTCGGCGACGTGCCGACGCAGGTCGCCGATCGCGGCGGTGCGATCGAGAGACGGGTGCTGCCGGGCACGCCCACGAGCACCGACGACGACGTGCAGGGGGTCCACGCATGACCGGGATCGTCGGCGCGCTCGTCGAGGCGTGGGACGAGCTGCGCATCCACAAGCTGCGCGTGCTGCTCGCGCTCATCGGCGTCGCGTGCGCCGTCACGGCGATCACGGGCGTCACGGCCGTCGTCTCGATGCTGAGCCAGTCGTTCAGCGAGCAGCAGGAGCGGCAGACCGGCCGTTCGGTGACGATCACCTTCAGCGCGAGCCCGCGGACCGAGAGCGCTCAGGCGGACACGGCCCGACTCGACGCGACGTACCGCGAGACGCTCGAGCGGTACGGGATCGAGCACGCGAGCCGTCGGCTCTACACGCCCGTCGAGGCGCGCTTCCCCGAGGGCACGCAGCCCGTGGACGTGCAGGCCGTCGACGCCGAGTACGGCACGCTCATGCGCCTCGTGCCCGACGAGGGCCGCTGGTTCACGGACGCCGACACCGACGCGTACGCGCCGTCGCTCGTCGTCAACGAGACGTTCCTGCGCAACCTCGGGTTCGAGGACCTGACGTCGCACCCCACCGTCGAGATCGGCGGCGACCACCCGGTCCTGGCGACCATCATCGGCGTCACCGCCGACCCGTACCCGGACATGATGCCGAGCGCGTTCGTGCTCTACGGCCAGTACGAGCGCTGGCTCACGGGATCCGCGGACGCCGCTGCCGCGAGCATGGGCCCGTGGCAGCCGATGCCCGAGCTCATGGCGTGGGTGCCGCGCGAGGAGCACCGCGCACTCCAGGCGCAGATCACCCGCGACGTCCAGGCCGCGGTCCCGGGCTTCGAGGTGTGGTCGAGCGACAACGACTGGGACGCGAGCGCGATCGACGGCGCCACCAAGTGGGTCGGCATCGGCGTCGGCGGGTTCGCCCTGCTGCTCGGCGGGCTGGGACTCGTGAACATCGCGCTGGTCACCGTCAGGCATCGCATCCGGGAGATCGGCATCCGTCGGTCGTTCGGGGCGACGTCGAGCCGCGTGTTCTTCGGCGTGATGCTCGAGTCGGTCGTCGCGACCGTCGTCGCGGGGCTCGTCGGCGTCGTCCTGGCCGTCGCGATCGTCAAGAACATCCCCGTGGACCGCGTGTTCGGGGGCGGCATCCAGGACATGCCGCCGTTCCCGTTCTCCGCAGCAGCCGTCGGGATGGCGGCGGCGACGTTCGTCGGGGCGCTCGCGGGGCTGGTCCCCGCGGTCTTCGCGGTGCGCGTCAAGGTGATCGACGCGATCCGCTACTAGTCGTCGACGCGGTGCGGCTGCGCGCCGCGGTCGTCCTCGTCGTCGCGGTGCGGCTGCGCGCGGCGGTCGTCGTCGTCGCGGGGCCGCTCCGCACGCCGGACTCCGTCTTCGCGCGCAGGCCGACCCCCGGCGTCGCGCGTGACGTCCTCGTGGACCGCGACGAACAGCGAGTACGCGGTGCCACCCGGGGTCGCGGGGCGCGCGGCGAACTCGTCGGCGAGCTTCCCGAGCCGGGCGGTGAGCTCGGCGTACCCGTCGGCGTCGAGCCGCAGCCCGAGCCGCGTCAGGTTGACCGTCTCGGGGTCGACCAGCGCGACCTCCTCGAAGAAGGCGTTCAGGAGCGTGCGGCCCATGCCGGCCTGGTCACGCAGCTGCCACGTCCGGCCGGTCGCGCGGTACGGCACCTCGCGCGAGCCACGGGTGCCGCGACGGACGGGCAGCGCGACGAGGAAGCCGCGGTCGACGAGCGTGCGGACGTGGTGGAGGACGGTGGCCGGGTTCCGGTCGAGGGCCGCCGCGATCTCGCGGTTGGTGCGCGGTTCGTCGAGGCACAGCCGCAGGATCCGCAGGCGCAGCGTGCTGGCGAGCGCGCGCGCGTCGGCGTCGGCGTCCGCTGTCAGACCAGGGGGCTCCGGCGGCAGCGACCCGCCCTGCACCTCGTGCGCGACGGCGCCGGGCTCGCCGGTCGCGGGCGCGTCGGGCGCGTCGGGGGCGTCGGGGGCGTCGGGGGCGTCGGGGGCGTCGGCCGCGAGCGCGTGAGCAACGAGCGCACGTGCCGTCGACCCGTCCTGCGTGCTCATGCCACCACTCTCGCACACTGATTGACTTTTCCCAATCAGTCGCGCCACCCTGGGTCCGTGACGACCCCCTCCCCCGCTCCGGCGACGGCCGAGACCGCGCCACGACGGTCTCTCATCCACCACGCCGACTTCCGCCGGCTGTGGACGGGCGACGCGCTCGGTCAGCTCGGCACTCAGCTGACCGTCATCGCGCTCCCCGTCCTCGCGGTCGACACGCTCGCGGCGACCGAGTGGGAGATGGGCGTCCTCAGCGCCGCCGAGACGCTCGCGTTCCTCGTCATCGGCCTGCCCGCCGGCGCGTGGGTCGACCGGATGCGCAAGCGCAACGTGCTCATCAACGCCGACCTCGTCCGGGCGCTCGTGCTCGGCGTCGTGGTGGTCACCGCGCTCACCGGCCACGCGTCCATGCCGCTGCTCATCGGCGCGGCGCTCGTCATCAGCGTGTGCAGCACCTTCTTCGACGTCGCCCACCAGAGCTACGTGCCGTGGCTCGTCGGCCTCGACCACATCGTCGAGGGCAACTCCAAGCTCCAGTCGACGCAGTCGGTCGCGATGGTCGTCGCCCCCGCCATCGCCGGCGCGCTGCTGCGCGTCGTCGCCGCGCCCGCGCTCATGGCCGTCAACGTCGTCACGTACGCCGTCTCGGCGTTCGCCGTCGGGCGCATCCGGCACCGCGAGCAGCCGCCCGCGCCCGAGACGCGCCGGCCCCTGCGCGTCGAGATCGCCGAGGGCGTGCGGTTCGTCGTGCACGAGCCGCTGCTCCGCCGGATCGTCGCGTGCACCGGCATCGGCAACCTCTTCGGCACGGCCGCCGGCGCCCTCAGCGCGATCTACGCGCTGCGCGTCCTCGGCCTCGACACCGCCGCGTTCGGCACCGTGATGTCTGCCGGGGCGGTCGGCGGGCTCCTCGGTGCCGTCGCCGCCGACCGGCTCGCGCGGCTCGTCGGAGAGGGCCGCATCATCCCCCTGTCCGCGCTGCTGTTCGTGCCCGCCGCCGCGCTGCCGCCGCTCGCCGTCGTGCTCGACGTGCCCGCCCAGGTCGTGCTCATCGCCGGCGGCTTCCTGTTCAGCTTCTCGGTCGTCGTCTACAACGTCGCGCAGGTCAGCTTCCGCCAGCGGCTGTGCCCGCCCGCGCTGCTCGGGCGCATGAACGCCTCCGTGCGGTTCTTCGTCTGGGGCACCATGCCGCTCGGCGGCATCCTCGGCGGGTGGCTCGGCACGCAGATCGGCGTCGTGCCGACCCTATGGGTGTGCGCCGGCGGCGCGCTGCTGTCGACGATCCCCGTCGTGTTCTCGCCGCTCCTGCGCATGCGTGACCTGCCGCGCCCCGACGACGCCCCGACGGGCCAGGCGCCGACCGACGAGGGCGCTCCGACGGCCTGACGCCCGCCGCCGGCGGACCGGCCGGGCGCACCGGACGTGCCGAGCGCGCCCGTCGTGCCGGGCGTCCGGCTCAGAGGTCGTACTCGACGACCAGCGGTGCGTGGTCGGAGAACCGCTCGGCGTACGTCGGCGCCCGGTCGACGGTCGCGCGCACCGCGGCGTCGGCCAGGTCGGGCGTCGCGAGCTGGTAGTCGATCCTCCAGCCCGCGTCGTTGTCGAACGCCTTCCCGCGCCACGACCACCACGTGAACGGGCCGGGACCCTCACCACCGAGCTCGCGGCCCAGGTCGTGCCACGAGAGGTCGTCGAACCAGCGGTCCAGGTAGGCGCGCTCCTGCGGCAGGAACCCTGCCGCCTTGAGGTTGCCCTTCCAGTTCTTGATGTCCGCCTCGCGGTGCGCGATGTTGAGGTCGCCCGCGACGACCGCGTAGCCGCCGTCCCGGGACAGGTCCCCCAGCCGTGCGGTGACGTGGTCGAGGAAGGCGTACTTCTCGTCCATCGACGGGGTCCCGAGCGTGCCCGAGTGGATGTACGTCGAGACGACCGTGACCTTGCGGGCGGGAGCGCCGTCGTGCGACGGCACCGCGAGGTCCGCCTCGACCCACCGCCCGGTGTCGCCCGTGACTCCGGTCTTCAGACCGATCCGCACCGCGTCCATGGGCAGCCGCGACGCGATCGCGACGCCGGCCCGGCCCTTCGTCTCCGACGCCTCGTGCGCGAGGTGCCACTCGTCGGCGGACAGGTGGTCGGCGAGGATCTCGTCGGACGCGCGGACCTCCTGCAGCAGCAGGACGTCGGGCTTGCGCGCCTCGAGCCACTCCCCCATGCCGCGCTTGTAGGCGGCGCGGATGCCGTTGACGTTGACGCTGGCGATCGTGAGCACCGGACCATCCAACCCCACGCCGCCGACAGGCCTGATCACCGCCGCCGCTAGCCTGCTCGCATGCAGCCTTGGTGGGACTGGTTCAACGCCTACGCCCTCCGCTGGGAGTCGGCGTGGTCGATCGTCGGAGCTATTGGCTCGGCGGCAGCGGCGGGCGTGGCGGTCTGGCTGGCCAAGCGTGAAGGCGACGCCCGAGCGGCTGCCGAGAAGCAACTCAACGACGAGCGCAACGAGCGGCGAGCCGAGAAGCGCGCTGCGGAGTACCTCGAACGCTCCCGCCTCGCACGAATGATTTCCGTATCGCAGACCGTGCCCGGCGAAGACTGGGCTCGGCCGAAGGTGCGAATTGCCAACCATGGCCAACTTCCGGTCTTCGACGTCCAGTTCCACGCTGCCTTCATGGGCGAGCAGCCCACTTTCGTGCACTTGGGCAGGTGGCTCGACTCACTCGGGCCCGGCGACTCCAGCTCCCTGCGGGTCAACTCGGAGGTCCTACGTGAGAACCCGAACAGATACGGCGACTTCCTGCCCTTCGTGGTCTTCCGCGACAACAACGGCGTCGCATGGGCTGCCTTCGCCTTCGAGCATCATTTGATCGAAGCGCCGAGCGAGGAGAACGACCGGGCCGTCAAGGAGTATGTCGATCGCTGCTACCGCGCATGCTTGATCTAATCCGCAGCCCGCTTTCCCTTAAGGGGGTGTCGTGCACCTAGCGGAGCGCCAGGTCTTTCGTCGAAGCAAGGCTGAAGCGTCGACTCGGCCCGAGGGCCGCGCTCGCTAACCGAGCGTCCGGAAGTTGGGGCGATGCCCCTAGGTCACAGCGCCCGTCGACGGCGCACCACCTTCGTCGCGATGGTGCGCCGCCCCCCATCACTCGCCGCGGTAGGCAGCCTCCAGCGCGGCGATGTCGAGCTTCTTCTGCGTGAGCATGACCTGCGTCGCGCGTGCGGCGCCCTCGGGGTCGGCGTCGGGCGACATGGTCCACATCGCGAGCTGACGCGGGACCACCTGCCACGAGAGGCCGAAGCGGTCGGTGAGCCAGCCGCACGCGACCTCCTCGCCGCCGCCCTCGAGCAGCGCGTCCCAGTAGCGGTCGAGCGTCTCCTGGTCGTCGACGTCGACGAGGAAGGAGAAGGCGGCGTTGAGCGTGAGCGAGGCGCCGGCGGAGATGGCCGTGACCGGCATGCCGTCGAGCACGAACTCGACGAGGAACGGGTCGCCCTTCTTGACGTCCGGCATGTCGGCGGGTGCGTGGACGATGTTCGTGATCGACGAGTTCGGGAAGACCGAGACGTAGAACTCGGCGGCCTCGACGGCGTTGTCGTGGTACCAGAGGTGCGGCTGGACGATACCCATGACGGGTCCTCCCGGGAGTCGGCGGGTCGACGGTCGTCGACCACTCTCCTCCCGACAGACCGGCCCCGGTACCCGCACTCATCGGGGTACCGGGGCCGGGGTCGGACCAAGGCGGGGTGGATCAGCCCGCGAGGCGCTCCGCGGTGTCGACGACGTTGCTCAGGAGCATCGCGCGCGTCATGGGACCGACGCCGCCCGGGTTGGGCGACACCCACGACGCGATCTCGTGCACACCGGGGTCGACGTCGCCGACGACGCGGCTCTTGCCGGTCTCCGGGTCAGTCGCCCGCGACACGCCGACGTCGATGACGACGGCGCCAGGCTTCACGATGTCGGCCGTGATGATCCCCGGCACGCCCGCGGCGGCGACGATCACGTCGGCGTTGCGGGTGTGCTCGGCCAGGTCCTCGGTGCCCGTGTGCGTGAGCGTGACGGTCGCGTTGATCTCGCGCCGCGTGAGCAGCAGGCCGATCGACCGCCCGACGGTGACGCCCCGCCCGACGACGACCACGTCCGCGCCGCGCAGGTCGACGTCGTGCCGCAGCAGCAGGTCGACGATGCCGCGCGGGGTGCACGGCAGCGGGCTCGTGACGGGCTCGTTGACGCGCAGGACCAGTCGCCCGAGGTTGGTCGGGTGCAGGCCGTCGGCGTCCTTGTCGGGGTCGATCAGCTCGAGCACGCGGTTGGTGTCGATCCCGCGCGGCAGCGGCAGCTGCACGATGAACCCGGTGCACTCCGGGTCCTCGTTCAGCCGACGGACCGCGGCCTCGATGTCCTCCTGCGTCGCGTCGGCCGGGAGGTCCTCCCGGATCGACGCGATGCCGACCTCGGCGCAGTCGCGGTGCTTGCCCTCGACGTACCAGCGCGAGCCGGGGTCGTCACCGACGAGCAGGGTGCCGAGGCCCGGGCGGATGCCACGGGTCGCGAGGGCGGCGACGCGCTCCGCGAGCTCGCCCTTGATGCGCGCCGCGGTGGCCTTGCCGTCGAGGATCTGTGCCGTCATGTGCGCCGCCTCAGTACTGCTGGAGGCCGGAGTACAGCGGGAACGCCTCGGCCAGCTTGGCCACGCGGGCCCGCAGCGCCTCGACGTCGGTCGACGCACCACCGACGAGCGCGGTCGCGATGATGTCGGCGACCTCGGTGAACTCGGCGTCGCCGAAGCCGCGCGTCGCGAGCGCGGGCGTGCCGATGCGCAGGCCCGACGTGACGCGCGGGGGGCGCGGGTCGAACGGCACGGCGTTGCGGTTCACGGTGATGCCCGCGGCGTGCAGGAGGTCCTCGGCCTGCTGGCCGTCGAGGTCCGAGTGCCGCAGGTCGACGAGGACCAGGTGCACGTCGGTGCCGCCCGTGAGGACGGAGACGCCCGCGTTCGAGACGTCGGTGGCGGTGAGGCGGTCCGCGATGATGCGCGCGCCGTCGATGGTCCGCTGCTGGCGGTCCTTGAAGTCCTCGGTGCCGGCGACCTTGAACGACACGGCCTTCGCGGCGATGACGTGCATGAGCGGGCCGCCCTGCTGGCCCGGGAACACCGCGGAGTCGATCTTCTTGGCGTACTCCTGCTTGCTCAGGATGAAGCCCGAGCGGGGGCCGCCGATGGTCTTGTGCACGGTCGAGGAGACGACGTCCGCGTGCGGGACGGGCGACGGGTGCAGGCCCGCGGCGACGAGGCCCGCGAAGTGCGCCATGTCGACCCACAGCTTCGCGCCGACCTCGTCGGCGATCTCGCGCATCGCGGCGAAGTCGAGGTGGCGGGGGTAGGCGGACCAGCCGCCGATGATGACGTCGGGGCGGTGCTCGAGGGCGGCCGCGCGGATCGCCTCGGGCTCGATGCGGAACGTCTGCGGGTCCACGCCGTACGCGGCGACGTCGTAGAGCTTGCCCGAGAAGTTGATCTTCATGCCGTGCGTGAGGTGGCCGCCGTGCGCCAGCTCGAGGCCGAGGATCTTGTCGCCCGCGTTGATGAGCGCGTGCAGCACGGCCGCGTTCGCGGTGGCACCGGAGTGCGGCTGGACGTTCGCGTGCTCCGCGCCGAACAGGGCCTTCGCGCGGTCGATCGCGATGTTCTCCGCGATGTCGACCTGCTCGCAGCCGCCGTAGTAGCGGCGGCCCGGGTAGCCCTCGGCGTACTTGTTGGTGAGCACGGAGCCCTGCGCCTGCAGGACCGCGCGCGGCACGAAGTTCTCGGAGGCGATCATCTCGAGCGTGCCCTGCTGGCGGGCGAGCTCGCCGTCGAGGACGGCGGCGATCTCCGGGTCGAGCTCGGAGATGTTCTGGTCGAGGATCGGGGTGTTGTCGGCGCTCATCGGGCGACTCCCTGGGGCATCAGCGGACGGATCATCGGGTGCGGAGGGGATGTGCACCGGCACGCGGACGGGCACGCACACACTCTCTCCGTGTGGTGACCGTGGGCCCAGGCGTCCGACCCGAAGTCTGCTGCTGCTCGTCGCTCCCCGGTGGTGACCCACCCGCTGCGCCAGTCGCGACCAGCAGAGCCTAGCAACACCGGCGTGCGCGCGGTCAGCGGTATCCACCCACCGCCACCGGCGGCGACCGTCGTCAGCGGGCAGGCGGCTCGATGAGGTCCCACGGGCCGCCGTACAGGTCCTCGAACACCGCGACGGTGCCGTAGGGCTCGTGGCGGGGCTCCTCGCGGAACCGCACGCCGTGCTCGGTCATCCGCGCGTGCTGACCGGCGAAGTCGTCGGTCTCCAGGAAGAACGCGACGTCACCGCCCGCCTGCCGCCCGACGGGAGCGCCGTCACCGGCCAGCGCCAGCACGAGCCCCGTGCCACCGTCGGGCGGCCCGACGACGACGCGCCGCCACCCGTCGGGGAACGTCTCGTCCTGGCGGACCGTGAGACCGAGCGCGTCGACGAAGAACCGCAGCGCGTCGTCGTGGTCGTGGACGAGGAACGTGACGTCGCGCATCCGGATCATCCGGCGAGCGTAGGCCGTAGACCCTCGCCGAGGCGGTGCCCGTCCCTAGTGGCCGACGGCGTCGTCCGGCGTCTCGAAGACCGCGAGCCAGCGGCGCAAGAGGTGCTCGAGCTGGTGGACGTCGGCGGGGTCGAGGGCGTCGAGGAGGCGGCGCTCGTTGGTCATGTGGTCGGTGAAGGCGGCGTCGATGACCTCGATCCCCCGCGGGGTGAGCGCGATGACCCGCGCGCGGGCGTCACGGTCGGAGACCCGGCGCGTGACGAGGCCCGCTGCCTCGAGCCGGTCGACGCGCTTGGTCATGGCACCGCTCGTGACGAGCGTGTTCGCGCACAGGTCGCCGGGCGTGCGCTCGTAGGGGGCCCCGGCGCGGCGCAGGGTCGCGAGGACGTCGAAGTCGCCCTCCCCCAGCCCGTGCTTGCGGTAGACGGCGACGAGCTCGTCGGTGACGTGGTTGGCGACGCGGCTCAGGCGGCCGATGACGCCCTGCGGGCGGACGTCGAGGTCGGGGCGTTCCTGCCGCCACGCCGCCTGGATGCGGTCGAGGCGGTCGAGCCGGCCGAGGTCACCGTCCGGGGTCGTCGACGAGGACGACGCGGCTCGCGCGTCGCTGCGGGGCGTCGGATCCACGTCGGTCATGGGGTCGATCTTATCTTCCATGGAAGGTATGTTGTCTTCCGTGGAAGAGAAATCGCTCCGCTGGTCGCTGATCACAGCCGTCGCGCCGCTCACGTGGGGCACCACCTACTACGTCACCAAGCACGCGCTGCCCGCCGACGCCCCGCTCTGGGGCGCCGTCCTGCGCGCGCTGCCCGCGGGCCTCGTCCTGCTGCTCGTCGTCCGACGCCTCCCCCGAGGCTCGTGGTGGTGGCGGTCGCTCGTGCTCGGCACGCTGTCGATGGGCGCGTTCTTCGCGCTGATCTACGTGGCCGCGCAGCTCCTGCCGTCGTCGGTCGCGTCGACCGTCATGGCGACCTCGCCCGTCGTGATGATGCTGGTCGCGTGGGCGCTGCTCGCGCAGAAGCCACGCGTGCTGGCACTCGCGGGCGCCGGGCTCGGCGTCGTCGGCGTCGCCGCGATGCTGCTCACCGGCGGCGCGGAGATCCGGCCGCTCGGGGTCGCCGCCTCCGTCGCGGCGATGCTCATGTCCAGCGTCGGGTTCGTGCTCGCGACGCGATGGGCCGACGGGGTCGACGTCGTCTCGTCGACCGCCTGGCAGCTCGTCGCGGGCGGGCTCGTCCTCGTGCCGTTCGCGGTCGCGGTCGAGGGCGCTCCCCCGGCGCTCGACGGCCGCGCGGTCCTCGGGTTCGCGTACGTCTCGCTCGTCGCCACGGCCGTCGCCTACCTCGCGTGGTTCAGCGGGCTCCGACGGCTGCCGGCCGGGACGGTCGGGCTCGTCGGGCTGCTCAACCCGGTCGCGGGGGTGCTCGTCGGCGTCCTCGTCGCGGGGGAGCACCTGGGCCCGCTGCAGGTCACCGGGATCGTCGTCGTGCTCGCCGGGGTCGTGCTGGGTCAGCCGGCTGTCGACCGCCTGCTCCGCGACCGCCGGTCGAGAGGCGGCGCCCCCGAGAGCGGCCCGGAGTCAGGTGGCGTCCCACAGCCCGCGGTAGAAGGCGGTCCGCACGGGGTCCGGCGCGATCCCGTAGGCGTCCAGTAGCGGCTCCTCGTACCCGGGGCCGTAGTTCCAGATCGTGCTGTAGGTCGCGACCGCGAGGTCGGCCCACCGGTCGGCGACCCCCAGCGCGCCCAGGTCGACGTGCGCGAGCCACGTGCCGTCGTCCGCGAGCAGCGTGTTGGGGGCGCACGCGTCGCCGTGGCAGACGACCAGCCGATCGACGGGCGGGGGCGGACCGAGAGCCGCGCGCTCCGCCGACGGGCCGCCCTCGCGCGCGTCGGCCGCCGCGACCCGCGCCTCGACGGTCCAGTCGAACGGGCAGTCCTCGACGGGCAGGGTGTCGTGCAGCGCCCGGAGGCCGGCGCCGATCGCGCGGACAGCGGTCAGCGGCTCGGCGACCCACCGCTGGTCGACCGCGCTGCGACCGGCCAGCGGGTGCGTGACCAGCCACGAGCCCTCGTCGTCGGCTCCCGCCTCCAGCACGGTCGGCACCGGCGTGAGCGGCGCGGCCCAGCGCAGGCGCGCGACCTCGGCGTCGAGATCCAGCGGCACACCCGCCGGCACCCACTTCACGAACCGCTCGGGCTCGTCGAGCAGGAACGTCAGGCCGCCGAGCTCGTTGCGCCAGACCACCTCGCGCACCCCGCCCATGCCCTGCACGACGTGCGGCACGATCGCGGGGTCGACGGGACGCCCGGCGAGCTCGGCACCCGCGATCGGGAGCCGACCCGACGTCACGCGTCAGGCCTCGGCGCGGTCGTCGTCCCCGAGCATCTTGCGCAGGTACGCGTACGTGAGGTCGCCCGCGGTCTGGTCGTGCTGGTGCTCGTAGCCCTGGCTCTCGTACAGCGCGATGTTGTGCAGCGAGTCGCGCCCGGTGAACACCCAGACCTCCTCGATGCCGTCCGGCAGGATCGGCAGGATCGCCATGAGCAGGCGCGTCCCGACGCCCTTGCCCTGGAGGTCGGGCGCCACGGCGAACCGCCCGAGCGTCGCCTTGGTGCCCTCGACCACCACGCGGATCGAGCCGATCAGGCGGTGGCCGGACCACGCGCCGAGCGTGATGACGCCGTCGGCGCCGAGGTCGTCGCGGAGCTCGTCGAGCGTCTGGGTGAGGGGCGGGATGTTCGGGTCGCCGTACTGCTGGGCCTCGGTGACGAACGCGGCGCGGCGGAGCGTGAGGAGCTCTCCGGCGTCGTCGAGGGTGACCGTACGGATGTCCAGGTCGGCCTGCGTCATGGCCCCATCGTCTCAGCCGCTCGCGCGGGCGCACTACTCTCGGGGTCGTGTCCGACGCCGTGTCTCAGCATGCAGATGAGCCCACCCACTGGGTCCTGACCCTCTCGTGCCCCGACCGTCCCGGGATCGTCCGGGCCGTCGCGGGCGTGCTCGCGGACCACGGCGGCAACATCACCGAGTCGCAGCAGTTCGGGGACCCGCTGTCGGGGCTGTTCTTCATGCGCGTGCAGGTGTCGGCGTTCGCGCCGCGCGAGGTGCTCGAGGGCGCGATGGCGACCGTCGCGCGCACGTTCGCCATGACGTGGTCGCTCGACGTCGTCGGCCGGCCGGTCCGCACGCTCGTCATGGGCTCGACCGCGGCGCACTGCCTCAACGACCTCGCGTTCCGCCAGCGGTCCGAGAAGCTGCCCGTCGACCTCGTCGCGGTCGTCTCCAACCACACGGCGCTGGCGCCGCTCGCCGAGTTCTACGGCATCCCGTTCCACCACGTGCCCGTCACGTCGGCCACCAAGGCCGCCGCCGAGGCGCGGCTGCTCGAGCTCGTCGAGGAGCTCGACGTCGAGCTCGTCGTCCTCGCCCGCTACATGCAGATCCTCTCCGACGACCTGTGCCGCCGCCTCGAGGGCCGCGTCATCAACATCCACCACTCGTTCCTGCCGTCGTTCAAGGGGGCCCGCCCCTACGCGCAGGCGCACGACCGCGGCGTCAAGCTCATCGGCGCGACCGCGCACTACGTCACCGGCGACCTCGACGAGGGGCCGATCATCGAGCAGGACGTCGAGCGGGTCGACCACACGCGCGCCGTCGACGACCTCGTCGCGCTGGGCCAGGACGTCGAGCGGCGCGCCCTCGCGCGGGCCGTGCGGTGGCACGCCGAGCACCGCGTCCTGCTCGACGGGCACCGGACGATCGTCTTCCGCTGACGCGTCCGTCGTGCGCCGGCCGCTGCAGCCCCGGTGGACGACGCCGCAGGTCAGGACCGGACGGCGAATCGTTTCGCCGCGCCGACCCGCGTTGACCCCCTCGACCGGCTCGCCGATGCTCGACGAGCCGCCCCTGCCTCGCGCGGGGGCCGGCTCCCGCATCCCTGGGTCGAGGAGGACTCGATGACGTCGACGCGCGCACCCCTGCGCAGGTCCCTGGCCGTGCTCACGGCGCTCGCCGCCGCGCTGGTCGGGCTGCTCGCCACGATGCTCACCTCGGCCGCACCCGCGCGGGCCGCGTCATTGCAGGAGGTCACGAGCTTCGGCAGCAACCCCGGCGGCCTGCGGATGTTCCTCTTCGTGCCCGACAACCTCCCTGCGCGGCCCGCGGTGCTCGTCGTCAACCACTACTGCACGGGGTCCGCGCAGGCGATGTACTCGGGCAGCCAGTTCGACGAGCTCGCCACGCGCTACGGCTTCATCGCGGTCTACCCGTCGACGAACCGGTCCGGCTCGTGCTTCGACGTGTCGTCCAGCGAGGCGCTCAAGCACGGCGGCGCGAGCGACCCGACGAGCATCGTCTCGATGGTCCGCTACGTGCAGCAGCGGTGGACGACGGACACGAGCCGGGTGTTCGCGACGGGCGTGTCGTCGGGCGCGATGATGACGCAGGTCCTGCTCGCGACGTACCCCGACGTGTTCGCCGCCGGGTCGGCGTTCGCCGGCGTGCCCGCGACGTGCTTCTCGACGTCCGGCCCGCCGCCGGGCACGACGTCCCAGGCGGGCTGGAACAGCGACTGCGCACAGGGGCGTCTGACGCGGACCGCGCAGCAGTGGGGCGACCTCGCGCGCGCCGCCTACCCCGGGTACACCGGTGCCCGCCCGCGCGTGCAGCTGTGGCACGGCACGCAGGACGACACGCTCAGCTACGTGCAGCACGGCGAGGCGATCAAGCAGTGGACGAACGTGCTGGGCGTCCCCGCGACGCCGTCGTCGACCGAGACGATCGGGAACAACACGCGCACCCGGTACGGCGGCACGGGCGACCGTGCGCCGATCGAGGCGAACAGCCTGCAGGGCGTCGGCCACAACCTCCCCGTCGACGCCGCGGCGGCGATCCGGTTCTTCGGGCTCGACCAGCCGACGACCCCCACGCCCACGACTCCGGCGCCGACGACGCCCGTCCCGACGCCGACCGCGACCACCCCGACGCCGCCCGTCCCGACGGACTGGCCGACGCTGCCGCAACCCACGGCGACCTCGGGTCCGGCGACGTGCACCGTGGCGTGGTCGGTCAACCAGTGGAACACCGGCTTCACGGCGAACGTCACGATCACGAACCTCGACTACGCCGCCGCGAGCGGCTGGCAGCTCACGTGGCGGTGGACCGCGGGGCAGAAGGTCACGCAGGCGTGGAGCTCGACGGTCACGCAGACGGGCGACGTGGTCGTCGCGAGCAACGCGGCGTGGAACGCGACCATCCCCGTGGGCGGCAGCGTCCAGATCGGCTTCAACGCCACGCACACGGGCAGCAACCCGCCGCCCGCGGACCTGAAGCTCAACGGCCGGGCCTGCGCCCGGGCCTGAGCGTCCGGACCTGACGACGGGCCCGCACCCCCCTGCGGTGCGGGCCCGTCGTCACGCGTGCCCCGGTCGTCGTGCACCGAGGGCGTCAGCGCCCTACGGCGTCGTGGCGCCGAGGGTGTACGAGCCGGAGCCCGCGTAGGCGTAGACGCCGTACCGGTACTGGCCGGCCGTCCCGTTGTAGGTGATCGACTCGTCGGCGCTCGACGAGGTGGCCGACGCGACCGAGGCCCATGCCGACCCGTTCCACTTCTGCAGGTACAGGTCGAAGTCGCTGCCCGTCGGGCCGTCGAGGCAGAGCCGGATGGTGCCGCTCGTCGACACGGTCACGTAGCTGCCGGTCGGCTGGATCGCGGACCGCCCGGTGCTGAGCGAGCCCGTGTAGGTGCGCGCCAGGTTGTTGCAGCCGGTGGGCGGCGGGTTCTGGCCGCCACCAGACGTGACGAGCGTGAGGCCGTAGGCGGACAGTGCCTCGTTGACGGGCTGGAAGTACGTCGTCCCGCCGGACGAGCAGTTGCCGGACCCGCCGGACGTCATGCCCTGCGCCTGGTTGCCCGCGATCAGCGAGCCGCCCGAGTCGCCGGGCTCGGCGCACACGTTGGTGCGGATGAGGCCGGACACGCTGCCCTGCGCGTAGTTGACCGTGGCGTTGAAGGCCTGGATGGTGCCGCAGCGCCAGCCCGTCGTGGAGCCCGAGCGGCAGACCGACGAGCCGACCGTCGCCTGCGTGGAGCCCGCGACGGCGACCGTGCCGCCGCTGTAGTTGTTGACCGCGCCGATCGGCGTGTTCCCCGACGCGACGCGCACCCAGGCGTAGTCGTTGCCCGGGAAGCTCGACCCGGCGAACGTGCCCGACGGGTTCGTCGTGGTCGCACCGGTGCGGCCGCAGTGCCCGGCGGTGACGAAGCCGCCCGTGACGGCGAAGCCGACCGAGCAGCGCGACGACCCGCCGATGTAGTACGCGTTGCCGCCGACCACGTCGATGAACGTCCGCGGCGCCTCGGCCGTCTCGACGACCTTCACGGCGTCGGTCGGGATGCCCGCGGACTTGACGAGGTCCCGCGCCTGGGCGACCGCGCCCGCGGTGGCGTTGACGACGACCGAGTTGGTCGCGACGTCGACGTACCAGGACGGCACGGTCGACGCGACGGAGGCGAGCGCGGCGTCGAGCCCGGCCTTGTACGCGTCGAGGTCGGCGAGCGAGTGCCGGGCGACGACCGGCCGGGCACCGGCGGCGCGGATCGCGGGACCGTCGGCGGCGTCCGTCACGGCGACGTGCAGGACGTTGGCCTGGGGGTCGACCCACGCACCCGCGTAGTCGGCGCCGAGGCGGGCGGAGAGCCGCTGCTCGGTCTCGGCGGCTCCGGCCTGGAACGCGAGCCGGTCGCGGGCGGCACTGCCCGAGAGGCCGAGGTCGCGCTTCATCGCGTCGAGGACGCCGTTGGCGACCTTGGGCGCGGTGACGGGGGCGGGGGCGCCGACGTCGGGGTCGCTCGTGGCGGCCTGGGCGACGGCGGGGGCGAGCACCAGGGTGGTGGCGAGCCCGAGGGTGGCGAGGGTCTTCGAGTGCATGCGTCTCATGTCACAGCTCCGGTGAATAGGCGGATGACTGATGTCATTGGCATTGCGACTCGGATGCTACCCGCGGGTATCGAAAGAGTGAACCCCCGGGCGTGACGAAGGGCCCGCACCCCTCCTCAGGTGCGGGCCCTCCGTGTCCGGCGGCGGGGGGGGGGGGGGGGGGGGGG
>NZ_BHYL01000239.1 GCF_003851725.1 Cellulomonas algicola | reverse complement strand
GCTCGGCGGCGAGACCCAGCAGCGTCGTCGCCCCGACCGCGGCGACGAGCGGCTCGGTGACCGCCGCGAGCGCGGCCGTCAGGCCGCCGAGCGCGCACCCGGCGCCGGTGATCCGGGTCAGCAGCGGGTGGCCGACGGCGAGCCGCACCTCGTGCTCGCCGTCCGTGACGAGGTCGACCGGGCCGGACACGGCGACCACCGTCCCGTGCCGTGCCGCGAGACCGGCCGCGGCCTCCCGTGCGGCGTCGACCCCGTCGCGCGCGTCGACACCACGGCCCGCGGAGAGCCGGCCCGCGAGCGCACGCACCTCGCTCGCGTTGCCGCGGACGACGGCGGGGCGCTCGGCCACGAGACGCGCCGCGAGCCGCGTGCGCACCGACAGCACGCCCACGGCGACCGGGTCGAGCACCCACGGCGTGCGCGCCCCGACGGCCGTGGCCACGGTCGGCTCGACGCACGCGCGCAGGTCCGGGTCGAGCGTGCCGAGGTTGACGAGGACGGCGCCCGCGACGCCCGCGAGCTCCTCGGCCTCGCCCGGCACGGCCGCCATCGCGGGCGACGCCCCGACCGCGAGGAGCGTGCTCGCGACGAGGTTCGTCGTGACCTCGTTCGTCAGGCACTGGACGAGTGGCGTGGCCGCGTGGACCGCGGCGAGCGCCTCGCCGGCGGCGTGGGCGAGCGCGAGCGCGTCGCCGTGCGGTTCGGTGGACGGGTAGGCAGACGTCATCGCGACGACATCCCTTCGCTAGTACGAACTAGATCAGGTTCGGCGGGTGTGATCTCAGCCCCTCGTCCGCCCGGGTCGGGCGGCGCGGGGCACCCCGTGTCAGTGCGCTCAGGCTAGCCACGACGCCGACGACCCGTCGGCCCACCGCTCACCAGGTGGACCGACGGGTCGTCGGAGGTCGTGCGGACCGGTCCTGCGGACGGGTCGTGCGACGGGCTACCGGACGGCGCCCCAGGTGGTGCCGCTGCCCGACACGGGGTTGCGGTGCTCGAACCAGACGACGCGGTCGTCGGGGTCGACCCAGCCTGCGACCGCGGGCACCGCGAGAGGGTCGGGAGCCCAGACGCCGCCGGGCGTGTGCCGCAGCTCGGGCGGCTCCCACGGCTGCGGTCCGTGCGTGGCGAGCGGCAGGGGGCGTCGGTCGGTGCGCGACGGGTCGGCCATGGGTCCAGCGTGCTCCGTCGGACGCTTCCGGCACATAGGACGAAAGGCCGGAATGCGACGGAGGCCCGACCGCCGCGCCCTCGTGGGACGGGTGGCCGGGCCTCCGCGCCGTGCGTCAGCGCGTGACGCGCACCGTCACCGGGTCGCTCGTGCTGGGCGCGACGTCCGGGTCGCTCGGCACGAAGGTCGCGGTGTACGTGTGCGTGCCGACGCTCGCGTCGTGCGGCACGCGGCCGATCGCGACGCCGAGGACGACGTCGTGCCGGCTCACCACGGTCGCGCCCTCACGGATCTCGACCTTCCCGGACGGGATCCGCAGGTTCTCCTGGACGACGCCCGCGACGAGCAGCGTCGGCAGGAGCGAGCCCTGCTTCTGCGTCGTGCGGGTCGCGACGAGGCCCGTGTGCGTCTTCACCTGCGTGACTGTGACGGTCACCGGCGCGGACTGCGACGGCGCGACGTCGGCCGTGCCGACGAACCGGGCGACGACCTCGTAGGTCCCGGCGGGCGTGCTCGCGGGCAGCGTGAACGTCGCCGAGCCCTTCTTCGACAGCGTCGCGGAGCCGAGGACGGTGTCGCCGGCGACGAGCTCGACCGTCGCACCCGCCACCGACGCGTCGGACGTGACGGTCGCGGTGAGCTTGACCTTCGACTTGCCGACCACCTGGCTCGTCGGCTTCGCGGTGAGGGTCGTCGTGGACGACGCCCGGCCCTCCTCGACCGTGAGCGGCAGCGTCACCGTGGTGCCGCTGGGGCTCGCGACGAGCGTGAGGACGTGCTCGCCGGCCGGGGTGCTCTCCGGGACGGTCACCGCGACCGTCGCCGCGCCGTTCGTCACCGTCGCCGTGCCGATCGACTGGCCGTCGACGCGCACGTCGAGCGACGTGTTGAGCGGCGAGCCGAGGCTCGTCAGGTCGAGCCCGGTCACGTCGAACGCGAGCTGGCCCCCCGCCTCGACGCGCGTGGGCACGTCGGCCAGACCCACGGCCTGCCGCGCGAAGTCCGGCGACAGGTCCGGGTGCGCCTGCAGGTAGGCGATCCACGCGTCCCGGTCGATGAGACCCGAGTCCGCCGTGTCGGCGCCGTCCTCGAACACCCGGAAGTTGTCACCGCCCTGCGCGAGGAACGAGAACGTGCCGATGCGGTACTCGCCCGCCGGCTCGAGCGGCTCGCCGTTCACGGTCACCGAGGTGATGTGCGAGCCGAGCGGCGCGTCGGGGTCGTACGTGTAGGTGACGTTCGACGACAGGCCGAGCTGCAGGTACGGACGGCTCGGGATGGTGCCGTCGCGGTTGGTCTGCCACTGCTGCTCGAGCATCGTCTTCACCTGGTCGCCCGTGAGGGTCGTGGTCCAGAGGTTGTTGACGAAGGGCAGCACCGCGTTGGCCTCGGCGTAGGTGATGACGCCGTCGGGCGCGGAGAACAGCTCGTTGCGCATGCCGCCCGGGTTGACCACGCCGATGTCGGCGCCGCCGCGTTCGGGCGACGCCAGCGTGTCGAGCAGCGAGTTCGCCACCAGGCCGCCGAGCGTCGACTCCTTGGACCGGTCGTCCCGGCCGGTGCTGGGCAGCGGGCCCGAGCCGACGTAGACGCCGTTGACGTAGGACCCGCCCGAGTACGCGGTCGTGATGTCCGCGGTCACCGAGCCGACGGGCTGGTTGCCGACGACGGCCGCGTACGCGAGCGCGTCGGTGACGATCTGGTTGACCGCCGCGACGCGCGGGAACGTGCTGATGAGCGTCGCGTCGGCGTCCGTCGTGCGCGCCACGTTCGTCTGCGTGTGCGCCGTGACCTCGTCGGTCGTCGGGTCGTACGTCAGCACGACCTTGCCGATGAACTCGCCGTACGAGCCGGTCTGGACGATCGGCCGGGTACGGTCCGCGTCGCCGGGGACGGGGCCCTCCCACGCGTACTGCTTGTGGGTGTGGCCGGTGAAGATCGCGTCGACCGCGGCCGACGTGTCCTCGACGATCGCCGCGAAGGCGCCGCCCGCGGCGACCTCCTCCTCGAGGGTCGCGCCGTCGGGCGTGCCCGCGCCGGCGCCCTCGTGGTACTCGGCGACGATGACGTCGGCCTCGCCGTTGGTGGGGTCGCCGTCGGTGAGCTGCGCCGCGACCCGGTTGACGGCCTCGACGGGGTCGCCGAAGTCGAGCGTCGCGATGCCGCCCGGGGTGACGAGCGTCGGGGTCTCCTCGGTGACGGCGCCGATGACGCCCACCGTGACGCCGCCCATGTCGAGCAGCGCGTACTCCGGCAGCGCCGGGGTCGTCGTGCCCTTCTGGTAGACGTTCGCGCCGAGGTAGGTGAAGTCGGCCTCCGGGACCACACGGTCCGTGAGGTCGGCGAACCCGCCGTCGAACTCGTGGTTGCCGACCGCCGACGCGCGGAGCTCGAGCGCGTTCAGCACGTCGATCGTGGGCTGGTCCTGCTGGACGGCCGACGCGAACAGCGACGCGCCGATGTTGTCGCCCGCGGACAGGAACGCGACCGGGCCGGGGGCCGCCGCACGCTCCTTCTCGACCGTCCCCGCGAACTTCACGGTGTTGGCGTCGATGCGCCCGTGGAAGTCGTTGATGTTGAGGAAGGTCAGGTCGACCGGGCCCGTGTTGTCCCCGGCGGTGAGGCCGACGACGACCGGGTCGTGGTCGGACGAGCGGTACACGTCGTCCGCGTAGAAGAGCGTGCCGTGGTAGTTGTACCGGCTGTACTCCAGCGCGATGGACTCCTCGGCGTTGATCTCCCAGACGTCCGCACCGGTCGCGCGCTCGCGCGCGGCGGCGTTCAGCAGGACGTGGTCGAGCGAGCCGGACAGGCCCGAGAACGTGTACGACCACTGCCCCGGCGCGAGCTGGTCGACCGCGTCGACGTAGCCTGCGTCGTAGAGCACCTGCAGCGGGTCCTCGTGCGTGTAGGCGTTGAAGTCGCCGACGAGCGCGACGGCCTCGGTGTCGCCCTGGATCGTCGGCACCCAGTCGCGCAGCGCGGTCGCCTGGCGGACGCGCGACTCGTTCGACGCGCCCTGCCCGTCGCCCGTGTCCGCGTCGCCCGGCCACGGACCGGCCGAGCCCTTCGACTTGAGGTGGTTGACGACGACGAGCACCGGCTCGCCGCCCGCGACGGGCGTGAACGCCTGCGCGATGGGCTCGCGCGCGTTCGCGAACGCCTGACCGTCGGCGCTGGCCGTGCCGAGCGCGTGGGCGTCGCCCGTCCGCTCGACCGCCGCGGTGCGGTAGATCAGCGCGTTGGTGATGGTGTCCTGCAGCTCGACGGCCGGCAGGTCCGCCGACGACGGGACGAACGCCCACGTGCCGGCACCCGCCTCGGCGTTGAGCGCGTCGACCAGCGTGCCGAGCGCCTCGTCCGCGACGCCGTCGACGACCGCGGAGTTCTCGATCTCGAGCAGGCCCACGACGTCCGCGTCGAGAGCGTTGATCGCCGCGACGATCTTGTCCTGCTGCCGCTGGAGGTCCGCCGGGTCCCACGCGCCGCGCTGGTCGCAGCCCGTGTCGACCGTGACGGGGTCACCGGTGCGGTCGCGGAACGGCACGCACGTCGCGCCCTGCGCACCCAGCGTCGTGAAGTAGTTGAGCACGTTGAACGACGCGACCTTCACGTCGCCGCCGACGTCGGCGGGCGACGCGGTGCGGTCGTTCTCGAAGGTCACCGGCGCGGTCCCGCCGGCCACGTACTGGCTGGTCGGGTTGAGCTTCCACGCGTTGTTCCGGTAGTCGACGACCACGGGCGCCTGGAACGTCGCGGCCGCGCCGACGCGCACCGGGTTCGCGAGCGACACGTACGGCGGCGTCTGCGACTGGTTGGCCGCGGACAGGAAGTTCGTCGTCGCGCCGTCGTCGAGCACGACGCCGCGGGCCGCGTTGTCGGCGACCGTGGCGGTCGCCTCCGCGGAGCCGGGGCGACCGACCTCGGTCGGCTGCAGCAGCGGCGTCGTGCCGGCCGCGAGGCCGACCTCGCCGTACTGGTTCGTCGAGAACGTGTTCGCGACCGTGAACTCGCCCGTGGGTGCCAGCAGCATCGACTCGATCGCCTCGCGGCCCTCGGCCGTCGTGGGCCAGCCCCCGCTGAGCGGGGTGACCGCACCCGGCGCCGCGAGCTTCTCGACGCCACCCGCCGCGACCGTGATCTCGGTGAGCCCGTTGAACTCGCTCACGACACCGGTGACCTCGACGTGGTCGCCGATCGCGACCGAGCCGACGGTCGCAGACGAGAACACGAAGACCGCGTCGGACGCCGTGCGCGCCGGGTCGAGCGTGCCGCCCGTGCCGGCCGTCTGGATGACGTAGCCGTTGAACCCGCCCGTCGGGTACGCCGCCGTGACGACGCCCGTCGTCGTGACGGTCGCGCCCTGCAGCGGCGACGCCGCGCCCGTGCCCTGGATCTCCGCGATCGTGTGCTCACCGTCACCGGGGTTGCCCGGGTCGGTGCCGCCGCCACCGGAGTTCTCCGGTGTGGGCGTGCCCGCCGTGAAGTCGGCCGCGTTGTTCGCGGTGTTGGCGTGGGTCGCGCTGCGCGACACCGACGTCGTGTTCGACGCCGCGGGCGCCGGACCTGTGCCGCTGAAGTCGGTCGCGGTGCCGTAGCCGACGAGGTCGACGACGGCCGCCTGCGTGCTGCAGGGGTTGGCCGCGGCACCGCACGTGAGCGCGGTCGCGCTCGACGTCAGCGCGACCTTGCCGTTCGACGCGCCCATGAGCGTCGTGCCCTCGACGTCGACGTCGAACGCGGCCCCCGTCGCGCCCGAGCCCATGCCGACGAGCAGCCGGTCGCCGGCCGCCACGGTCCCGGACAGGCCGGTGACCTGCCAGGACGTGCCCGTCGCCGACGCGTACTGCACCGCCCACCCGTCGACGCTGACGGGCGCGGTGGTCGTGTTCACCAGCTCGACGAAGTCCCGGTTGAACGGCGCGCCGGAGTTGCCGCCCCCGCCGTACACCTCGTTGATGACCAGTGGCGCGGTGGGTGACGGCGCCGCTGCCGCCTGTGTCGCCGCGGCCAGTGACCCGGCCGCCGCCAGCGCGAGGGCTGCGAGGCCCCCGGTCGCCGACTTCACTCCTGCGTGCACGTCGAGCTCTCCTTCATCGGGGGGCACAAGAGATGCCCGCTCGTGACGGGCCACCAGCCACCTTCGCCTTTCCGTCCGATTCACGGCAACTACTCATCGGTAACCGTTTGGTGAACTCGTCCCACGTCCGACAACTTCGTCCGGATTCGGCCGGGTGCCTGGACCGGCCCCGGAGACGGCGACGGCCCCCCC
>NZ_BHYL01000238.1 GCF_003851725.1 Cellulomonas algicola | reverse complement strand
GACCCGGCCGGGGCGGGCCGGGTCGCCGGACGGGTGCTCAGCTCGCGGCGATCTTGCCGGCGATCGAGGCGGTCATCTGGTTCCACAGCGCGGTGGGGTCGCCCTGCTGGTTGACGAGCGCGACCTCGGTGGCGCCCCAGTCGGCCCAGACGGTGTCCATCGCGGGGATCGACGGCATCGGGACGCCGTCCTTGCCGACCTCGGCGAAGCCGCCGACGATCGGGTCGTCGCCGATCTCGTCGAGCGCCGACTGCAGCGCCGGGGCACGACCGCCCGCCTCGTACATGGCGAGCTGGACGTCCTTGGTGCCGAGGTAGTTGACGACGAACTCGTTCGCGAGGAGCGCGTTCTTCGACTTCGCGGAGATGAAGAAGCCCTGCACGCCGACGAACGGCTGCGACGGCTGGCCACCGGCGGACGGCACCTTCTCGATGCCGACGTTGATGCCGGCGCTGACGAAGTCGCCGACGTTCCACGGACCGGTGATCATGTACGGCGCCTGGCCGTTGATGAACGCCTCCTTGGCGACGTCACCCGAGAGCGACGTGTTGAGGACGCCCTCGGCGCCGAGCTTGGCGACGTACGCGGCGAACGCGCGGCCGCCGTCGGAGTCCATCGCGAGCTGCGACGCGTCGTACGCGCCGTCGGCGTCGGTGCCGAAGACGGGGGCGCCGAACGACGTCTGCAGCGGGTACATGTGGTACGGGTCGCCGGTCTTCTCGTCCTGCTGGATGAGGACCGAGTACTGCGTGCCGGCCGCCTTGGCCTGCGCGACGAGCTCGTCGAACGAGGCGGGCGTGGCGTCGGGGACGAGGTCCTTGTTCTTGACGAGCGCGATGTTCTCGACGGAGTACGGCAGGCCGTACAGCGTGCCCTCGTAGCTCATGGCCTGCGTGGAGACGGGGAGGAAGTCCTCCGCCTTGTCGCCGAGCTCGATCGGCGCGACCACGCCGTTCTGGACGAGCTTGCCGAGCCAGTCGTGCGCGCCGACGATCACGTCGGGGCCCTGGCCGGTCGGCGCCTGCGAGATGAAGTCGTCGCGGATGTCGCCGAAGTCCTTCTGGACCAGCTTGACGGTGACGCCCTTCTCCTTCTCGAAGGTGGTCGCCACCTCCTTGACCGGGCCGGACCGGGTGTCGTCCACCCAGACGGTCAGGGTGCCGGCGTTCGCCGCGGACGACTCGGACGCGTCGTCCGTCGTCTCGCCGGACGAGCCCGAGCACGCGGCGAGCGTCAGCGCGAGGCCGAGGGTCGCCGCGACGACAGGGATGCTCCGTCGCATCGTGTCTCTCCAAGGGGTGCAGAGGGAGTGCCCGCTCCGGCGGTGCTCCCACCGACGCTGGCCTGGTGCGACGGAAAGTTACGTCGTTGCACCGCGCGTTGCAAGTCGTTACGGTAACTTTCAGGCAACGGTTGCAGCGGCGTCACGAACGGGCTCGCCTCGACCACGAACAGCCCAGGACGAGGAGGTCCCGTGTCCCTTACGCTGCCACCCGTGCGCACCCGTCTGACGGACCTGGCCGAGCAGGCCGGCGTCAGCACGGCGACCGTGTCACGGGTACTCAACGGCAAGCACGGCGTGTCGGCCCAGGCACGGCAGGCCGTGCTGGCGGCCCTCGACGTGCTCGGCTACGAACGCCCCGAGAAGCTGCGCACCCGCTCGGCCGGCCTCGTCGGCCTCGTCGTCCCCGAGCTCTCGAACCCCGTGTTCCCCGCGTTCGCGCAGGTCATCGAGACGATGCTCACCGAGCGCGGGTACACCGCGGTGCTGTGCACCCAGTCCCCCGGCGGGACGACCGAGGACCAGTACGTCGAGATGCTGCTCGAGCACGGCGTCGACGGCATCGTCTTCGTCTCCGGCCTACACGCCGACACCACCGCGAGCAAGGAGCGGTACCACCGGCTGCGCAGCCGCGGGCTGCCCGTGGTCCTCGTCAACGGCTGGGCCGAGGGCGTCGACGCACCGACCGTGTCGACCGACGACGCCGCCGCGCTCGACCTCGCGTTCCGGCACCTCACGTCGCTCGGGCACCGCAGCATCGGCCTCGCGATCGGCCCGGACCGCTTCGTGCCCGCGCGCCGCAAGCGCGAGGAGTTCGCGGTCAACCTGCAGCGGCACCTCGGCGTCGACGACCCCGCCGGGCACGTCGTGTCGACGCTGTTCACCGTCGAGGGCGGACAGGCCGCGGCGCTCGACCTCATCGACTCCGGGCACACCGCGATCATCTGCGGCTCCGACCTCATGGCGCTCGGCGCGATCCGGGCCGCCCGGTCCCGCGGGCTGTCCGTGCCGGGCGACGTCTCCGTCGTCGGGTTCGACGACTCGCCCCTCATCGCCTTCACCGACCCGCCGCTCACGACCGTGCGCCAGCCGGTCCAGGCGATGGGTCACGCCGCGGTGTCGGCGCTCGTCGCGGAGATCAACGGGACACCTGCGTCGCGCACCGAGCTCAAGTTCCACCCCGAGCTCATCGTGCGCGGCTCCACGGGCGCCGCCCCCGCGCACGCCGTCGCGACCGGCTCCCTGACCACCGGAACCCCGGCGGACGGTCCGGCACCCGCCTGACCGGCAGGCTTGCCGGACCCCGGCAGCCGCTGCCTACCCTGGTCCGACCCGGAGCCTTCGCGCGGCCTCGCGGCCGTCTTCCGCACCGCTCCTCCGGCGACGACGCCTCCCCTCCCCAGATCCACCCGAAAGAGGCATGCCCGCATGACGACGCTCGACTCCCGGCCCCTGCACACCCTCGTGCACGCCCCCGGCTCCCCCGACGCCGAGTGGTGGCGCACCGCGGTGATCTACCAGGTCTACCCGCGGTCGTTCGCCGACGCGTCGGGCGACGGTGTCGGTGACCTGCCCGGCATCACGTCGCGCCTCCCCCACCTCGCCGAGCTGGGCGTCGACGCGGTCTGGCTGTCGCCGTTCTACCGTTCGCCGCAGGCCGACGCCGGCTACGACGTCGCCGACTACCGCGACGTCGACCCGCTGTTCGGCACGCTCGACGACTTCGACACGCTGCTCGGCCGCGCCCACGAGCTCGGCATGCGCGTGATCGTCGACCTCGTCCCCAACCACACGTCCGACGAGCACGCGTGGTTCGTCGAGGCCATGGCCGCCGGCCCCGGCTCGCCGGAGCGCGAGCGCTACCTGTTCCGCGAGGGGCGCGGCGAGCACGGCGAGGAGCCGCCGAACAACTGGCAGTCGATCTTCGGCGGCCCCGCGTGGACCCGCACGACGAACGCCGACGGCACGCCCGGCCAGTGGTACCTGCACCTGTTCGACTCGCGGCAGCCCGACCTCAACTGGGAGCACCCCGAGGTCCGCGCCGAGTTCGAGGACGTCCTGCGGTTCTGGCTCGACCGGGGCGTCGACGGCTTCCGCATCGACGTCGCGCACGGCATGGTCAAGGAGCAGGGCCTGCCCGACTGGGACGGCCACGTCTCGATGATCGAGGGCGTCGACGAGGTCGACGGCCACGAGGCCGTGCCGGCCGAGGCGGACGACCCGTCGCGCGCCGACGAGGTCACCGGCTCGGGCAACCGCGGCCCGATGTTCGACCAGGACGGCGTGCACGAGATCTACCGCGCGTGGAACCGCGTGCTCGCGCAGTACGCGGGCGACCGCGCGCTCGTCGCGGAGGCGTGGGTCGAGCCGCTGTCGCGCCTCGCGCTGTACGTGCGCCCGGACGAGATGCAGCAGGCGTTCAACTTCGCGTTCCTCGCGACGCCGTGGGACGCACCGCAGCTGCGCGACGTGATCGAGGCGTCGTACGTGACGGCCGACGGCGTAGGCGCGCCGACGACCTGGGTGCTGTCGAACCACGACGTCGTCCGTCACGCGTCGCGCCTGGGTCTGTCCGTGCCGGGCTCGCGTCCCAACGGCATCGGCGTGGGCGACGAGCAGCCCGACGAGGCCCTCGGCCTGCGCCGGGCCCGCGCCGCGACGCTCCTCATGCTCGGCCTGCCCGGCTCGGCGTACCTGTACCAGGGCGAGGAGCTCGGCCTGCCGGACCACACCGCGCTCGACGACGACCTGCGCCAGGACCCGGCGTTCTTCCGCACGGGCGGTGCCGAGCGCGGGCGTGACGGCTGCCGCGTCCCGCTGCCGTGGGCGGCCGGCGAGGAGGGCTTCGGCTTCTCCCCCACGGGCGTGACCTGGCTGCCCCAGCCCGCGTCGTGGGCGGCGTACGCGCTCGACGCCCAGCGCGGTGTCGCCGGCTCGACCTACGAGACGTACCGCGCCGCGCTCGCGACGCGCCGGGCCGAGCAGCTCGGCTCGGGCGGCCTCACCTGGGCGACCGGCCTCGGCGACGACGTCGTCGCGTTCGTCAACCGCGAGGTGCTCGTCGTCGCCAACCTCGGCACCGAGCCCGTCGTGCTGCCCGCCGGCACCGAGGTGCTCCTGGCGTCGGGCGACACCGCGACCGACACCGACGGTGCCGTCCTCGTCCCGTCGGACACGACCGTGTGGGTCCGCGCGACCGCCTGAACGCACCGCCCGCGCGACGCGGGACCGTCGACCGCCCCGCGGGGGTGCGCCCCGACCCCGGGGGCACCTCCCGGGGCGGTCGTGCGTCGGTCGTCCGTGGTCCGCCCGCGTCGCGCACGGTCTGCGAGCGGGACCGGGACGTCAGGCGGTCGCGGCCGCCGGGCCCGCCGGCAGGCTCGTGCTCGTGCCCTGACCGCGCCGCGGGCGTGGCCAGGGCCTCGAGGAGCCGGGGACCTCGTCCGCGCCCGGGTGCTCGTCAGGCGACGGGCGCGTCGGGGTGCTCGCCCGTGAGGTGCACTGCGAGCACCGCGACGTCGTCGCCGCGCTCGGCCGAGTCGAACCGGCCGAGCAGCACGTCGCACAGCTCGCCCGGGTCGAGGGTGCCGGCGTCCGCCACGACCTCCGCCATGCGCGCGAGCGAGTCGGCCATGTGGCCCGAGCGGCGCTCGAGCAGGCCGTCGGTCACCAGGACCAGCGTGCACGGGCCCGACGGCGGCACCGTCGTGGTGCGCCGTTCGCTCGGAAGCCGCACGCCCAGCAGCGGCGACGACCCCGTGAGGTAGCGCGCGCCGTCGGCGGACACGAGCAGCGGCGGCAGGTGCCCGGCGTTGACGACCTCCATGCTGCCGTCGCCAAGGTCCACCACGGCGACGCACACCGTGACCAGCTCGGGGTGGCTGCGGATGAGCAGCTCGTTGAGCAGGTCGAGCGCGCGGGCCGGCGGGTGCCCCTCGACGAGGTAGGCGTGCAGCGCGAACCGGAGCTGCGCCATGACCGTCGCCGCGCGCAGCGAGTGGCCCTGCACGTCGCCGATCACGACCGCGACCTTGCCGTCGGGCAGCTCGAGCGCGTCGTAGAAGTCGCCGCCGACGCTCAGCTGCGCGTCGGACGCGCTGTACCGGGCGGCCATCCGGATCCCGGGCGGGGTCGGCAGCGCGTGCGGGAGCATCGAGCGCTGGAGCGTCAGGGCGATGTGGTGCTCCTGCGCGAACGACCGGAGCGTGCCGATCGCACCGGTCAGCGCCTCCCCCAGCTGCTGCGCGAGGTCGGCGTCGTCGGGGCCGAGCGGACCGTCCGGCACCGCGACCGCGAACCCGCCGAGGTGCCGCCCGGACGCGTCGTGCAGCGGCGTGACGTGCCAGCCGGTCGCGGGGACGCCGGCACGGTCGAGCATCTCGCGCCACACGCCCGGGGTGTCCTGCGCGGCGACCGGGTAGGGGTGGTCGGCGTCGGGCTCGGCCGCCGGGGCGAGGAGCCGCCCGCGGACGACCGCACGACCCGGCCCCGGGCTCACGACCCGGGTCGCCATGCCGTCGACCGCCGTCGCGACGACCACGACCGGGGCACCGAAGACCGTCGCCGCCCCCTGCGCCGCCGCGGCGACGAGGTCGTCGAGCGAGCGCGCCGAGCCGAGCGGGACGACCGCCGCCGTGAGGTCCGCGAGCCGGCGGGCGTGCTCGGTGATGCCGCGACGGGCCCGGTGCGAGCGGCACAGGCCGGCCACGGTCGCGAGGAACTCGTCCCGGTCGAGCGGCTCGACCAGGTAGGCGTCCGCGCCGCGCTCGAGCCCCGAGGTGCGGGCCCGGGCGTCGATGCTCGTCGCCGACACGTGCACGACGGGCACCGCGGTGGCCGGGTCGGCCTTGATCACCTGGCACACGTCGAAGCCGGACATGTCGGGGAGGTTGACGTCGAGGACCACGGCGTCGTGCCCCGCGGCGGCGTCCAGCGCGGCCCGGCCCGTCGCCGCCTCGGTCACCTGGTAGCCCGCCCGGCGCAGCCAGCTGGCCATGACGTACCGGTGGGCCTCGGTGTCGTCGACGACGAGCACGCGCGCGGTCGCGTCGGTCATGGTGCGACCTCCGTCGCACCGGCCGTCCCGGTCGCGCGGCTGAGGACGTCCGCGAGACCGTCGGCGTCCAGGGCCGTCTTCGCGACGAACGGCACGCCCGCGACCGGTGGCTCGTCGAGCGTCGACATGAGCACCACCGGCAGCGTCGACCAGCGCGCGTCCGCGCGGAGGGTGTGCAGGGCCGCGACCCCGTCGACGCCGGGCATGCGCACGTCCATGAGCACCGCGTCCACGGCCCCGGCGGCGATCACGTCGAGCGCCTCGGCGCCGTCGCGTGCCTCGACGACCTGGGCCGCCGAGGGTGCGAGGAGACCGCGCACGACCGCGCGCGCGGCGTCGTCGTCGTCGACGACGAGCACGCGTCCGAGCGCCGGGGCCGTCGTGCGCTCGAGCGTGAGCGTGAACGTGCTGCCCTCGCCGACGACGCTCGCCACCTGGAGCGACCCGCCGAGCGCCTCGGCGACGCGCCGCGCGTACGGCAGGCCCAGGCCCGTTCCCTTGGCCGAGGGCTGCAGGCGGTTCGGCACCTGGAAGAACTCCTCGAACACCGTCTCGAGGTGCTCGGCGGGGATCCCGATGCCCGTGTCCCGGACGGTGACGACCACGACGCCGTCCTCGGGCACCGTGACCGCGACGTCGACCGCGCCGGCGTCCGTGAACTTCACGGCGTTGGTCAGCAGGTTGCGCAGCACGCGGCCCAGGAGGTCGGGGTCGGTGTGGAGCTCGACACCCGTCGGGACGTCGACGTGCAGGGCCACGCCGGGCCGCAGGAGCGGGCGCACGGTGCCCTGGAGGTCGCCGAGCAGCGCCGCGAGGTCGACGCGGACCCGGTGCACGTGCTGCCGTCCCGACTCGGCGCGCGCGAGGTCGAGGAGCTCGTTGACCATGCCGAGCAGCGCGCGTGCGCTCGAGTCGAGGTAGCCGACCTGGATGCGCTGGTCCTCGTCGAGCGCACCCTCGGCGAGCAGCGACGTGAGGCCCAGGATCGAGTTGACGGGCGCGCGCAGCTCGTGGCTCACGCTGCGCAGGAAGCGCGTCTTGGCGTCGTTGGCGGCGGCGAGCTGACGTCCGCGCTCGTCGAGCTCGGCGTAGAGGGCGACGACGCCGCTGTTCGTCTCCTCGAGCTCGTCGGACAGCTGCGTGTACATCGCCATGACGCCGCGGTTGGTCTCCTCGAGCTCCTCGTTCGCGCGCACGAGGTCCTGCTCGCGGGCCGCGAGGGCCTCGAGCGCACGCACGAGCTCGGTGTTCTGCACGCGCAGCTCGCCGAGCGCGTCGGCGGCGCGCGGACGGGACAGCGACGCGCGGACCTCGTCGAGGCGGGCGGGCGACACCGCCCGCGCGTCGGGCAGCGCCTTGCGCAGCACGACCGTCCGGCTGCCGTCGGCGTCGGACGTCACGTCGACCCGGTCGACGAGCCGCTGCGCGGCCGTCACGCCGGTGACGTCGCCGCGCCCACCCCGCGCCGGACGACCGAGGACGTGCACCACGAGCTCCGGCGCGCCGGGCGCACCGTCGACCTCGAGCACCGCCAGTCCCCCCGCGGTCCCGGCGACCTCGCGGCCGACCTCCGACAGCGCCGTGGCGAGCCGCACCTGGTCCTGACCGTCGAGACCGAGCAGCCCGCCGGCCTCACGACCGACCTGGCGCAGCAGCACGACGTCGCCGTCGGTGAGGAGCTCGACCGTGCCGAGCCGCCGGACCGAGGAGCCGCCCGTCACGCCGGCACCGCCGCGCCGGCGCGGGCCACCACGACGCTCGCGTCGTCCCGCCGCACCCCGAAGTCGCGCAGCAGGACCGCGGCCACCACGAGCGACGTGCGCGCGAGCAGACCCGGGTAGCCCGCGAGGTCGTGCCGTTCGGTCACGCCGTCGCTGTGCAGGACGACGAGGCCTCCGGGCGGCAGCGGGTACACGGCCTCGCGCAGCGTGCGCGCCTGGGCGCCCGCGATCCCGGGGTGGCTGATCATGCCCCGCCGCGCGGCCCCGTCGACGACGACGCCCGCGATGTTCCCGACGCCCGCGTACCGCACCTCACCCGGGTCGAGCCGCGCGACCGCGACCGCCGCCCCCCGCGTGCCGGACAGCGCCCGGTGCACGGCGGTGAGCAGCGCGAGCGGGCCGCCGGGCGCCGCACCGCGGAACGCGCGCACGGCCTCGGTGCTCGCCGCGGCCGCGAGCGGACCGTGCCCCAGCCCGTCGGCGAGCATCACGGTGAGCACGCCGTCGTCCGTGCGGATCGCGTACGCGTCCCCGCACACGTCCTGGCCGGTCATCGGCCGGGTCACGCCGACCGCGGTGGGGATCCCGGGCAGTTCGGCGTCGACGTCGGCGAACGCGGCCGTGATCACCGTGCCCGAGCCGGGCCGCGACCAGATGTCCCACGACGTCGCGAGCCGCGACAACGTGCCGAGCCCGATGCCGAGCGTGCCCGCCGACGACACGCCGTCCGTGAGCGACGCGGCGACGTTGACCATCCCGGGGCCGGAGTCGACCGCCACGGCCTCGACCACCGGGCCGGCGGCGGCGTGCCGGACCCGCAGCAGGAGCGAGCCGGAGCCCGCGTGGTTGATCTGGTTGCCGGTGAGCTCGGCGACCACGAGCGCGATCTCGCCGGCGCGCTCCTCGGACATCCCGACGCGACGCGCGAGCGACGCGGCGGCACGGCGGGCGGTGCCCGTGGCGCTCACGTGGTCGACCGTGAACCAGGCGACGTCCTCGACGGTGCCGTCCGCACTCACCGCGACCACGAGGCGATCACCACACGCGTGCCGCGCCCCGGTCCCGTGTCGATCTCGAAGTGCTCGACGAGCCGCCGCGCACCCGACAGGCCGAGCCCGAGCCCGCTGCCGCTCGTCCAGCCGTCCGTCATCGCGAGGTCGAGGTCGGGGATGCCTGGGCCCTCGTCGCGGAACTCGACCCGCACACCCGTGCGCCGCCCGTTCGACTCGACCGACAGCACGGCCTCGCCGCCGCCGCCGTAGATCAGGGTGTTGCGTGCGAGCTCGCTCGCGGCGGTCACGAGCTTCGTCTGGTCGACGAGCGACAGCCGCGCGCCCTGGGCGAGCCCGCGCACGGCCTGGCGCACCCGCACGACGTCGCCGTCGGTCGTGATGGCGAGCCGCTCGGACGTCACCGGGTCGGCTGTCACGCGGGCGCGTCCGGGGCGAGCGCGAGGAGCAGCTGCTCGGGGGCGACGTCCTCGTCGTCGGGCTGCAGGAGCCGCAGGCCCTTCTCGACGTCGAGCGCCGTCCGGACGCCGTCGAACGACAGCCCGAGCTCGACCATCGTGATCGCGACGGCGGGCCGCATGCCGACGACCACCGTCGTCGCGTCGAGCACGCGCGAGATGCCGGCGATCGAGGAGAGCATCCGGCCGATGAAGCTGTCGACGATCTCCAGCCCGGAGATGTCGATGAGGACGCCGCGGGCACCGGTCTGCGTGATGCGCTCGGCGAGGTCCTCCTGGAGCTGGAGGGCCGACTGGTCCTGCAGGTCGACCTGGATCGAGACCAGCAGGGTCGAGCCGATCTTGAGGATCGGGACGCTGTCCATCAGGCCCCCGCGACCGCGCCGGCGGTGCGCGCGCTGCCGTTGGCCCGCAGGGCCGCGACCAGGGCGTCGGCCAACGTCGCCTTGGTGCGGATGTCGCCGAACTCGATGCCGAGCGCGACGATCGTCTGCGCGATCTGCGGGCGGATGCCGCTGATCGTGCACTCGGCACCCATGAGGCGCGCCGCGACGACCGTCTTGAGGAGGTGCTGCGCGACCTGCGTGTCGACCGCGGGGACGCCGGTGATGTCGATGATCGCGTGCTCGGACCCTGTCTCGACGAGCGTCTGGAGCAGCTTCTCCATGACGACCTGCGTGCGCGCCGAGTCGAGCGTGCCGACCAGCGGCACGGCGACGATGCCCTCCCAGAGCTTCACGACAGGCGTCGACAGCTCGAGCAGCTGCTCGGCCTGCTCGGTGATGATCCCCTCACGCGCGGCGGCGAACGACTCGAACGTGAACAGACCCAGGTCGTCGACGAGCCGCAGCAGGGCGGCCACGTCGTCGACGCGCTCGGTGTCGCCCCGGCCGGCGAGGTCGTAGAGCCCCTCCTTGAGCGCGAACACGCCCACGGCGGTCTCGCGCGGCGTGAAGCCGAGTCGCGCACGCGTCGCGGACAGGTCGCTCAGGAGGCTGCGCAGCGAGTCGAACGAGGGGGCGTCGAGCCGCTCGCCGCCCGCGAGCAGCCCGCCCACGAGCGCGTCGAAGATGTCGGTCTGCTCGCGCTCCGCCTCGGCACGCGTGATGCGGCCCTGCAGCTCGGTGACGACACGGTCGAGCCAGGCGGCGCCGATCTCACCGCGCCTGTCCTGGAGGATCGCGGCGAGGCGGGCGGCGTCGGCTGCGGGCATGCGGAACTCCGATCGGGGACGTGTCGCGACGCTCGGACGAGCGCGAGGCGGCGGCGCCGTGACTCTACAGCGCCTGGTCGGGGGGACCCCGACGTGGGTGAGGTGTCCCCCGTCCGGCCGCGCGGGCGGCTCGTCAGCCCGTGCGGCCGACGTGCCACGCCTGCGCGGCGTGCGGAGGGACGTCGACGGTCGTGCGGCCGTCGACGACGCGGGTGCGTGCGCAGTCGTCGGTCGTGCCCGTCAGGACGTCACAGTAGTCGCCGTCCGGGAACGACGTGACGAGCTCGGTGCGCAGCGGCTCGTCGCCCGCGTCGACGACGACGAACCCCAGGCGTGATCGACTCCCCCGCACCGCGGATCACCTCCTGCACGACGTCGGTGCCCTCGGGGAGCGGGTCGAGGACGGCGGCGACGTCACGGGCCCGCGGAGTCGTGCGTGCACGGCGTCCCGGCCCAGCCGGTACCCGGCTCGCCCTGCCCCGTCATGTGGTCGAGCACGGCGTCTGCCCAGACGTCGACGCCCGCGTCGTGGCACGACGCGACCATGTCGGCGAACTCCTCGCGGGTGCCGAGCCGGTACTCGAGCCGGTGGCTCACGGGCTGGTACGACGTCCACCGTTCCCCGCCCAGGACATGCTCCTGCGGTGGCGCGGGTGTGCCGTCGTCACCACCGTCGCAGGCCTGCAACGAGTTGCAGCAGGTTTCCGAACGCCTCACCCTGGCGTTGCCGCGCCCCTACGCTGGCCACGTGCCGCGCGTCCTCGTCACCGGTCCCGCCTCGTGGAACACCACGATCCGGCTGCCCGTGCTGCCCGAGCCGCGCAGCGCGACCGTCTTCGCGACCGCCGCGCACGACGGCCTCGGCGGGACGTCCGCGGGCAAGGCGCTCACGCTCGCCGCACTCGGTCTCGACGTGACGCTCCGCACCGTCCTGGGCGACGACGAGCACGCACCCCGCGTGCGCACCGCGCTCGACCACCCGCGCGTGACCCTGCGCGCCGAAGCCGCCGCCGACGGGCGCTCCGAGCGCCACGTCAACGTCCTCGCCGACGACGGCGCACGGCTGTCCCTGTACCTCGCGCTGCCGTCGCCCGCCCGCGCCGTCGATCCGGTCCCCGACGACGTCCGCGCGCTGCTCGACGGCGCGGCCGCGGCCGTCGTCGACCTCGCCGACCACAGCCGGCCCGTGCTCGCCGCCGCGCGCGCCGCGGGCGTCCCCGTGTGGTGCGACGTGCACGACGACGACGGCACGGCCACCGGGTACGCGCGCCCGTTCGCGCAGGCCGCCGACGTGCTCCTCGTGAGCGCCGACCGGCTCGCCGACCCGGCCGCGTACCTCGACGCCGCGGTCGCGCGCGGGGCCCGGCTCGCGGTGTGCACCGCCGGCGCGTCCGGTGCGATCGCACGCGACGCCGACGGCTGGTGGGACGTGCCCGCCGCGCCCGTCGACCGCGTGGTCGACACCGACGGCGCGGGCGACGCGTTCCTCGCCGGCCTGCTGCACGGCGTCCTCGACGGACTGCCGCACCCGGCCGCGCTCGCCCGGGCGTCCGCGTGCGGCGCGCTCGCGGTCGGCACGCCGGGCGTCGGTGCCGCGCT
>NZ_BHYL01000237.1 GCF_003851725.1 Cellulomonas algicola | reverse complement strand
GCCGTGGCCGCGGACGACTCGGTCGCCGCGGAGGACTCGATCGCCGGGGACGCGCCGGTCGCCACGGTCGCGGCGGACGCGCCGCCGCGCCGCGAGCCGCAGCCCGCGCGGGACGTCGACGGGCTGCACGTCCCCGCGACGCCGCCGCTCGACCGTGGTGACTCCGCGCTGCGCGAGCGCTTCCTGGCGCAGACCCGCGTGATCGGGGCCAGCCGTACGTCGGGCGTCTTCCGCGAGGAGCTCGAGGTCGTGCTCGGGCTGCGCGCGGGGACGTTCCGCGACGCGGACGGGCGCCCCTACGTGAGCCCGCCCGTGCAGGGCGCCGACCTCGACCTGTGGGTGCTCGCGTCGAGCGGCGGCGAGAGCGCGCGCGTCGCGGGGGAGCTCGGCCTGCCGCTCGCGGCGAACTACCACGTCAGCCCGGCGACCGTGCTCGAGACCGTCGAGCAGTACCGCGCGGCGTTCCGGCCGGGCGTGCTCGACGCGCCCTACGTCGTGGTGTCCGCCGACGTGCTCGCCTCGGAGACCGACGAGCGCGCGGCGGGGCTCGCCGACGGGTTCGCCGACTGGGTGCTGTCGATCCGCAGTGGTGGCGGCGCGGCCGTCTACCCGCGTCCCGGCATCGGCACGCCGTGGGAGGCCCGCCCCGAGCAGGAGCGGGCGCTGCTGCTCGACCGCGTGAGCACGCGCTTCGTCGGCAGCGCCGCGACCGTCGTCGAGCGGCTCGAGGCGCTCCAGCGGGCGACCGGCGCCGACGAGCTGCTGCTGACGACCGAGGTGCACGACCCGGCAGCGCGCGTGCGGTCGTTCGAGCTGATCGCACAGGCGTGGAACGCGAGCACGCCGGCCGCCCTCGACGACCGTGAGCCCGTCGCCGCGACCGTCTGACCGCCCGTCCGCCCGTCCGCCCGAGCCGCCCGCCCCCCCCGGGCCCACCTCCGACCCGACCCCGACCCACCCCGCCCCTTCCGAGAGCAGGAGAGACCCGTGCCCGTCGAGTTCCTCGGCATCGCCACCACGAGCGACGCCTCCGAGACGTCCGACCGCACCACCGCCCCGTTCGACCGCCAGTACCTCGAGCGGATCGTCCGCACGCACGAGGAGTACGGCTGGACGCGCGTGCTGTTCGCGTACGGCTCGTCGGGGCCCGAGCCGTCGGCGCTGCTCGCGCACGCCGCCGCGCGCACCGAGACGATCGAGCTGCTGCTCGCGCACCGGCCCAACGTGTCCTACCCGACGTTCGCCGCGAAGTCGTTCGCGACGCTCGACCAGCTCTCCGAGGGTCGGCTGTCGGTGCACTTCATCACGGGCGGCAACGACCACGAGCAGCAGCGCGAGGGCGACACGCTCACCAAGGACGAGCGGTACGCGCGCACCCGGGAGTACATCCAGATCGTCAAGAAGGCGTGGGCCAGCCGGGAGGCGTTCGACCACTCCGGCGAGTTCTACGAGTTCCGTGACTTCGTCCTCGACGTGACGCCGTACGAGGGACGGACCCCGACGATCTCGTTCGGCGGCTCGTCGGACGCCGCGTACCGGGTCGGCGCGGCCGAGGCCGACATCTTCGCCGTCTGGGGCGAGCCGCTCGACCGCACCGCCGAGCAGATCGCGCGCATCCACCGCGAGGCCGCTGCCGCGGGTCGGACCACCCCACCGCGCATCCACGCCGCGTTCCGGCCGATCATCGCGCCGACCGAGGAGCTCGCCTGGGAGAAGGCGCACGCGATCCTCGGGCGCATCGAGGCCCGCAAGGCCGCGCTCGGCGGCACGCTCAGCCGTCGCCACCCGATCGACGCCCCGCAGAACGCCGGCTCGCAGCGCCTCCTGGAGATCGCCGCGCAGGGCGAGCGGTTCGACACCGCGCTGTGGACCGCGACCGCGAAGGCGACCGGCGGCGCGGGCAACTCGAACGCGCTCGTCGGTACGCCCGAGACCGTCGCGCAGGCCCTGCTCGCGTACTACGACCTCGGCGTGCGCGTGATCTCCGCGCGCGGCTACGACCTGCTGCACGACGCCGCCGACTTCGGCCGCTACGTCATCCCGCTCGTGCGCGAGGGGGTCGCCGAGCGCGACGCCGCCGCGGCGAAGGCCGCCTGAGGGGACCGGCGGTGCGCTTCCAGCTGCTCGACATCGTCTTCAACCCGCCGCACCCCGTCACGGGCGAGGCCGTCCCGCCGTCCGACCGGCTCCAGCGCGTCATCGACCACGCGGTCCTCGCCGAGGAGCTCGGGTTCGACTCGTTCGCCGTGGGGGAGCGGCACGCGGGCGACGTGCTGTCGTCCGCGCCGACCGTCATCCTCGGCGCCGTCGCGGCCCGCACGTCGCGCATCCTGCTGTCGACCGGCGTCACCGTGCTGTCGCTGCTCGACCCGGTGCGCGTCGCCGAGGACCTCGCGACCGTCGACCAGCTGAGCCGCGGCCGGCTCGAGATCGTCATCGGCAAGGGCAACGAGGTGCTGCAGTACCCGCTGCTCGGCCTCGACATCGCGAAGCAGTACGAGTACCTCGAGGAGAACTACGAGCTGCTCCGGCTGCTGCTGTCCGGCGAGGACGTCTCGTGGGAGGGTCGGCACCGGCCGTCGCTGGAGCACGCCACGACGCTCCCGCGGCCGTTCGACGGGCCGTTCCGCATCTGGCACGGCTCGGCCACGTCGCGGTTCGCCGTCGAGCTCGCCGCCCGGTGGGGTGACCCGATCGTCTCCGCGAACGCGCTGCAGCCGCGCGAGAACTACCAGGTGCTCATCGACCACTACCGCGAGCAGCACGCCGCGCACGGGCACGACCCGCGGCACGCCTACGTCGGGTCGGGGTCGGGCGGGCTGTTCCTCGCCGACACGACGGAGGAGGCCGTCGAGCAGTACCGGCCGCTGTACGAGGGCCTGGTCCGCGCGCAGGACGCCCGTCGGCACGACCCCGCAGCGGTCGGGAAGGTGACGAGCTTCCGCACGATCGAGGAGGCCGTCGAGCGCGGGCCCGCCCTGGTCGGCTCGCCCGAGCGCGTCGCCGAGAAGATCCTCGACTACCACCGTTCGTACCGGCACGACCTGCAGTCGGTCTCGGTCAACCACCTGCTCGAGCCGTCGCGGCAGGAGGACGTGCTGCGCCGGTTCGCCGAGGAGGTGATCCCGCTCGTGCAGGCCGAGGTCGGTACCACCCTGTGGACCGCGGCCGACGAGCGGCGCGCCGCCGGGTTCACCGCCACGACGTCGGTGCCGCAGCGGGCCTGACGCCGGGACCGGCCGTCCCGTCGCCGTCGGTGGACCCGACGGGACGGCCTCGGGTCCTGACGTGGCCAGGGCTGACGACAGGCGGCCCGACGCGGGAGCATGCCGACATGGAGCACGCCCCACCGGACGAGGTCGGCGGCCCCGACCCGGGCGGCGACGACGCCGCTCACGAGGGACCGGACGGACGCGACGACCGCCCGCCCGTGGCCGACGCGGTCGCGGTCGAGCGGCACGCGTCCTGGCTGGAGCTCTTCTTCGACCTCGTCGCCGTCGCGGGCATCGGTGCGCTCGCGCACCTGCTCGCGCACGAGCGCACCGGCGTCGGGCTCGGCATCTACGTCGTCGCGTTCGCCGCGTTCTGGCTGGTGTGGGCGTGCTTCACGACGTACGCCGACATCGCCGCCGAGACGACGCGCACCGTCACGATGCTCGCGGGGATGGTCGCGCTCGGCGTGATGACGGCCGCCGTGCCCGGGATCGACGACGAGCACCGCCGCGCGTTCGCGATCGCCTACGTCGTCGGACGTGTCGTCGCGTCGCGGCCGTGGCGGCGGGCGACCGTCGTCGTCGACCTGCCCGTCGTGCACACCGGCGCGGGCGTGCTCCCGTGGATCGTGTCGTGGTGGGTCGACGGACCGGCCGCGTACCTGCTGTGGGGGCTCGGCCTCGTGCTCGACCTCGCCTTCCTCCTGGCCAGCACGCGGTCCCGGCTCGTCGCGTCGGCGCAGGCGCGGCTCGACCGCGCCCTGGAGTCGCGGCGCCGACGCCGGGACGAGCGCCGCGGACCGTCCGACGCCGCGCCGGTGCGCGGGCCGGGCGGCGCCGACGGGC
>NZ_BHYL01000236.1 GCF_003851725.1 Cellulomonas algicola | reverse complement strand
CGGTGAGCCCGTGAGCATGCTCGAGGGCCCCGCGGTCGCCGCCGGGCTGCTCGCGGGCGGGATCGTCGGGGCGCCGTCGGCCCGCGCCGCGGTCGCGCTCACCGTCGCGACGGGTGCCGGCGCGGCGTTCGGCGTGATCGACGACCTCACCGAGGACACCGAGGTCCGCCGCAAGGGGCTGCGCGGTCACCTCGGTGCGCTGTCGCGCGGCGAGCTCACGACCGGTGGGCTCAAGGTCCTCGGGATCGGGGCGGCGTCGCTCGTCGCGGCCGCGGTCGCGACGCCCGGGCGTGACGCGTCGGGTGCACGCCGGTCCGCGGTCGGCTGGGCCGTCGACGTCGCCGTCTCGGGAGCGCTCGTCGCCGCGAGCGCGAACCTGCTCAACCTCCTGGACCTGCGCCCGGGCCGTGCGCTCAAGGCGGCGTCGCTCGTCGCGGCACCCCTCGCGGTCGCGGGCGGTGCGGGCGCGGGCGCTGCGGCCGGTGTGCTCGGCACCGCGGGTGCGGCGGGCGAGCAGGACCTCGCGGAGCACGACATGCTCGGCGACGGGGGAGCGAACGCCCTGGGCGCGACGCTCGGCACGGCGCTCGTGCTCGCCGCGCCGCGACCGGTGCGCTGGGCGGCCCTCGGTGTCGTCACCGCGCTCACGCTCGCGAGCGAGAAGGTCAGCTTCACGCAGGTCATCGAGCGCACGCCGGTGCTGCGCGAGATCGACGCGTGGGGACGGCGTCCGGTGGCAGCCACGACCGGTCCTGCGGCGCCCGACGAGGTGCCCGACGCCGAGCCGGCGTCCCCGACCAGCGGCACGGCCGCGGGAGCCGGCCCCGACGGCCGTGACGGGACGGGCGAGGGCGCGGCGTCGTCGACGACCGGACCGCGGTGAGCCCCACCGCTCGCCGCGTCCTGGGCGGGCTCGGCGGTGCCGCGGCGATGATCGCCGCGATCACCGTGCTGAGCCGCGTGCTCGGGTTCGGGCGCTACCTCGTGCAGGCCAGCGCGTTCGGCGTCGGCGCGATCGGCAGCACCTACAACTCCGCCAACCTGCTGCCGAACGTGCTGTTCGAGGCCGCCGCGGGAGGCGCGCTCGCGGGCGCGCTCGTCCCGCTGCTCGCGCTGCCCGTCGCGAAGAACCTCCGCGAGGACGTGGACGCGGTCGCGTCGGCCGCGCTCGGGTGGACGCTCGCGGTGCTCGTGCCGCTCGGGGCGCTGCTCGCGGCGCTCGCGGGACCGATCGCGGCCGTCTGGCCCGACCTCGCCGACCCGCAGCGGGACCTGCTGCGGTACTTCGTCACCGTCTTCGCGGTCCAGGTGCCGCTGTACGGCGTCGCGGTGCTGCTGTACGCGGTGCTGCAGGCGCACAAGAGGTTCTTCTGGCCGGCGTTCGCCCCCGTGATGTCGTCGGTCGTCGTGATCGCGGTGTACGCGACCTACGGCCACCTCGCGGGCGGCGAGCTGAACGACCCCGCGGCCGCGGGCGACACCGCGCTCACGGTGCTCGCGTGGGGCACGACGGCGGGCGTCGCGGTCATGGCCCTGCCGATGTTCTGGCCCGTGCACCGCCTCGGTGTCCGCCTCCGGCCCACGCTGCGGTTCCCGCCGGGGGTCGCACGGCCGTTCGCCGCGCTGGCGTTCGCCGGCGTCGGGTCGCTCGTCGCGCAGCAGCTCACGACCCTCGTCGTCATGCTCGTGGCGTCCTGGCGCGGCGGTGACGGGACGTTCTCGCTGTACGTGTGGTCCCAGCAGGTGTACCTGCTGCCGTACGCGGTGCTCGTGGTGCCGCTCGCGACCTCGACGTTCCCGCGGCTCGCGGCCCGCGCGAAGGACGGTCGCCTCGGCGAGTACGCGTCGATGGCGTCCGCCACGACGCGTGCGGTCGTCGCCGCGGCCGGCGTCGGCGCGGCAGCCGTCGCGGCGGCCGCCCCTGCCGTCGCGGACGTGTTCGGGACGATCGGACGGGACCGCTCCGGCATCGGGGCGATGGCGCCGACGATCACGCTGATGATGCCCGGCCTGGTCGGCTTCGCCGTGATGTTCCACGTGTCGCGTGCGCTGTACGCGCTCGAGCGCGGACGAGCGGCCGTGACGGCCAACGTGATCGGCTGGGCGACCGCCGCCGTCGGGTCGGTCGCGCTCGCCGTGGTCCTCGTGCCCGACGGCCAGGACCTCGCGCGCACGCTCGCGGCCGTCGCGATCGCGGGGAGCGTCGGGATGCTCGTCGGTGGCGTCGCCGCCGTCGTCGCGCTCGCGAGGGCCGCCGGCGGGACGTCGGTCGCGGGTCTCGGCCGGACGACCGTCGTCGTCGTCGCCGCCGGCGTCGTGGCGGCGCTCGCGGGTCGGTGGGTCGTCGACGCCGTCGGCTCGCTCGTCGGGCACGACGTCGGGGCCGCGGTCGGTGCGGCGGCCGGTGGCGGCGTCGTCGCGCTCGTCGTCCTCGGCGGCGCGCTCGCGGTCCTGGACCGGCGCACGCTCACCGACGTCGTGCGCGTCGAGCGCGAGCCCGTCCCCGCGGCGGCCGCCGTGCCGGCCGCTCCTGATCCGACCGACTGACATCCGGACGCCCTGCGTGGCGGGACTCACCCCGCGCGCCTGACCAGACCGACCGCCGCGTCGGGTAGATTGGAAGCCCGTGACAGAGCGCGCGCATCGACTCTCCGGGCGGTCGGACTCCACGACCCGGCACATCTTCGTCACCGGGGGCGTCGCCTCCTCCCTCGGCAAGGGCCTGACGGCATCGAGCCTCGGCCGCCTCCTCCGCTCCCGTGGCCTCCGGGTCACGATGCAGAAGCTCGACCCGTACCTGAACGTCGACCCCGGGACGATGAACCCGTTCCAGCACGGCGAGGTCTTCGTGACCGAGGACGGCGCCGAGACGGACCTCGACGTCGGCCACTACGAGCGGTTCCTCGACGTCGACCTCGTCGGCTCCGCCAACGTGACGACCGGCCAGGTCTACTCGCAGGTGATCGCCAAGGAGCGCCGCGGCGAGTACCTCGGCGACACCGTGCAGGTCATCCCGCACATCACCGACGAGATCAAGACCCGCATGCGCTCGCAGGCGAGCGACGACGTCGACGTGATCATCACCGAGATCGGCGGGACCGTCGGCGACATCGAGTCGCTGCCGTTCCTCGAGGCCGCGCGCCAGGTGCGTCACGACCTCGGCCGCTCCAACGTCTTCTTCCTGCACGTCTCGCTGCTGCCGTACATCGGCCCGTCGGGCGAGCTCAAGACGAAGCCCACCCAGCACTCGGTGGCCGCGCTGCGCAGCATCGGCATCCAGCCGGACGCGATCGTCCTGCGCGCAGACCGCGACGTCCCCGAGGGCACCAAGCGGAAGATCGCGCTGTTCTGCGACGTCGACGTCGAGGGCGTCGTCACCGCGAAGGACGCGCCGAGCATCTACGACATCCCGCGGGTGCTGCACTCCGAGGGGCTCGACGCGTACGTCGTGCAGCGCCTCGGCCTGCCGTTCCGCGACGTCGACTGGTCCGGGTGGGACGAGCTGCTGCACCGCGTGCACCAGCCCGCGCACCAGGTCGAGGTCGCGCTCGTCGGCAAGTACATCGACCTGCCCGACGCGTACCTGTCGGTCACCGAGGCGCTGCGCGCCGGTGGCTTCCACCACGACGCGCGCGTCGTGATCCGGTGGGTCCGGTCCGACGACTGCCAGACCCCCGAGGGTGCCCGGCTCGCGCTCGAGGGCGTGGACGCGGTGCTCGTGCCCGGCGGGTTCGGCGTGCGTGGCATCGAGGGCAAGCTCGGCGCGCTGCGCTGGGCGCGCGAGAACCGGGTGCCGACCCTCGGCATCTGCCTCGGTCTGCAGTGCATGGTCATCGAGTACTCGCGCAACGTGCTGGGCCTCGAGGGTGCGTCGTCGTCCGAGTTCGACGAGAACCCGGCGTACCCCGTCATCGCGACGATGGCCGAGCAGCTCGCGATCGTCGGCGGCGCCGGCGACCTGGGCGGCACCATGCGGCTCGGCTCCTACGAGGCGCGGCTCACGCCCGGCTCGGTCGTCGCGGAGGCGTACGGCAGCGAGACGGTCTCCGAGCGCCACCGGCACCGCTACGAGGTGAACAACGCGTACCGCGACAAGCTCGAGGAGGCCGGGTTCGTCATCTCGGGCGTCTCGCCCGACACGTCGCTGGTCGAGTTCGTGGAGCTCCCGCGCGAGACGCACCCGTACTTCGTCGCGACGCAGGCGCACCCCGAGTTCAAGTCGCGGCCGACGCGCGCGCACCCGCTGTTCGCGGGGCTCGTCGGCGCGGCCCTCGAGCAGCGCACCGACGAGGCCTGATGACAGGCCCGACGGGTCCCGTGGAGGACCGGCACGCACCGCGGCCGGTCGTCTCGCACGAGGTCATCCACCACGGCAAGGTCTGGGACCTCGCGGGGGACGTCGTCGACCTCGGTGACAGCCAGGTGCTGCGCGAGTACGTCGACCACCCCGGCGCGGTCGCAGTCATCGCGCTCGACGACGAGGACCGGGTGCTGCTGCTGTCGCAGTACCGGCACCCCGTGCGGCACGAGCTGTGGGAACCGCCCGCCGGTCTGCTCGACGTCGAGGGCGAGGACCTCGTCGTCGCCGCGGCGCGCGAGCTCGCGGAGGAGGCCGACCTGGTCGCCGGCTCGTGGTGGCGGCTCACGGAGTTCTTCTCGTCGCCCGGCGGGTCCGACGAGCGGATCGTCGTGTTCCTCGCGCGCGACCTGTCGCCCGTCCCGGACATCGACCGCTACGAGCGGGTCGACGAGGAGGCGGCGATGGTGCCCGTGTGGGTCCCGCTGGACGAGGCCGTGGACGCGGTGCTCGCGGGTCGCCTGCACAGCCCGACGACGGTCTCCGGGGTCCTGGCGGCTGCGGCCGCGCGCGCCCGGGACTGGTCGACGCTCACCGAGGTGTCGCCCGCCTGACGCACGACACGACGCGGCGTTCCTGTTCAGCGGCTCGCCGACCGGCGGTACTGCAGGTTGGCGAGCGGGATGAACACGAGCAGGAAGATGCCCGCCCAGATGAGCGTGTAGAGCTCGGCGTGCTGCAGGGGCCACGAGTCCGGCGGCGGGACCTGCGGCGGGATGTTGCCGAACAGCTCGCGCGACGCCTGGGTCACGGCGGAGACCGGGTTCCACTCGGCGAACGTCTGCAGCGGCGCCGGCAGCGTGTTCAGGGGCACGAACGTGTTCGCCACGAACGTCAGCGGGAAGATCACGATGAACGTCGCGTTGTTGAACACCTCCACGCTCGGGACGAGCATGCCGAGCCACGCCATCACCCACGAGATCGCGTAGGCGAACACCAGCAGCAGCAGGAACCCGAGGGCCGCCTCCGCGACCGAGCTGTGGATGCCCCAGCCCACGAGGAGCCCCGTGAGGCTCATGACGACGAGCACGAGGACGTTGTTGACGACGTCCGACAGCGTGCGGCCCGTGAGCACGGCGGACGGCGCCATGGGCAGCGAGCGGAAGCGGTCGATGATGCCCTTCTTGATGTCCTCCGCGAGGCCCGCGCCCGTGATGGTGGCGCCGAAGATGACCGTCTGGGCGAAGATCCCCGCCATGAGGAACTCGCGGTACGCGCCGGGGTCCGCGCCGCCGGGGACGTCGATCGCGCCGCCGAACACGTACGCGAACAGCAGCACGAACATGATGGGCGAGAGCGTGGTGAAGACGAGCAGGTCGGGGACCCGCTTGATCTTGATGATGTTCCGCTTGGCGACGACGTAGGCGTCGGACAGCACGATCGGGGTGGCCATCACTCGCCTCCGGAGGTGGGTCGCAGACCGGTCGTGACGCCGGCGGGCGGCTCCTCGTCGGTCGGGCGGCCGTCGCCCTCGTCCTCGGCCGTCCTGCCGGTGAGCGAGAGGAACACGTCGTCGAGGGTCGGGCGCCGCAGGCCCACGTCGTCGAGCGTGACGCCCGCGTCGCCGAGCACCCGCAGCGACTCGGTCAGGGTGCTCGGGCCGCCGTCGACGGGCATGAGCAACGAGCGGCGGCCGTGGTCGAGCGTCGCCGCGCCGACGCCGAGCGGCTCGAGCAGGCGTCGCGCGTCGTCGAGCCGGGCGGGGTCGCGCACCGTGAGCTCGAGGCGCTCGCCGCCGACCTGCAGCTTGAGCTCGTCCGACGTGCCCTGCGCGATGATGCGGCCGTGGTCGATGACCACGATCTCGTCCGCGAGCAGGTCGGCCTCCTCCAGGTACTGCGTCGTGAGCAGCAGCGTCGTGCCGCCCGCGACGAGGTCCTGGATGACCTCCCACATGTCGGCGCGGCCCCGCGGGTCGAGGCCCGTCGTGGGCTCGTCGAGGAAGATCACCGGCGGGTCGGCCACGAGCGCGCCCGCGAGGTCGAGGCGTCGCCGCATGCCGCCGGAGTACGTCTTCGACGGGCGGTCGGCGGCGTCCTCCAGCCGGAACGCGGCCAGGAGCTCACGCGCACGTGCCTGCGACCTCTTCGCGCCCAGGTGGTAGAGGCGGCCGATCATGTCGAGGTTCTCGAAGCCCGTGAGGTACTCGTCGACCGCCGCGTACTGGCCGGACAGGCCGATGCGGCGACGCACCTCGCGCGGGTGGGTCCGCACGTCCACGCCCGCGACGGTCGCGGAGCCCGCGTCGGGCTGCAGCAGCGTCGCGAGGATGCGGACGATGGTGGTCTTGCCCGCCCCGTTGGGGCCGAGCAGACCGAGCACCGAGCCGGTCGGCACGGTGAGGTCGACGCCGTCGAGCGCCGTGACGTCCTTGTACCGCTTCACCAGGCCGGTGGCGGTGATCGCGTCGGTCATGGCACAGCAGCGTAGGTACCACCGCCCACATTCGTCCCGGTTCCTCCTGCTCGTGCCGGTGAGGGCGGTGCGGACCGCCGCCGCGGGCAGGGCGACGCCACGCAGCAGCGCGTGCCGGACGGCCCGGGTGCCGCCGGACCGTCCGGGCAGGTCACGTCGTCGCGCCGCGACGGACGCGCGCACGCGCGGACCTAGAGTGGTCCGGTGCCCGCAGTCGTCGCCTCCGTGCTGGGCCCCGTGCTCGTGGCCGCCGGCGACCGGTCCGTCTCGCCGGGCGGGCCGCGCGCCCGCGCGCTCGTGGTCGCCCTCGCGCTCGCCGACGGCGCGACGGTGCCGTGGCGCGCGCTCGCGGACGAGCTGTGGCCCGACGACCCGCCGGCCGACCCGCGAGGGGCGCTCCAGACCGTCGTCTCGCGCACGCGTGCCGCGGCGAGCCCGCAGGTCGTCGAGTCGCAGGACGGCGGGTACCGGCTCGGCGGACCGTCGGACCTGTCGGTCGTCCGCCAGGCGTCCGCCGACGCCCGTGCCCTGCTCGTGCGCGACCCGGACGCGGCGCTCGCGCAGGCGCGCGAGGCCGCGGCCCTGTGGCGC
>NZ_BHYL01000235.1 GCF_003851725.1 Cellulomonas algicola | reverse complement strand
CTCGAGCACGCCGCCACGATCGCGCCGACCCCCCGCGAGCGTCGGCTGCTGACCGAGCGCGCCGCCGCGGCCGCGTCGCGGGCGACGTCCGGGACCGCGGCGCCGACGGCGGCCGACGCCGCACCGGGGGAGCCGGGCGGACCGTCCTGACGCGACCTGACCGTGCCGACCGGGTCCGGCGCCCGACCGGGCCCCACCTTCCGATGACCCGACAGGCCTGTCGGCACGTCGCACGCCGGGGAGGGTCGCTGCACCCCTGGGCAGGAGATGTCCGGATCGCTACATTCGCAGACGGACCCGACGGCGAGTCCGCCGGGTCCGGGCGGGTGGGCCGACGGTCGCGTCAACCGCGGACCGCCCGAAGCGCCGGTGGCGTGCCACCCCCCTCTCGGCACGCCACCGGCACCCCCGGATCCCGTCCGCCTCCGGATCCGTGCCGCCTCCGGACCTGCCCGCGGACGCGCGACCGACCCGTGTCCGACCACGGGCGGACGACCTGCGACGCGACGGCTGGCACTGTGAGGCGGTGCCGTCGACCCGTCGACGTGCCGGAGCGTCGTCGTACAGAACAGGTCACGCGTGTTTCGTCAGGTCCCCGTCCTCCCGGTCGTCGTCCCCCTCGCTGCCGCAGTGCTCGCGGCGCTGCTGTGGTCGCTGGCCCGCCGCGGACGGCTCTCCGTGCCGCGCGCCGCCGTCGCGGTCGTGCTCTGCGTCTACGCCGCCGGGGTCCTCGCGAACACGGTCTTCCCGATCTACCTCGACAAGCCGGTGAGCAGCGAGCCCTGGACCAACGGCGTCGTCGTGGTGCCGTGGACGCCGTACGAGGTCGCCGACGCGGTGATGAACGTGGTGGTCTTCGTGCCGCTCGGGTTCCTCGTGCCGCTGCTCGTGGCCCGGGTGACGTGGTGGCGGGCGGTGGCGGTGGCGGCCGTCGTCAGCCTCGCGATCGAGGTCACGCAGGGGGTCACCGCGCACCTGCTGGGCGGGGGGCACGTCGCCGACGTGCACGACCTGGTCTTCAACGTCGTCGGCGGTGCGCTCGGCTACGCGGCCTTCGTCGCCGTGTCACGCGTGCCTGCCGCCCGGGCGCTCGTCAGCCGCTTCCGGTGGCACGACGACGCCCTGGACCCCGCTCACGCCGCGCAGCCGGAGCCGGTGCGCGGCTGAGCTCAGCCGTCCCGACGGCGCCTGGCGCGGGCCCGGTCACCCCGGTCGCGTGCCGACGTCCGTGTCGCTCAGGACACCTTGCCGCGGAGGAGTCGCCGCCAGTAGATCGGCGGTTCGAGGTACCGGTCGAAGAGCAGGAGGCTGCGGCGCGGCCGTGCCAGGTCCGGCACGCGGACGGTCGGCTCGGGTCGGCGTCGACGGTCGAACTCCGCGAGCAGCAGCCGGCTGCGGGACGTCGTCACGGGAGCGACCGAGTACCCGTCGTAGTGCCGCATCGTCGCGCCCGTGCGCCGGGCGGCGATGTTGTGCGCGACGACGGGGACCTGCCTGCGCAGCGCACCGCCCGAGGGGAGGGCGTCGACCTCGGCCGCGTCGCCCAGACCCCACACGCTCGGGTGGTCGGGGTGCTGCAGCGTCCGCGGGTCGACCGCGAGGAACCCGTCGCTGCTCGTCGAGGTCAGGCCGCTCGACGCCAGCCACTGCGGCGCGCGGTGCGGCGGCGCGAGGAACAGGGCGTCGTACGCGAGGTCGTCGGTGCCGCCCGGGGTCCGGAGCCGGAGGCGTCGGGCGGTCGCGTCGACGTGCTCGACCGCGGTCGACGTCCGGACGTGCACGCCGTACCCGGCCGCCGCCGCCCGCAGCTCACGGTCGGACTCCGGGAGGTCGACCAGCCGGTCGGCCTCGAGCAGCAGCTCGACCCGGATCTCGTCGAGGACCCCGGCCCGGCGCCAGTGGTCGGCGGCCAGGAAGAGCGGCTTGAGGCCGACCGGGGCGCACGGGACGTGGCGGTCGGAGATCGCGAACACGGCCGTGCCCGAGGTGAGCGACGACAGCAGCTCCCAGGCCGCCGGCGCGTGCTCGGGGAGGTAGCTCGTCGACGCGGACCCGGCGCGCACGGCGTCCTGCGCGCCCGGGATCGCGTCCCAGTCGACCTGCGAACCGGGGCACACCGCGAGGTCGGTGTACGTGAGCTCGCCGCCGCTCGCGAGGCGGACCGCCGACCGAGCCGGGTCGATCGCGGTCACCGCGTCCTGGTACCACCGGACCCCGGGCGGCATCGCGTCGGCCTGCGGTCGGCGCAGGTCGTCGAGGGTCGCCATGCCGCCCGCGACGTAGGACAGCAGCGGGCGGTACTCGTGGACGACCTTCGGCTCGACGACCGCGACGTCGCGGCAGCCGTCGCGGCGGAGCTTCGCCGCGAGCGAGATGCCGGCGTTGCCGCCGCCGATCACGAGGACGTCGTGGTGATGGGGACCGGTCACGATCGGGACCACGCTCCGTGTGCGTCGGGGACGCGCCACGCTACGTCGGGACGGTCGGGCCCGCGCGCCGGGGCGCCGGCGCGGCGCCGTCCCCCGACGGACCGCGCTCGCGGAGCCGACGACCGCGGACTCCGCGCGACCCGGGACGCCGAGGGCCCGGTCGGCATCCCGTATCGCAGTATTTCGCCCGGTATCGCCCTGTCGTGGCGTCCGTGACTTTGCGAGGATCGCCGGAGAGGTGCCGGCGACGGGGGCTGCCCGGCACCCAGGGGGTCCGGGGGGCTCGATGTCGCGAGGGCGCGATGCCGTCGCCGACCCGGTGGTGGGCGCGAGCGTCCCGACCGCCGGGCGAGGCGTGGTCCGGCGTGCACTGATGCACCGGCTGGACGACGTCCTGACGACGCGGTGCGGTCTGGTGGTGGGCCCGCGCGGGTCCGGGAAGACGACCGTCATGCGGCAGTGGGCGCGCACGAGCCGGCTGCCCGTGGTGTGGGGGCGCTGCACGCCCGCGGGCATCGCCGTGCGGTCGGGGACGCGCACCGAGCTGCTGGCGCCCGACGCGGTCGGGCGGTCGGTGCTGGCGCGACGCGCACCGACGCTGCTGGTCCTCGACGACGCGCACGAGCTGCTGGTCGGGCGCGTGGAGGACGACCTGGAGCGGCTGCTCCTGCCGTCGACCCCCGACGTGCACGTCCTGCTCGGCACGGTGCGACGGCCCACGTTCAGCCTCGCGCGGTCGGAGTTCCCGCCGCCGACCGTGCTCGACGCCGACGACCTGCGGCTGCGTGTCTGGGAGGTCGACCGGCTGTTCCGCGACGTGTACGGGCACCCGCTGGCGCCCGACGACGTCGAGCTGCTGACCGACGAGACCGAGGGCTGGGCGGCCGCCGTGCACCTGTTCCACCGGTCGACGTCGGGGCTGCTGCCCGCGGACCGGCGACGCGCGGTGCGCAGCCTCGACACCGACACCGGGTACGCGCGGGACTACCTGGTCGACGAGGTGCTCGCGCCCCTCGACCGCGCGCAGCTCGACGTCCTGCACTGGGGGTCGGCCTTCGACGACCTCACCGCCCGGCGTGTCACCGACCTGGTCGGGGACCCGGACCCGGCGGCCGACGCCGCCGCGGACGTGCTGCGCACCCTCGACCGGCGGTGGTCGCTCGCGCGGACCGACGACGGCGTCCGCTACCGCCTGCCGCGCGTCCTGCACCGCCACCTGCGGACCGCGCACGCCGCGCACCTCGGCCCCGCCGCGACGCTCGCGTGGCGGGAACGGGCCGTGCTCGTCGCACGCAGCGACGCACCACCGGCGCGCCCACCGGTGCACGCGCACGACACCGACTGGACGTCCACGGCCGCGGGCTCGTGGGCGTCCGTCGTCCGGGCGGCGACCCGGCGGGACCCCTCGACGGCCGCGCGGGGCGCCGCGCTGCTCACCGGTGTGGACCGGGCGCTCGCGGAGGGGCTGTGCCTCGTGCTCGCGGGTGCACACCGGGCCGGCCGGGACGCGCTGCGC
>NZ_BHYL01000234.1 GCF_003851725.1 Cellulomonas algicola | reverse complement strand
GTGGGCGGCCCTCGCCGATGCGTCCGACGTGGACGTCCGGAGCTGGAGTGCCGGGGAGACGACGCCGGGGCGTCAGGTCAGACGGGGCGAACCTGCTCGGCCTGCGGGCCCTTCGTGCCCTGGCCGACCTCGAAGTCGACCTGCTGGCCCTCCTCGAGGGTCCGGTAGCCGTCGACCTGGATGGCGCTGAAATGCACGAAGAGGTCCTGCCCTCCGCCGGTCGGGGTGATGAAGCCGTACCCCTTCTCCGCGTTGAACCACTTCACGGTGCCCTGGGCCATGCGAACTCCTCGACGATCGGTGCGCCGCGGGCTCCGCCGGCCCCCGGTGCGCGTGAGCCTAGTGGTCACGGGCATGCCACGACCAGGGTCATCTCGGAGGTGACCAGCGCGTCGACCCCGGTCAGGCGTCGGGGTCGGTGCGCAGGACGACGACGATGCCGTCGCCCGCCTGGTCCGGGTCGAGCGTGACGGCGGTGAGGCCGAGCGTCTGGGCGACGAGGTCGGCGGTCGACCGCAGGTCCTCGCTCGCGTAGAAGACGGTCGAGTCGGTCACGCCCTCGCCGTCGGAGTTGCCGGTCGTCGCGGCGGTGAAGCCGGCCTCCTGGAGCTTGGCCTGCTGCCGGGCGGCGACCCCGCTCACCCCCGAGGCGTTGAGCACCTGGACGGGCGTGCTGAGCACGGGCTCGGCCGCGGGCGGCGCCTCGCTCTCGACGGGCGGCTCCTCGGTCCCGTCGGCGGGCGTCTCCTCCGTGCCGTCGGTCGTGCCCTCGTCACCGGTCCCGCCTTCGTCGACGGTCGAGCTGTCGGGCGAGTCGTCGGCCCCGTTGATGATGCCCCACGCCGTCACGGCGCCGTAGGCGAGGACGGGGGCGAGGACGAGGACCGCGAGGAACGGCCACCACCGGCTCCACGCCGAGCGCGGCGCACGGTGGACACCGCGCGGTGCGTCGGGGTCCGCAGCGGCGTCGAACTCGTCGTCCGGGTAGGGGTAGTCCGCCTTGCTCACGGCCGCAGGCTATCCGCTGGACCTGGGGCTCAGGCGTCGGTCGCGAGGCGACGCGCGGTACGGGCGCGCTGACGGGACTGCCGCAGGCGCCGCAGACGCTTGACCAGCATGGGGTCGTGGGCCAGGGCCGCGGGCTCGTCGATGAGGGCGTTGAGCACCTGGTAGTACCGCGTGGCGGACATGTCGAACAGCTCGCGGACCGCCTGCTCCTTGGCGCCGGCGTACTTCCACCACTGGCGCTCGAACGCGAGGATCTGCTCGTCGCGCTCCGTCAGGCCGGAGGTTCCCCCGTCCGGCCCAGCGTCGACGGTGCCGATCGGGAGCGCGGTCGCGGTGTCCATACGGCCTCCTCGGTGGTGCAGGGCGGGTCGGTCAGCGGCCATCGTAGGTGCGAACCACACCGGTGTCATTCCGCCTCACCGCCCGTCACCGGGTCGGGTGGCCGACCGGGTAGCCTCGCCCGCGTGAACCCGGCTCCCCTCGCGTCGCTCGTCGCACCGGACTGGGCGCAGGCGCTCGCACCGGTCGAGCCGCAGATCCGGGCGGCGGGGCAGTTCCTGCGCGACGAGGTGGCCGCGGGCCACGGGTACCTGCCGGCGGGCGAGTCCGTGCTGCGGGCGTTCACCCGCCCGCTCGCGGAGGTCCGCGTGCTCGTCGTCGGGCAGGACCCCTACCCCACGCCCGGCCACCCGATGGGTCTGTCGTTCTCGGTGCAGGCGGACGTGCGGCCCCTGCCGCGCTCGCTCGACAACATCTTCAAGGAGCTCGTCGCCGACCTCGACGTGCCGCGGCCGACGACGGGCGACCTGTCGCCGTGGGCCGACCAGGGCGTGATGCTGCTCAACAGGGTCCTGACGGTCCGGCCGGGTGCGCCCGCGTCGCACCGGGGGCGCGGCTGGGAGGCGGTCACCGACCGGGCGATCGCGGCGCTCGTCGAGCGTGGCGGCCCGCTCGTCGCGGTCCTCTGGGGGCGCGACGCGCAGTCGCTGCGTCCGGCCCTCGGGTCCGTGCCGCGGGTCGAGTCGGTGCACCCGTCGCCGCTGTCGGCGAGCCGCGGGTTCTTCGGGTCGCGCCCGTTCTCGACCGTCAACCGCCTGCTCGCGGAGCAGGGCGCGCCGCCCGTCGACTGGCGCCTGCCCTGACGCCTCGCCCGGGCGCGACGGCCCCGCCCTCCGGGCTCCCGGCTGCCACGACGGCCGCGGGACCCCGGCTCAGGGCAGGCACAGGGGCGGCATCCCGCCCTGGGTCGTCAACCGGACCTGCACCTCGGGCGTCGCTCCGATGTTGGCCGGGAGCTTGCCGCGGATCGTCGGCAGGTCGGCGCACCGCGACGTCAGCTGCGCCGAGTTGTTGACCTGGACCACGGTCGCCGCGGACCAGACCCACCCGCTCGGCACGGCGTGGTCGGGCACCGTGATCTCGAACTCGACGTGCTCGCCCTGCTGGATGCCCGGCGCGGAGAAGTAGACGGTCCAGTACGCGTTGCCCGTCCAGAAGCTCGGCGCACCCGTGCCGGTCACGGTGCACGGCGTGGTGCTCGCGCTGCCGTCGGCCTTCACGACCCGGCACGAGTCCGGCGCCGGGCCCGGGACGCGCCACGTCGCGGGGACGGCGAACCCGCCCACGAGGACGCGCACGCGCGTGACGGCGGTCGGTGTCGGCGATCCCGTGAGGGGGTACGTCTGCGTCGCGCCGGTGAGCGTGCCCTGCGCGGTCCCGACGACGCCCGAGGCGCCGAACAGGGTCACGTCGACCGGCCGCCCCGCGCACGCAGCCTGGTCGACGGCGGTGAGGCCGTCGAGCCGGAGGGCGGTGGGCGCGGTGGTCGTGGTCGGGACGACCTGCACGGCCGTCGCGGTGCACGCGGTGCGCGTGACGATCGCGGCCGGCTCGGCGCGCACGTCGAGGCGCGACGCGCTCGCGGTCGCGACCGGGGAGGCGACGACGAGGGCGACGAGCGCGGCCAGGGCGGCGATCCCGCGGCGGCGGTCGCGGCGGCGCGTGGAG
>NZ_BHYL01000233.1 GCF_003851725.1 Cellulomonas algicola | reverse complement strand
GGGCGCTCGCGCGCGTGCAGGCTCGGCGGGCGCCGGCCCGCGGCGCCCGGGATCAGCGGGCGGCCGCCCGGAGCTCGGACCGCTCCCGCAGCCGCAGGCCGGTCCTCACCGCGACGCGCACCGGCCACTGCCAGGCGTGCGGGTACCGGCGCGACACGTAGCGCGCCGCGCTCGTGTGGTGCGCCGAGATCATCCGGGCCGGCCGCTCGCGCCAGGACGTGCCGCCGACGTGCGTGACGCGCGCGCCGGGCACGTAGAGGTTGGTCCACCCGGCGCGACCGAGCCGCTCGCCCAGGTCGACGTCCTCGAAGAACATGAAGTAGCCGTCGTCGAAGCCGCCGACGGCCTCGAACGCCGAGCGGCGCAGCAGCAGGCACGCGCCCGAGAGCCAGCCCGCGGCCCGCTGCCCGCCCGCGTCCTCGTGCTGCGCGCGGTAGGCGCGGGTCCACGGGTTGGCCGGCCAGACCCGGACCAGCAGCGCGTGACCGGCGCCCTGCGTCAGGGACGGCAGGGCGCGCGCGGACGGGTAGACGGTGCCGTCGACGTTGAGCAGCGCGGGACCGAGCGCACCGGCGTCGGGGTGGTCCTCGCCGGCCGCGACCAGCACGTCGAGCGAGCCCGGCTCCCACTCGAGGTCCGAGTTGGCGACGACGAGCCAGGGCGCCTGCGCGTCCCGGGCGCCGAGGTTCGCGCCGCCGCCGTAGCCGAGGTTCGCCCCGGACTCGACGACCCGGGCGCCGTGCCGGGCCGCGACCGCACGGGACACCGTGGGGTCGTCGCCGTTGTCGACGACGACCAGCTCGTAGGGGGCGGACGTCGCGCCGGCGAGCGTGCGCGCGAAGCGCTCGAGCTCCTCGCCGGGGTGGTAGACGACGCAGACGACTCGGACGGTGGGGGCGGGGCTGCTCATCGTGCGCCCAGGTTAGTGGGCGTCACCGTAGCCGGGGTCCACGTCCTCGGGGGCTCGTCCCAGCAGGTGCGCGACCTGCTCGACCACCACGTCGCGCACGAGGTCGGCGAGGTCGCCCGCGTCGGTCGCGCGCGACTCGACGGGACGGCGGTAGACGACGATGCGCGCGGGCAGGCCGGAGTCGGCGGGGAAGTACCGGCCGAGCGGCACACCGCCGTGCTCCCACGGCGCCGGGTTGGACGGCGGCACGTCCTCGACCGCGAACTCGGTGCCGTCGAGCTGCCGCGTCCAGCGCCGCTCGAGCCGCTCGACGGCGTCGAGCACGAGGTCGTCGAAGCGCTCGGCCCGCGTGCGGTAGGCGGGCATGGTCGACGGCATCAGCGGCCCGCGCGGACCGCGTCCGCGGCGGTCGCGACGACGCACGCCCTGGACCGGGCCGTCGCCGAGGCCGGGGGTCGACCCGCGGCGCCCGAGAGGGCCGGAGCGGTGCCCGGAGGCGTGCGGGTGGCCGGAGGACGTCACGCGGGAAACCTTAGTCCGCGCGTGCACGCGAGGCCGGAGCGCGCGCGTCGCGTCGCGCCGTCCGGCGTGGGGGACGCCACGTGTCGCCGCCGGGGGGTACGGTCACCCCGTGAGATCCGTCCGGCAGTGCTCGCGCACGGCGTGCGGCCGTGCCGCCGTGGCCACGCTGACCTACGTGTACGCCGACTCGACGGCCGTCCTGGGCCCGCTGGCGCACCACGCCGAGCCGCACTCGTACGACCTGTGCGTCGAGCACGCCGAGCGCCTGACCGCCCCCCGCGGGTGGGAGGTCGTGCGCCTGACGCCCGACTTCACCCCGGCGGCCCCGAGCCGCGACGACCTGCTGGCGCTCGCCGACGCGGTGCGCGAAGCGGGTCGCGGACGGCACACCGCACCCGCCGCCGCGGCGGCGACGGTGCCCGAGCCCGTGACGGACACGCTCGCGGACGCGCCGCGCCGCGGGCACCTGCGGGTCCTGCGCGGAGAGGGCTGAGCGGTGCCGCGACGCAGGGGGGAGCAGTCGGGGGCGCGCGGGTCGCTGCCGCCCGAGCCGCTCGGCTCGATGAGCCAGCCGACCGGCCCGCTCGCACCCGGCACGGAGGCGTGCCAGCAGTGCGGGTCGCCTGACCTCACCCGGATCCGCATGACGCTGTCGAGCGGGCGGCCGGCCGTGTTCGTGTCGTGCCCCGCGTGCGAGCGGACGGGGTGGTTCGCGCTCGACGGCGACGGTACGCCGCTGCCGCGCGACGAGGTCATGGGCCGCGACGGCGCCTGACAGCGCGCGTCCCGGCAGGTGGCGGGCGTCGGGTCGGACCCCCGCGCTCGGTACGATGCCCGACGTGACGACTCCTTCGCCCGACCGTGTCGACCTGTCCGCCCTCATCAAGGCCTACGACGTCCGGGGGATCGTCCCCGAGCAGCTCGACGACGGCGTGGCGCGGGCGATCGGTGCGGCGTTCGCCGACGTCGTCGTCCTCCCCGAGGCGACCGGCAAGCCCCGCGTCGTGGTGGGCAACGACATGCGGCCGTCAGGGCCGGAGCTGGTCGGCGCGTTCGCCGAGGGCCTGACCGCGCGCGGCGTCGACGTCGAGCTCATCGGGCTCGCCTCGACCGACGGGCTGTACTTCGCGTCCGGCTCGCTCGACGTCCCGGGCGCGATGTTCACGGCCAGCCACAACCCCGCGGAGTACAACGGCATCAAGCTGTGCCGTGCGGGCGCGCGTCCGGTGGGCCAGGACTCGGGCCTCTCGACGATCCGCGAGCTCGCCGGCGACTACCTCGCGTCGGGCGTCCCGCAGGTCGTCGACGACGCGCGCGGCAGCGTCACCGAGCGGGAGATGCTCGCGGAGTACGCGGGCTTCCTGCGCACGCTCGTCGACCTCTCGGGCATCCGTCCGCTGAAGGTCGTCGTCGACGCCGGCAACGGCATGGGCGGCTACACCGCGCCGGCGGTGCTCGGCACCGGTGCCGGCCTGCCGGAGCTGCCGCTCGACGTCGTGCCGCTGTACTTCGAGCTCGACGGCACGTTCCCCAACCACGAGGCCAACCCCCTGGAGCCCGAGAACCTGCGCGACCTGCAGCGTGCGGTCGTCGAGCACGGCGCCGACATCGGCCTCGCGTTCGACGGCGACGCGGACCGCTGCTTCGTCGTCGACGAGCGCGGCGAGCCGGTCAGCCCGTCCGCCGTGACCGCGCTGGTCGGCCTGCGCGAGGTCGCGCGCGAGCGCGCCGCAGGGCGGACGCCGACGGTCATCCACAACCTCATCACCTCGATGGTCGTGCCGGACCTCATCACCGCGGCGGGCGCGAAGACGGTCCGCACGCGCGTCGGGCACTCGTTCATCAAGGCGGAGATGGCGCAGCACGAGGCCGTCTTCGGCGGCGAGCACAGCGCGCACTACTACTTCCGCGAGTTCTTCTTCGCCGACACCGGCATGCTCGCGGCCCTGCACGTGCTCGCGGCCCTCGGCGGCCAGCCGCACCCGCTGTCGGCGCTCGCGGACCAGTACCAGCCGTACGTCGCGAGCGGCGAGATCAACTCGCGCGTCGAGGACGTCGCCGCGGCGCGCGCCCGCGTCGTCGAGGCGTACGTGACGCAGCAGGGCGCGGGCCCGGTCGAGGTCGACGAGCTCGACGGCCTCACCGTGTCGCACTGGGACGGCCATCCGCAGTGGTGGTTCAACCTGCGGGCGTCGAACACCGAGCCGCTGCTGCGGCTCAACGTCGAGGCCGCCGACGAGGACATCATGGAGAAGGTGCGCGACGACGTCCTCGCGCTCGTGCGCCAGGGAGAGGACGCCTGATGAGCACCGACGCCACCCACCCGCTCGAACCGTGGGCGCGCGACCTGCTGCGCTGCCCCGTGTCGGGCGCGACGCTCGTGGACGCGACCGGACCCGGCGGCGAGCCGCTGCTCGTCTCGACGCACCCGACGGAGCCGCTCGCGTACCCGGTGCGCGACGGCATCCCGGTGCTGCTCGCCGACGAGGCGCGACCGGCGCCCGCGCGCTGACGCGCGGCCCGTCCGCACGCGGCGCGCCGTCGTCGCGGGCCGGGACGGACCGGACGTCGTGGGGCAGGATGGGCACGGGCGACGCAGCCCGGCTCGGCCCGTCTCATCCTGCGAGGTGCGCATGGCGAGGTTCAGCGAGGTCCCCGGTCGGTACCAGGTGCGCGACCTCGCGCTCGCGGAGGCCGGCCGCCACCAGGTCCGGCTCGCCGAGCACGAGATGCCCGGCCTCATGGCGCTGCGCGCCGAGCTGGGGCCGTCGCAGCCGCTCGCGGGCGCGCGGATCAGCGGCTCGCTGCACATGACCGTGCAGACCGCGGTGCTCATCGAGACGCTCGTCGCGCTCGGCGCCCAGGTGCGGTGGGCGTCGTGCAACATCTTCTCGACGCAGGACGAGGCCGCCGCCGCGGTCGTCGTGGGCCCGGACGGGACCGTCGACGCGCCTGCCGGTCCCGCGGTGTTCGCGTGGAAGGGCGAGACGCTCGAGGAGTACTGGGCGTGCACGCAGCACGCGCTGCTGTGGCCCGACGGGCGCGGCCCGGACCTCATCCTCGACGACGGCGGCGACGCGACGCTGCTCGTGCACGAGGGCGCGCGGTACGAGGCGTCGGGCACCGTGCCCGACGTGCCTGCGCCCGGCGACCCCGAGCACTCGCTCGAGCTGGTCGTCGTGCGCGAGCTGCTGCGCCGGTCGCTGGCCGAGGACCCGCAGCGCTGGACCCGCGTGGCCGACAGGATCGTGGGCGTCTCCGAGGAGACGACGACGGGTGTGCACCGGCTCTACCAGCGTGCCGAGGCGGGCGACCTGCGGTTCCCGGCGATCAACGTCAACGACTCCGTCACGAAGTCGAAGTTCGACAACCGCTACGGCATCCGGCACTCGCTGCTCGACGGGCTCAACCGTGCGACGGACGTGCTCATCGGCGGCAAGGTCGCGTTCGTCGTCGGCTACGGCGACGTCGGCAAGGGGGCCGCCGAGGCGCTGCGCGGGCAGGGTGCGCGCGTGATCGTCTCGGAGGTCGACCCGATCTGCGCGCTCCAGGCCGCGATGGACGGCTACCAGGTCGCCCGGCTCGACGACGTCGTCGGCGAGGTGGACTTCGTCATCACCGCGACCGGCAACCGGTCGGTCGTCACCGTCGAGCACCTCGCGGCGCTCAAGGACAAGGCCGTCGTCGGCAACATCGGTCACTTCGACGACGAGATCGACATGGCCGGGCTCGCGGCGTACCCCGGGGTGCGGCGGACCGAGCTCAAGCCGCAGGTGCACGAGTGGACGTTCCCCGCCGACGACCAGACGGGCCGCGGCGAGCGGTCGGTCATCGTCCTGTCCGAGGGACGGCTGCTCAACCTCGGCAACGCGACCGGCCACCCGTCGTTCGTCATGAGCACGTCGTTCGCGAACCAGGTGATCGCGCAGGTCGAGCTCTGGACGCGGCAGGGCGTGTACGACCGGCAGGTGCACCGGCTCCCGAAGGTCCTCGACGAGAAGGTCGCGCGGCTGCACCTCGACGCGCTCGGCGTGCGGCTCACACGGCTCACGAAGGACCAGGCGGCGTACCTGGGCGTCGAGGTCGACGGCCCGTACAAGGCCGAGCACTACCGGTACTGACCACAGGACGACACCGTCGACGAGGCAGGACGACCGCGTCGCGCGGGACGGTGGCGTCACAGGCAGGACGACCTCGATGCGGGCGGTCGCCGCGAGCCGTCAGTCGACGGGGTCGGGCACGCCGTGCGGCAGGCGGTGGAGCACGCGCGCGTCGTCGGCGTCGCGCGCGTCGTCCCGGAGCCGCGCCACGAGCTCGCGCTCGCGCCGCTCGGCGAGGACCGCCGCGAGGAACGCCTCGGGGTGCGTCCCCGGCGGGGGCCCGGGGTGCACGTAGCGAGCGACCTCGGTCGACAGCCGGGTGCCGAGCTCGACCCGCGACGCGGGGTGCAGGCCGTTCGCGCGTGCGAGGAACTGCCGCACGGCCAGCGCGAGCCCGTCGGGGAGCCGCGCGACGTCGGCGCCCTGCGCCCAGCTGGCGAGCCACGGCGGCATCTGGACCGGGGCCCGGCGCGCGCCGCCGCGCACGCGGACGGCGTACGTGCCCGCCAGGACGTCGCCCAGCCGCTTGCTGCGGGGGTGCACGAGCGAGCACAGGAACGCGACCGAGCCGAACGTCATCCAGAGCTCGATGACGCCGACGAGCGCACGGATCAGCGCCTGCCGGAACACGAGCGGCCCGCCGTCGTCGCGCACGATCCGGATGCCCAGCGCGAGCTTGCCGAGCGACCGACCGCGACTGAGCGTCTCCATCGTCGTCGGGTAGGCGACCATGACCGTGACGAGCGCCAGGATCATCGTGATCCGCGCGACCTCCTCGGACATCGCGGCCGGGGCCGTCGTCGTCAGCACGATCACGATCACGATGAGCGCGGCCGCGAGCACCGCGAGGTCGACGAGCGCCGCCACGAGGCGCGTCAGGGCCGACGCCGCCCGGGTGTCGAGCAGCACGCCCTCGCCGATGAGGATCTCGTCCTCGACCATCGATGTCCCTCCTCCGCCGAGGGAACACTAACCGGAGACGGGCCCCGGAGATGGCAGGCTGTGGGCCGTGGACCTCGACGCCTTCCAGGTGGCCCGCGACGAGTCGTGGCAGCGCCTCGACGCGCTCGCGCGCAAGCGGCGCCGCACGGGTGCCGAGTCGGACGAGCTCGTCCGGCTGTACCAGTCGGCCGCGACCGACCTGTCCGTCATCCGTTCGGCCGCGCCCGACCCGGACGCCGTGAGCCGGCTCTCGCAGGTCGTCGCGCGCGCCCGCTCCGCGATCGTCGGTGCGCACGAGCCGAGCTGGCGCGACGTCGCGGTGTTCGTGGGGGAGTCGCTGCCCGCAGCGCTGTACCGGATCCGCTGGTGGACCGTGGGCGTGATGATCGGGTTCCTGGGCCTCGCGATCGCCGCCGGGTGGTGGGTCGCGACGCAGCCCGAGGCGCTCGCGGCGATGGGCACGCCCGCCGAGCGGCAGCAGTACGTCGACCACGCGTTCGCCGAGTACTACGACCCCGGCGCGGGGTTCGCCGCGATGGTGTGGACCAACAACGCGTGGATCACAGCGGTGTGCGTCGCGTCCGGCATCACGGGCGTCATCCCCGTCTGGCTGCTGATCCAGAACGCCGTGAGCGTCGGCGCGGTCGGCGGGATGATGGGCGCGCACGGCGAGCTCGCGCTGTTCCTCCAGCTCATCGCGCCGCACGGCCTGCTCGAGCTGACGGCGGTGTTCGTCGCGGGCGGTGCCGGGCTGCGGATCTTCTGGACGTTGATCGACCCGGGTCCGCGCACGCGTGGGCGCGCGCTCGCGGAGGAAGGGCGCGCGCTGTTCACGGTCGCGCTCGGCCTCGTCGGGGTGCTGGCCGTGTCCGGTGTGGTCGAGGGCTTCGTCACGGGTTCGGGCATGGCCTGGTGGCTGAAGATCGTCGTCGGCGTGGTCGTGCTCGCCGCGTTCTGGGCCTACACGCTCGTGCTCGGCGGCCGTGCGGTCCGGGCGGGTGCGACGGGCGACCTCGACCCCGACCGCGCGGGCTACGCGGTGCCGGTCGCCGGCTGATCCCGCACAACGCCGGTCAGCGCTCCACCACCGTCGCGCGGTGCCCGCACGCCGTCGACGCCGCACCCTGTCGCCGCCGCACCGTCGCGAGCGGCGTGGGTCAGCGCACCACCACGTCGTGCCCGACGGCGTCGTCGGCGAAGAACGTCACGAAGCGCTCCGCCTCCGCCACGACGTCCCGCCGGGCGCGCGCCCCGAGGTCGCCGAACGGCTCGACGACGAGCGTCGCGCGCTCCCGGCGCCGTCGCGCGCCCGCCTCGTCCACGCGCACGCGCTCGACGCGCCAGGTCGCCGCCACCACGCCGTCGACGAGCACCGTGCCGGGCACGACGCCGTTCGGGCTCTGCAGCGCGCGGCGGTGCTCGTCGGCCACGACGCGTGTGCGGTCCGCGTGGCTCAGGAGGACGTTGTCGAGGTCGGGCAGGAAGCGCACCGGGGCGGGGACGTCCGCGGGCGGGCGCGGCGCGTCGGGCAGGTCGAGCACCTCGCGCGGGCGCACCTTGCCGGGGGACGGCTCGGCGGTGAACCGGACCACGCGGTCGCCCAGGCGTGCGACGACCGCGGCCAGGCCGGTGAGCCCCGACCAGGCCTGGACGTCGGTGACGCTCGCGGGGCCGAACGCGGCGAGGTACCGCAGGACGAGGCGCTCCTGCTCGACCGCCAGGACGTCGGGGTCGGACAGGTCGGGGGCAGCCGCGACGGCGTCCGCGCCGAACCACGCGGTCGTCGTCGTCCACGTCGTCGCACCCGACCGGCCCCACACGCCGCGCGGCGGGACCTGGACGAGCGGGAGCGTGCCGCGCGCCGCGTGGGCGAGCGACCCGGGCGGGACGTGCGGCCAGCGCTCCGCGAGCAGCTTCCCGAGGGTCGTGCTCACGCGCGGCTCCGCCTCGACGAGCTCGCGGGCGAACGCCGTCACCTCCGCCAGGTCGACGGAGCGCAGCGGCGCCGCGTGCAGCGTGTTGACCTCGAGGTCGCGCGCGTACAGCGGGGCGACCAGGCCGGGCAGCAGCAGGGCGTCCGCCGCGTCGACCAGGTGGATCGTGCCGCGCATGACCGCGATCCGCGCGAGCCGCCGGTCGAGCAGCGCGTCGCCCAGGTCCGCGTGCGTGAACCCCTCGACCCGGCTCCACAGGCCGACGTACGGGGACCACGCGTTCTGCGCCTGCAGGCCGACCAGGTGCCCGACGACGTCCACGGCCGATGCGTCCGTCCGATCGAGCAGGTGCTGACGTGCGAGCAGCGCCCGGTTGAGCGCGCGACGGTCCATGAGGGGCGGCTCGGCCATGCCGGGACGCTATCGAACGGCACCCACGACGGGCGCGGTCGGCCGGCCGTCCGCGCGAGGGTGGACGGATGCCGTCGCCGCGGCTCGCGGGCGGGTCAGAGCCGGCCGGCCGCCTTGAGCGCCAGGTAGGTGTCCGCGAGGCGCGGGGCGAGGTCCTCGGGCAGCGCGTCGACCACCTCGACGCCCCGCCGGCGCAGCCGGACCGCGACCGCCGAGCGCTCGAGGTCGGCACGCTCGGCCGCCGCGGCGTCGAACACCGCGCGCGCGTCGGTGCGGGCCGTGCGGATCGCGTCTGTCTCGGGGTCCGCGACGGACGCGAGCACGACCTGGTGCCGCGACGTCAGCTGCTGCGCGACACCCAGGAGCCCGCGCTCGACCGCCGACGCGTCGAGCGCCGTGAGCAGCACGACGAGAGCCCGCTGGCTGAGCCGCTCGCGCACCTGCGTCACGACGCCCGGCCAGTCCGTCTCGACGAGCTGCGAGGACGTCGTCGCGAGCGCGTCCGCGAGCGCGGGCATGAGCCGCGGGCCCGCCGTCCCGGCGACACGCGCGCGCACGCGCCGGTCGAACGCGAGCAGCTCGACCCGGTCGCCCGCGTGCGTCGCGAGCGCGCCCAGCAGCAGCGCCGCCTCGATCGACGCGTCGAGACGCGGCGCGTCCTCGACACGGACCGCCGACGTGCGACCCGTGTCGAGCACGATCAGCACCCGGCGGTCACGCTCGGGGCGCCACGTGCGCACCACGACGTCCGCGCGGCGCGCGCTCGCACGCCAGTCGATCGCCCGCACGTCGTCGCCGATCACGTACTCGCGCAGCGAGTCGAACTCCGTACCGGGTCCGCGCACCTGCACCGCGGCGCGCCCGTCCATCTCCCGCAGACGCGCGAGCCGGCTCGGCAGGTGCCGCCGCGAGGCGAACTCCGGCAGGACGCGCAGCCGCCCCGGAACGGTGAGCGACGCCTGCCGCCCCGCGAGCCCCAAGGGTCCCGCCGAGCGGATCGTCACGCGGTCGGCGACCGCGTCGCCGCGACGCGTCGGGTGCAGCACCGTGCGCACACGCGCGCCGTCGCCCGCCGCGACGGCCACGGTGTGCCGGTCGCGCTCCGCGGACGCCGACGGCGGCCACGCGTCGCGCACGAGCCCGCGCAGACGCCGGTTGCCGACGTTGGTGAGCGTGAGCGTCGACGTCGCGGGCTCGGTCAGCCGCACCGACGGGGGCAGGTCCCGCTGCACCGCGACCTGGCGCGGCGACGCCGCGAGCGACGCGTCGAGGACGCACAGCGCGACGCAGACCAGCGCCCAGACCAGCACCGTCCCGGTCGACGGCAGCAGCAGCACGAGGGGCACGCCGACGGCCGCGAGGACGACCGCGCGCCAGGTGAGCGTCATGCGGCTGTCAGCGGGGGACGGGCACGGACGCGAGCACCGTGTCGAGCACGCTCTCCGTGCTGACGCCCTCGAGCTCGGCCTCCGCACGCAGCTGCACGCGGTGGCGCAGCGTGGGGTGCGCGAGCGCCTTCACGTCGTCGGGCGTCACGTAGCTGCGGCCCGACAGCCACGCCCACGCGCGGGCCGTCGCGAGCAGCGCGGTGGCACCACGAGGCGAGACGCCGAGCGCGAGCGACGGCGACCGGCGCGTCGCCCGGCACACGTCGACCACGTAGCCCAGCACCTCACGCGCCACCTGCACGCGCGCGACCTCCGCGCGGGCCGCGGCGAGCAGCGCGGTGTCCGCGACGGGCCGGACCCCGGCGGCCGTGAGGTCGCGCGGGTCGAACCCGCCCGCGTGGCGGACCAGGACCTCGACCTCGTCCTCGCGCTCGGGCAGCGGCAGCGTCAGCTTGAGCAGGAACCGGTCGAGCTGCGCCTCGGGCAGCGGGTAGGTGCCCTCGTACTCGACGGGGTTCTGCGTCGCGATGACGAGGAACGGGTCCGGCAGCGGCCGCGGGGTGCCGTCGACCGACACCTGCCGCTCCTCCATCGCCTCGAGCAGCGACGCCTGGGTCTTCGGGGGCGTGCGGTTGATCTCGTCCGCGAGCAGCAGGTTCGTGAAGACCGGGCCCTCGCGGAACGAGAACTCGGCCGTGCGCGCGTCGTACACGAGCGAGCCCGTGACGTCGCCCGGCATGAGGTCGGGCGTGAACTGCACGCGCTTCGTCGACAGGTCGAGCGCCGCCGACAGCGAGCGGACGAGCAGCGTCTTCGCGACGCCCGGGACGCCCTCGAGCAGCACGTGGCCGCGGCACAGCAGCGCGATCACGAGGCCGCTGACCGCGGCGTCCTGCCCGACGACGGCCTTGGCGACCTCGAGCCGGACGTCGGCGAGCGCCGATCGCAGCGCGACGCTGGGGGCGGGCGGCGCGGCCGGTGCGGGGGGCGCGGGCGGCGAGGCCGGTGCCGGAGCCGGAGCGGGAGCGGGAGCCGACGACGGCGCGGGGACGGGAGCAGGCGCCGGCTCAGCCTTGGTCCAGCTCGGCGGCCCGTCCTGGGCTGCGGGGGCGGCC
>NZ_BHYL01000232.1 GCF_003851725.1 Cellulomonas algicola | reverse complement strand
GCGCGCGGCTCCACGGGCACGGCCGCGACGGCCACGCCTGTCTGGCCGGGCACGGCCGGCTCGGACGCCCCCGTCTCGCGCGGCGCGGCCGGGACGGTCGCGTGCGAGGTGCTCGCGCGGTCACGCCACCACGCGCGGAGCGCGAGCACGGCGACGACGACGAGCACCGCGGCGGCCACCCACCGCACGACGTGCTCGTGCTGGGCGACGACCCGTCCGACGGGTGCCCCCGCGGCGACGGCGACGGTCGCGTACAGCAGGTCGACGGTCGCCACGCCGAGCCCGGCGCCGATCGCGACGCGCGTCCCGTGCACGACGCCCTCGCGCAGCAGCAGCACCCCGATCGGCCCGACCGGCACGGCGACGGCGAGCCCGGCGAGCGCACCGAGCAGCAGGGCGGAGGTCACGTCCACGCCGACCAGGATCGTCCCGTCGTGCGGCGCGCGTCGACGGTCCGCTGCGCAAGTCGTCGTCGGACTGCGAGAATGTGCGCCGTGGACGTCATCGACGACGCGATCCTTCGAGAGCTGACCGCGGATGCGCGGTTGCCGTTCCGCGAGCTCGGCGCGCGCGTGGGCCTCTCCGCGAACGCCGCGGCGGCACGCGTGCGCCGCCTGGTGGACGACGGCACGATCCGCGGCTTCACGATCGTCACCGGCCGCGCACCTGCGGGAGCGCCCGTCGGCGGGCTCGAGGTGTTCATCGAGGTGCGCCTGGCGCCGGAGACGACCAACGAGGACTTCCAGGCGGCGCTGCGACGCGCGCCCGGCTTCCCGCAGGTCCTCGACGCGGTGCACGTGACCGGCTCGTACGACTACCTGCTGCACGCGCTCGTCGCGGACCCCGCGTCGCTCGACCGCCTCGTCCGCCGGCTCAAGCGTGAGGCGGGCGCCGCGCAGACGTTCACGCGCCTCGCCCTGCGCGACCCCGAGCCCGCCTGACGCGCCGTCGTCGCGACGGTTCACCCCACCCGCGGGACGTCGGTCCCTGTCGGGCGGCGCGCGCCCGTCGATAGGTTCGACGACGGCTCACGACGCGCGAGAGGCAGCAGGAGATGACGTTCTGGCACACCACCGTCCTGGTGCTGGGCGCCGCGGGGTTCGTCCTCGCGCTCGTCGTGGTCGCCGCCGCGGGCTCCTACCTCGCGCAGTGGACGCGACGGGAGCGCTCGTCGCCCGAGGCGTGATCCTCCCGGATCCCGCCCGGGACGTGAAGGACCCCTCGCACACCCGCCAGAGCTCACCTGCCCTTGCTGCCTTCCGGCCCTGGGGGGGTTCAGCGAGATGACGCCGCACGAGGGGTCTGCCCACCAGCCTAACGGACGTGGGGACGCCCTCGCGCACGGCCGAGCGGCGCACCGGCCCGGACACGCGCGCGGCGACGGCCGTCAGTCCAGGACGTGCCGCAGGTAGCGGTGCGGGTCGTCGAGGAACCCGCGCCACCGCTGGACGAGGTCGAGGTCGTCCCAGTCGCACCGCCGCATCCCCCACTCGCCGACCTCCCAGACCGTCGCGCCGGGCAGCGCCGCGAGGATCGGCGAGTGCGTCGACAGGACGACCTGCGACCCGGGCGACCGGACGAGGTCGTGCAGGTGCGCGAGCAGCGCGAGGCAGCCGGTGAACGACAGCGCCGCCTCGGGCTCGTCGAGCAGGTACAGCCCCGGCTTGAACATGCGGTCGCCGACGAGCGACAGGAACGACTCGCCGTGCGACATCTCGTGGAACCGCGGCTCCGGGCGCATGCCCGGGTTCTCCTCGAGGTACGTGTAGAAGGAGTGCATCGTCTCGGCGCGCAGGAAGAAGCCGAACCGCCCGGCCCCGACGTCGCGCACGAGCCGGAACCGCAGCTCGGCCTCCGTCGGGCGCGTCGAGTGCGCGGACCCGATCGAGCCGCCCTCGGGTCCCATGTCGCGGCTGAGGGCGAGCGCCTCGACGAGCGTCGACTTCCCGGCGCCGTTCTCCCCGACCAGGATCGTCACGGGGTCGAGGTCCCAGCCCTCCTCCATGACCTGCCGCACGGCGGGGATGCGGGCGTACCAGGGCGCGTCCTCCTCGTCGGGCGCGCCCG
>NZ_BHYL01000231.1 GCF_003851725.1 Cellulomonas algicola | reverse complement strand
GGGCGACGCCGCGACGAGCGCGCACCGGCGCACGCCCGTCCGGCACCCGGTCGGCCTGCGCGCCGCGCGGCACGCGCTGCTGGGACGCGCCCACGACCTGGCCGCCGTCGACGCCGCGTGGGCGGACGCCCGCCTCGTGACCGTGCTCGGGACGGGCGGGCTGGGCAAGACGACGCTCGTGCAGGAGGTCGGCCGGCGCGCGCAGGACGACGCGTGGGTCGTCGTCGTCGAGCTCGCGGGCGTGCGCTCGGACGCCGACGTGGAGACCGCGATCGCGTCGGCGCTCGGCCTCGCGCACGCGCGCAGCGCGCGGCTGGGCGACCGGCTCCCCGCGACGACCGACGCGACCGGCCGGATCGCCGAGCGGTTGGGCGAGGTCCCCACCCTGCTCGTGCTCGACAACTGCGAGCACGTGGTCGCGGGGGCCGCGCAGTGCGCGGACGCGCTGCTGGCCGCCGTGCCGGGCCTCCGGGTCCTCACCACGAGCCGTACGCCGTTGCTCGTGGCAGGCGAGCGCGTGCACCCGCTCGCGCCGCTGCCGGTCGACGGCGGTCACGGCGCCGCCGTCGAGCTGTTCCGCGAGCGGGCGCGCGCCGCCCGGCCCGGGGTCGCCCTGCCGCTCGAGGTGGTCGCGCGCATCGCGACGCGGCTCGACGGGCTGCCGCTCGCGATCGAGCTCGCCGCCGCGCGCGTGCGTACCATGACGGTCGAGGAGGTGGAGCGTCGCCTCGACGCCCGGTTCGCGCTGCTGCGGTCCGGGGACCGGCTGGCGCCCGACCGCCACCGCACGCTGGAGGCCGTCATCGACTGGAGCTGGCACCTGCTGGGCGACGACGAGCAGCGCGTGCTGCGCCGTCTGTCCGTGCTGCCCGACGGGTTCGACCTCGACGCGGCCGCGGCGCTCGGCCGGCTGACGACCGCGCCCGCCGTCACCGGGGACGGGGCCGTCGCCACGGACGGAGCCGGCACCGACGACGCCTGGGACGTGCTCGACGCCCTCGACGGTCTCGTGCTGCAGTCCCTGTGCAGCGTCGTGGAGGACCGCGGCGAGGGCGACGACGAGCCGGTCGTCCGGTACCGCATGCTGGAGACGGTCCGCGAGTTCGGCCACCTGCGCCTGACCGAGGCGGGCGAGCACGACGCCGCCCTCGACGCGATGCTCGCGTGGGCGCTCGCGTTCGCCGACCGCTGGGCACCCGCGCTCGTCGACGGCGACCAGCCCGCGGCGATGCGCGCGCTGCGCCGCGAGCAGGACAACCTGCTGCTCGCGTTCCGCACGGCGCTGGACCGCGGCCTGACGGGCGAGGCGTACGCGCTGTACGTCGCGCTCACCGGGTACTGGAGCCTGCGCGGGGCGCACGAGCAGGTCTTCGGCCTCGGCATCGACCTGCTGGCGGGCACGCACGGGTGGCGGGTCGCGCCACGGCACGCGGACGCGGCGGCGCTCGCGCTCACGGAGCTCGCCGCGATGGGCATCTTCGGGGACGCGGGGAGCACCGCGCGTGCGCTCGCGCGCCTGCGGCTGGTCGTGCGGGAGCTCGGGTCGCACCTCGGCCCCCGGACGCGCGCGTTCGCGGGGCTCGCGCTCGCGGGGTCGGTCGCCGGGATGGCGCGCGAGCTCGCGGACCTCCGACGGTCGAGCGACACCTACCTGGCGATGCTGGGCCACATGCTCTCGGCGCAGCTCGCGGAGAACTCGGGCCGGCTCGAGGTGGCGCGGCGATGGGTCGAGGAGGCGTACGCGCTGGGCGTCGCCCGGGGCGACGTCTGGGCGGAGGCGAACAACGCGTCGTTCCTCGCGCAGCTCGCGGCCGAGGAAGGGCTCGCGCAGGAGGCGCTGCGATGGGTGTCGGTGGCGCGCACCGGGATGGGCCGCCTGGTCGCCGAGGAGGAGCTGCACCAGGTCGCGTGGCTCGAGCTCGCGGCCTCGGTGGGCGTCGGCGACCTGGCCACGGCGCGGGACCGGTGCGACGCGCTCGCGGAGGTCGCGGCGTCGGGCCGCATGGGCCGCACCACCTGGCAGTCGCCCGAGCTCGTGGCCCTCGAGCGGGCCGGACGGGGTGAGATCGCGGCCGCGGAGGGCGACGTCGCCGCCGCGCTCGACCACCTCCAGGCCGCGTACGACGCGTTCGGGCCCGACGGCGGAGGGGAGCGGACGTCGCCGTGGTTCATCATGATCACGGTCGGCTGGATCGCCCGCCTCGTGCTCGCACCGGAGGCGGTCCGCGCCGCCCGGCCCGCGCCGAGCACGCCGGCGCCGGCCCTCGCGCGGCACGTGCACGAGTGGCAGCGCGTGCGCGCTGCCGACGCCGTCGACCACCCGGTCCTCGGCACCGCGGCCGTCGGTCTCGGCACGGCCGCGTGGGCGGGGTCGGGCGACGCGTCACGGGTCGACGACGGGCTCGAGCTCTTCTTCCTCGCCGAGCTGCTCGGCTCACGCCAGGACCTGCCCATGCTGCACCGCGCACCGCTCGACGCGCGTGCCCGCGAGCTGCTGGGCACGGACCGGACGGACGCCGCACGCGCGCGGGCGCGGGCCGTCGGGCGACGGCACGCCGCGACGCGGGCGCTCGCGCTCGTCGACGCGCTCTGGCGCTGAGCGGCACACGCGACGGACGCCCCGGGGAGAGGTCCCCAGGGCGTCCGTCGTCCTGCTCTCAGGCCTTGCGCATGTACGCCCGCACCGCGAGGGGCGCGAAGACCGCGACGACGATCGCGGAGCCCAGCAGCGCCAGGCCCACCTCGTGCGTCACGGTCGCCGTGTTGGCGAGCTCGCGCACGGCCGTGACGAGGTGCGACACCGGGTTCGCCTCGGCGAACACCTGCAGGGGCCGTGGCATCGTCGACGGGTCGACGAACGCGTTCGAGAGGAACGTCAGCGGGAAGAGCACGAGGAACGAGATGCCCTGGACGGACGACGCGGTGCGCCCGACGACGCCGAAGAACGCGAAGATCCAGCTCAGCGACCACGAGCACAGGATCACGAGCAGGCCGGCGAGCACGACGCCGCCGATCCCGCCGCCGGGCCGGTAGCCCATGACGTAGCCCATCGTGAAGGTGAGCGTCGTCGCGATGAGGTACCGGACCGCGTCGGCGACGAGCGCGCCCGCGAGGGGTGCGACGCGCGCGATCGGCAGCGACTTGAACCGGTCGAACACGCCCTTGTCCATGTCCTCGCGGAGCTGGACGCCCGTGACGACCGACGTCGTCAGGACGGTCTGGACGAGGATGCCCGGGATGATGATCGGCAGGTAGTCGCGCACGCTGCCGGAGATCGCGCCGCCGAAGATGTACGTGAACATCAGCGTGAAGATGATCGGCTGCAGCGTCACGTCGAAGAGCTGCTCGGGCGTGCGGCGGACCTTGAGCAGCCCGCGCCACGCCATGGTGAGCGACTGCTTCACCGCGACGGGCCACGAGACGGTGCGCGCGAGGTCGGCGGGGACGCCGGTGGTGGGGGTCAGGGTCGTGGCGCTCATGCGTTCACCGTCGTTCCTGCGGCGTCGGCCGCGTGCTCGGCCGCGGACGCGTCCGCGTCGTCGGACGCCTCGGCCGGGTGGCCGGTGAGCGTGAGGAAGACCTCGTCGAGCGAGGGCTTCTGCATGGACAGCTCGTCGACGGCGAGGCCGCGCTCGCGCAGCAGCACGAGCAGGTCGGTCACCGCGGCGGGGTCGTCCAGCGGGAGGGTGAGGCGCGCGGCCTCGGGGGAGACCGTCGGCTCGACGCGGAACCGGTCGCGGATCGTCGCCGCGGCGGCCAGCACCTGGCCGGGGTCGGCGAGCCGCAGCTGCAGCGACTGCGTCCCGACCGCCGACTTGAGCTCGTCGGCGGTGCCCTCGGCGACGACGCGGCCGCGGTCGATGACCGCGATGCGGTCCGCGAGCTGGTCGGCCTCGTCGAGGTACTGGGTCGTGAGCAGGACCGTCGAACCGGTCGCGACGAGCTCGCGGATCGTGTCCCACATCTGCGCGCGGGTGCGCGGGTCGAGGCCCGTCGTCGGCTCGTCGAGGAAGATGAGCGGCGGCTGCGCGATGAGGCTCGCCGCGAGGTCCAGCCGGCGCCGCATGCCGCCGGAGAAGTTCCGCAGCGGCTTGTTCGCCGCCTCCGTCAGGCCGAACCGCTCCAGCAGGTCCGCGGACTTGGCACGCGCGGCGGTGCGGGACAGACCGTGCAGGCGCGAGAAGAGCACGAGGTTCTCGGTCGCGCTCAGCGTCTCGTCGACCGACGCGTACTGGCCCGTGACGCCGATGAGCTGGCGCACGACGTGCGGCTCGTGCGCCACGTCGTGCCCGAAGATGCGGGCCGTGCCGGCGTCGGGGCGCAGGAGCGTGGCGAGCATGCGGATCGTCGTCGTCTTGCCGGCACCATTAGGGCCGAGCACGCCGTAGACGGTGCCGGTCCGGACGGTGAGGTCGACGCCGTCGACGGCACGCTGCTCGCCGAACGTCTTGACGAGGCCCTCGGCCTCGATGGCCCAGGTGTGGTGGGTCATGGTGTCCTCCCTGGTCGTTGTCGTGACCAGGGTGGACGGACCCCGCTGTCAGCCCGCTGTCAGCGCGTGGCGCCGCCGGCGGGCCGCTGTCGGTCCGCTGTCAGACCGCCGTCAGCGGCGCGGCCGCGGGCGCACCGGCGCCCGGGACGACGGGCACCGGCCCGCGCGTGCGGAGCGTGCCGCAGAACGACACGACGCCCGCGGCGAGCAGCGCCGCCCCCACCATGTGCAGGTTGACGAGCGCGATCGGCAGGCCGGTGAAGAGCTGGACGTACCCGATCAGCCCCTGCCCGAGCGTCACGCCGAGCAGCACGAGCCCGACCGTGCGGGGTCGACCGCCGACCTGCGACCGCAGGACCCGCCACAGCATGACGGCGAGGACCGCGACGAAGAGCCACACCGATGCCGCGTGCACGCGAGCCATCGCGTACGGGTCGACCGCGAACCGGTAGCCGACCTCCTCGTCGCCCGAGTGCGGCCCGGCGCCGGTGACGACGACCCCGAGCACGAGGACGACGACGGTGAGCGCGGCGAGCAGCCAGCGCAGGCCGTACGTCGTGCGGTCGACGAGCGGCTCGGGTCGCGCGTCGCCCTCGGCGGACCGCACGAGCAGCCACGTCGACGCGGCGATCAGCGCCATCGAGATGAGCAGGTGGCCGCCGACGATCGCGGGGTGCAGGTCGACGAGCACGGTGATCCCGCCGACGACGGCCTGCACCGCGACCCCGGCGAGCGGCGCGAGGCCGAGCCAGCGGTAGGCGGCCGAGCGGCTCCGGTCGGAGAAGACGAGGAGCGCGACGACGATCGCGAGGATGCCCAGCACGCCGGTGATCGTCCGGTTGCCGAACTCGATGAACGGGTGGATCGACGTGGCCTCGTGGAACCGGGGCGTGAACTCGCCCGGCTCGCACTGCGGCCACGTCGAGCAGCCGAGCCCCGACCCGGTGAGCCGCACGGCGCCGCCGGTGCCGACGATGACGATCTGCCCGATCAGGTTCGCGACGATCGCGGGCCGGGTCCAGCGCGGCCGCAGGCGGTCGAGCAGGGGCGGCCGGACGGGGGCGGTGGCGGGCGTCGTCACGCGTCCCAGGGTAGTTCGGCGCGATGGACGGTCCGACCGTGCGGGGCGCGAGCCGCGTCACACGTCACGACGCCGGCAGCCGGGCGCCCGTCCCTCGCGCGTGCCGGTCGGCCGTCAGTGCCAGCGGAACAGGCGTCCCGCGCCCCAGCCGAGCGCGGCGGTCCAGCCGAGCAGCACGACGACCGACCACGGCGGCAGGACGCCGTGCAGCAGCGTCTCGCGCATGGCCTCGCCGAGCGCGCCCGACGGCAGCAGCAGCGCGACGTGCTGGAGCGGGCCCGGCAGGCTGCTCGCGGGCACGATCACGCCGCCCGCGACCGCGAGCACGAGCAGCGCGAGGTTGGCGACGGCGAGCACGGCCTCGGCGCGCAGCGTGCCGGCGACGAGCATCGCGAGCGACGTGAACGCCGCGGTGCCGAGCACGACGGCGACGGCGGCGAGCGGGATCCCGGCGGGGTCCGGACGCCAGCCGAGCACGACGGCCGCGGCGCCGATGACGAGCACCTGCACGAGCTCGACGACGAGCACGCCGAGCACCTTGCCCGCGAGCAGCCCGCCGCGACCGAGCGGCGTCGTGGACAGCAGCCGCAGCACGCCGTTGCGCCGGTCGAACGACGACGCGATGGCCTGCGACGTGAACGACGTCGTCATGACGGCGAGCGCCAGGACGCCGGGTGCGAGGAAGTCGATGCGGCTCGCGCCGCCGGTGTCGAGCTCGACGAACGTGCCGCGCGTCAGCCCGACGAGCACGAGGACGGGCACGACGACCGTGACGAGCAGCTGCTCGCCGTTGCGCAGGATCGCGCGGGCCTCGAACGACGTCTGCGCGAGGACCCGACGCCACGTGGGGGCGGCTCCGGCGTGCGCGCGGCGGTCGGCGGTGGTCGTCGTCATCGCAGGTCCCGTCCCGTCAGGTCGAGGAAGACGTCCTCGAGCGTCGAGCGGCCCACCGACAGGCGCGTCGCGAGCACGTCGCCCGCGGCGAGCCAGGCCGTGACGGCCGCGACGGTCGCGGGCTCGACCGCGCCGGAGACGACGTACGTGCCGGGCGCGGCCTCGGCGACGGCGAACCCGTCGCCGAGCGCGGTGCGCAGGCCGTCCAGGTCGAGACCGGCGCGCGTCTCCAGGCGGAGCGAGCGGTCGTCCGCCGACGCCAGCAGGTCCGCGACCGACCCCTCGGCGAGGACGCGGCCCTGGTCGACGACGACCACGTGGTCCGCGAGGTCCTCGGCCTCGTCCATGAGGTGGGTCGTGAGCAGCACGGCGACACCCTCGGCCCGCAGCTCGCGCACGAGCTCCCAAACGGCGAGCCGTGCCTGCGGGTCCATGCCTGCGCTGGGCTCGTCGAGGAACACGACGTCGGGCCGCCCGACGACCGCCGCGGCGAGCGCGAGACGCTGCCGCTGCCCGCCGGACAGGCGCCGGACCGTGGTGCGCGCGAACGACCCGAGCCCGAGCCGTTCGGTGAGCTCGCCGAGGTCGCGCGGGTCGGCGTACATGCGCGCGACGTGCGCGAGCATGTCGGCGGCGCGGATCGACGTCGGCAGGCCGCCGTCCTGGAGCATGACGCCCACGCGCGGGCGGAGCTCGCGGGCCTGCGTGCGCGGGTCGAGCCCGAGGACGCGCACGGCACCCTCGTCGGGCGTGCGCAGCCCCTCGCAGCACTCGATGGTCGTCGTCTTGCCGGCGCCGTTGGGCCCGAGCACGGCCGTGACCTGGCCGGGGAGCGCGGCGAGGTCGAGCCCGTCGACGACGGCGCGACCGCCGTACCGCTTGACGAGCCCACGGACCTCCAGCGCGGGGGAGTCGGGCACGAGAGGGGAGTCTAGGCGCGCGGTCCGGCCGGCCCGGAGCGTCCGCCCTCCGGGGTGACGTCCGCCACAGCCGGCCTCGCGGGCGTCGCGTCCTCGCCGGTGGGCACGGGCGCCCGTCGCGCGTCGCGACCTGCGGGAAGGTCACCCTTGCTTGCAGGGATGGATTTCGGCAACAAGGATGTTGCCAATATCGCGACCATCCCCCGGTCGTGCCCTCGGCCGGTCCGTCCGGTCGCGCGGCGTGGGGGGAGGCCCCACGATCCGGGAGGTGACCATGAGCGCGACGCTGCCCGTCGCCGCCGTGAGCACCGCGGCGACGCCCGAGTCCGACGCCGGCACGCGCGAGCGCGTCCTGCGGCTCGTCGCCGCGCAGGGTCCGGTGTCCGCCACCGAGCTCGCCGCCCGGCTCGACCTCACGACCACCGGCATCCGCCGGCACCTCGCGGTGCTCGAGTCCGGCGACCAGATCGCCGTGCACGACGGGGTCGGCCTCGGCCCGGCGCGTCGCGGTCGCCCGGCCCGCCGCTACGTCGTGACCAGCCGCGGCCAGGCCGCGCTCTCGCACCGCTACTCCGAGCTCGCCGCGCAGGCGCTGCGCTTCCTCGCCGAGACGGGCGGCCCCGCCGCGGTCGAGAGCTTCGCCGAGCAGCGCGTCCGTGACCTCGAGCAGCGCCTCGTGGCGGTCGTCGACGCGGCCGGCGAGGACGTCACCGCCCGCGCCCGCTCGCTCGCCGACGGCCTGACCGCCGACGGGTACGCCGCGTCCGCGCGGCCCGTCCCCGGCGCGCGGGCCGTCCAGCTCTGCCAGGGGCACTGCCCCGTCCAGGACGTCGCGCACGAGTTCCCGCAGCTCTGCGAGGCCGAGGCCCGCGCGTTCTCGCGCATCCTCGGCGTCCACGTGCAGCGCCTCGCCACCCTCGCCGGTGGTGGGCACGTCTGCACCACGAACATCCCGACGACCGCACCGACCCCCGCAGCCCCCGTGCTCGCCCCGGAAGGACCGACAGCATGAGTGCACCCACCGAGAACGCGGCAGCCGCCGCGCCCCTCACGCAGGACGAGGCCATCGCCTCGATCGGCAACTACAACTACGGCTGGCACGACACCGACGTGGCCGGCGCCACGGCGAAGCGCGGCCTGTCCGAGGCCGTCGTGCGGGAGATCTCGGCGCTGAAGAACGAGCCCGAGTGGATGCTCAAGACGCGCCTGAAGTCGCTGCGCCTGTTCGAGAAGAAGCCCATGCCGTGGTGGGGCTCCGACCTGTCGGGCATCGACTTCGACAACATCAAGTACTTCGTGCGCTCGACCGAGAAGCAGGCCGCCAGCTGGGAGGACCTGCCCGAGGACATCAAGAACACGTACGACCGCCTCGGCATCCCGGAGGCGGAGAAGCAGCGCCTCGTCGCGGGCGTCGCCGCGCAGTACGAGTCCGAGGTCGTCTACCACCAGATCCAGGAGTCGCTCGAGGAGCAGGGCGTCATCTTCCTCGACACTGACACGGGCCTGCGCGAGCACCCCGAGATCTTCGAGCAGTACTTCGGCTCCGTGATCCCCCCGGGCGACAACAAGTTCGCGTCGCTCAACACCGCCGTGTGGTCGGGCGGGTCGTTCGTCTACGTGCCGCCGGGCGTGCACGTCGAGATCCCGCTGCAGGCCTACTTCCGCATCAACACGGAGAACATGGGCCAGTTCGAGCGGACGCTGATCATCGCCGACGAGGGCTCATACGTGCACTACGTCGAGGGCTGCACCGCGCCCGTCTACTCGTCGGACTCGCTGCACTCCGCGGTCGTCGAGATCATCGTCAAGAAGAACGCCCGCGTGCGGTACACGACGATCCAGAACTGGTCGAACAACGTGTACAACCTCGTCACCAAGCGGGCGACCGCCGCCGAGGGCGCGACGATGGAGTGGGTCGACGGCAACATCGGCTCCAAGGTCACGATGAAGTACCCGGCGATCTACCTCATGGGCGAGCACGCGCGCGGCGAGACGCTGTCGATCGCGTTCGCGGGCGAGGGCCAGCACCAGGACGCGGGCGCCAAGATGGTGCACGCCGCGCCGCACACGTCGTCGTCGATCGTCTCGAAGTCGGTCGCGCGCGGCGGTGGCCGCACGTCCTACCGCGGGCTCGTGCAGGTGCTGGAGGGTGCGAGCCACTCCGCGTCGAACGTGCTCTGCGACGCGCTGCTCGTCGACCAGATCTCGCGCTCCGACACCTACCCGTACGTCGACGTCCGCGAGGACGACGTGTCGATGGGCCACGAGGCCACGGTGTCGCGCGTGAGCGAGGACCAGCTGTTCTACCTGATGTCCCGGGGCATGCCCGAGACCGAGGCGATGGCCATGATCGTGCGCGGGTTCGTCGAGCCCATCGCGCGCGAGCTGCCCATGGAGTACGCCCTCGAGCTCAACCGCCTCATCGAGCTGCAGATGGAAGGGGCCGTCGGCTGATGACGACCACCACGGAGAACCTGTCGACCGACCACTCGCGGGCGGTCGCCGACGGGGCCCACACGCACGGCACCGGGGGCACCCCGGAGGCGTCCCGCGCCGCGCGTCCGACGTCCTTCGACGTCGCCGACTTCGCGGTCCCCACGGGCCGTGAGGAGGAGTGGCGGTTCTCGCCCGTCGACCGCCTCGCGCCGCTGTTCGCCGCGACGAGCGAGGGCGTGCTCACGGGTCACGGCGTGCTGACGACCGTCGTCGAGGCGCCCGAGGTCAGGGTCGAGATCGTCGACCGCGATGACGAGCGCCTCGGCCGCGCGGGCGAGCCCGGCGACCGCACCGCCGCCGTCGCGTGGGCGTCGTTCCCGCGTGCGACCGTCGTGACGGTCCCGCGCGAGAAGGTCGCGTCCACCGTGACGTCGATCAAGATCGAGGGCGTCGAGGGTGCGGGCACGCACGACGCGCCGCTCGAGCCGTCGGCGACGCACCTGCTGGTGCACGCCGAGGCGCTGTCCGAGGGCGTCGTCGTCATCGACCACGTCGGGCACGCGTCGCTCACCGAGACCGTCGAGATCGTCGCGGACGAGGGTGCGCACCTCACCGTCGTCACGGTGCACGACTGGGCCGAGGGCTCGGTCCACGCGTCGTCGCACCGGCTGCGGATCGGTCGCGACGCGACCGTCAAGCACATCGCGGTGACGCTCGGCGGCGACGTCGTGCGCATCACGCCCGACGCCGCGTTCGTCGGCGAGGGGGCGTCGGTCAACCTGCTCGGCCTGTACTTCGCCGACGCGGGCCAGCACCAGGAGCAGCGCCTGTTCGTCGACCACGCGGTCCCCAACTGCGTGAGCCGTGTGACCTACAAGGGCGCGCTGCAGGGCGCGGGCGCGCACACCGTGTGGGTCGGCGACGTGCTGATCCGCGCGGCTGCCGAGGGCACCGACACGTACGAGCTCAACCGCAACCTCGTCCTCACCGACGGGGCGCGCGCGGACTCGGTGCCGAACCTCGAGATCGAGACGGGCGTCATCGAGGGTGCGGGCCACGCGTCCGCGACCGGCCGCTTCGACGACGAGCAGCTCTTCTACCTGCGCGCCCGCGGCATCCCCGAGGCCGACGCGCGTCGGCTCGTCGTGCGCGGCTTCTTCGCGGAGCTGGTCCACGAGATCGGCGTCCCCGCGGTCGAGGAGCGGCTCATCGGTGCGATCGAGAAGGAGCTCGAGGCGTCCATGTCGGCGCTCGACGGGCTCGCCGACCGTCCGCACGTCGACGGTTCCGAGTCGTCCGTCCACACGGAGCGCGCATGACCGCACAGCTCGCCTGCTACGACGAGGACGTGCCGGCCGCCGGCACGCTCCGCGTCGAGCTCGAGGGCGAGTCCGGACCCGTCGAGGTCGCGATCGTCCGCGACGAGGACGGCGAGCTGCACGCCATCAGCGACATCTGCTCGCACGGCGCGGTCTCGCTGTCCGACGGCGAGGTCGAGGACTGCTCGATCGAGTGCTGGCTGCACGGGTCGCGGTTCGACCTGCGCACCGGCAAGCCGCTCGGCCCGCCCGCGGTCCGGCCCGTCCCCGTCTACCCCGTGACCGTCGACGGCCAGCGCGTGCTGGTCGACGTCGACGCCCCCCTCTGACCTAGGAGTACCCCGCATGGCCACCCTGGAGATCCGCGACCTGCACGTCAGCGTCGAGACCAAGGAGGGCGCCAAGCCCATCCTGCGCGGTGTCGACCTGACCGTGAACAGCGGCGAGACGCACGCGATCATGGGCCCCAACGGGTCCGGCAAGTCCACGCTCGCGTACTCGCTCGCGGGCCACCCGAAGTACCAGATCACCTCCGGCACCGTGACGCTCGACGGCGAGGACGTCCTCGCCCTGTCCGTCGACGAGCGCGCCCGCGCGGGCCTGTTCCTCGCGATGCAGTACCCCGTCGAGGTGCCCGGCGTCTCGGTGTCGAACTTCCTGCGCACCGCGAAGACCGCGATCGACGGCGAGGCCCCGCCGCTGCGCACCTGGGTCAAGGACGTCCGCACCGCGATGGACGACCTCCGCATGGACCCGGCGTTCGCGGACCGCTCCGTGAACGAGGGCTTCTCCGGCGGTGAGAAGAAGCGCCACGAGATCCTCCAGATGGAGCTCCTCAAGCCGAAGTTCGCGATCCTCGACGAGACCGACTCGGGCCTCGACGTCGACGCGCTGCGCGTCGTGTCGGAGGGCGTCAACCGCGTCCGCCAGAACCCGGACGTCGGCGTGCTGCTCATCACGCACTACACGCGCATCCTGCGCTACATCCAGCCCGACTTCGTGCACGTCTTCGTCGACGGCAAGGTCGCCGAGGAGGGCGGGCCCGAGCTCGCCGAGCGCCTCGAGAACGAGGGCTACGACCGGTTCCTCACGTCGGCGGTCTGACGACCGACGACCACCGTCCCCGGGAGCGTCCGTGCGACGCCCCCGGGGACTCCTGACCCGGTAGACGCACACACCCACGACGAAGGGCGGACGACGTGACCAGCACGCTCGACACCGCGGTCCCGCAGGGCGGGGCGCCGGCCGCGGCCGGCACGCTCGGTCCCGCCGAGCTCGCGGCGGTCCGTGCGGACTTCCCGCTGCTCGCGCGCACCCTGCGCGGCGGACGCCCGCTCGTCTACCTCGACTCCGGGGCGACGTCGCAGAAGCCCGAGGTCGTCCTCGACGCCGAGCAGGACTTCTACGTGCAGCGCAACGCCGCCGTGCACCGCGGCGCGCACCAGCTCGCGGAGGAGGCCACGGAGGCGTTCGAGGACGCGCGCGCCCGGGTCGCGTCGTTCGTCGGCGTCTCGCCCGGCGAGCTCGTCTGGACGTCGAACGCGACCGCGGCGATCAACCTCGTCGCGTACGCGATGTCGAACGCGTCGCTGGGCCGCGGCGGCTCGGAGTCGGCGCGCTTCGCGCTCCGTCCGGGCGACGAGATCGTCGTGACCGAGCTCGAGCACCACGCGAACCTCGTGCCGTGGCAGGAGCTCGCCGCGCGGACGGGTGCGACGCTGCGCTGGATCGGTGTCGACGACGACGGGCGGCTGCGCCTCGACGACCTGGCGACGGTCGTGGGGGAGCGGACGCGCGTGCTCGCGTTCACGCACGCGTCGAACGTGACGGGTGCGATCACGCCCGTGCGCGCGTTCGTGGACCGTGCGCGTGCCGTCGGGGCGCTGACGGTGCTCGACGCGTGCCAGTCCGTGCCGCACCTGCCCGTCGACCTGCACGCGCTGGGCGTCGACTTCGCCGCGTTCTCCGGCCACAAGATGCTCGGCCCGACGGGCGTCGGCGCGCTCTACGGGCGGCGTGAGCTGCTCGAGGCCATGCCGCCCGTCACGACCGGCGGGTCGATGGTCGAGGTCGTCACGATGGAGCGCACGACGTACGCGCCGCCGCCGCAGCGGTTCGAGGCCGGCACGCAGATGGTGTCGCAGGCCGTGGGCATGGGCGCCGCCGCGTCCTACCTCGCCGAGCTCGGCATGGACGCCGTCGCCGCGCACGAGGCCCACCTCACGCAGCTGCTGCTCGACGCGGTCGCGTCCGTGCCGGGCGTCCGCGTGATCGGCCCGACCGACGCGCGCGACCGGCTCGCGAACGTGTCGTTCGTCGTCGACGGCGTGCACGCGCACGACGTCGGCCAGGTGCTCGACGACGCCGGCGTCGCCGTCCGCGTCGGGCACCACTGCGCGCAGCCGCTGCACCGCCGGTTCGGCGTCGCCGCGACCGCGCGCGCGTCGGCCGCCGTCTACACGACCGACGAGGAGATCGAGGTGTTCCGGGAAGCACTCGCGGGGGTGCGGACGTTCTTCGGTCTGGAGGACGGGAGCAACGCATGAGCACCTCGATGGAACAGCTGTACCAGCAGGTCATCCTCGACCACGCGAAGCACCCGCACGGGCGGGGCCTCGGCGAGGTCGCGGTGGCCGAGGCCCGCACGGCCCAGTCGCACCAGGTCAACCCGACCTGTGGCGACGAGGTGACCTTGCAGGTCGACGTCGACCTCTCGGGGGTCGTCCGCGACGTGCGCTGGGAGGGGCAGGGCTGCAGCATCTCGCAGGCCTCTGTCTCCGTGCTGCACGACCTCGTCGTCGACCAGGACCTGACGACCGTCGACGACCTCGCGGGCACGTTCCGCGCCCTCATGCAGTCGAAGGGCGCCGGGCTCGGTGACGAGGTGGAGGACAAGCTCGGAGACGCCGCCGCCTTCACGGGCGTCGGCCGCTACTCGGCCCGCGTGAAGTGCGCCCTGCTCGGCTGGGTCGCCCTGAACGACGCACTCATCAAGACCGGCGCGACGCGCACCAAGGAGGACGCATGAGCACCGAGACCAACCCGACCACGGTCGCCGACGTCGAGGAGGCCATGCGGGACGTCATCGACCCCGAGCTCGGCATCAACGTCGTCGACCTCGGCCTCGTCTACGGCGTCGTCATCGACCAGACGAACACCGCCGTGATCGACATGACCCTCACCTCCGCGGCGTGCCCGCTGACCGACGTCATCGAGGACCAGTCCGCGCAGGCGCTCGACGGCATCGTCGACGGCTTCCGCATCAACTGGGTCTGGATGCCGCCGTGGGGCCCGGAGAAGATCACCGACGACGGCCGCGCCCAGATGCGCGCCCTCGGCTTCAACATCTGACCAGCCGAGCAGCACGTCCACGACGACGCCCGCCTCCCGCCGGAGGCCGGGCGTCGTCGTGCGACTGCCGGGAGCGGCGCCGCGGTCCGTCAGACGCGAGGGACGTCGTTGATCGCGAGCAGGGGAGCGGACAGCGTCGTCGCACCCGTCATCCAAGGCTCGTGCGCGGGCAGGAGCGCGACCTGCCACGCGCCCGGCGGGATGAGGGGTGACGGCGACGCGAGCCCGACCGGGTCGGCGGCGACGAAGCCGCGGCGGCCGTAGTAGCGGGGGTCGCCCTCGAGGACGACGAGCGGCCATCCCGCGGCCGAGGCACTGTCGAGCGCGGCCGCGACGAGAGCCGTGCCGATACCGCGTCGCTGCGCGGCAGGGGCGACGGAGAGCGGGGAGAGCGTGAGTGCGGGCACGGGCCCCCGCGCCGAGGCGATCGTGACGCGCGTGAGCAGCACGTGCCCCACGACGTCACCGTCGCCGCCGAGCGCGACGAGCGAGAGGCCCTCGACCCACGCGGGGTCAGCGCGGAGCGCGTCGAGCATGGTCAGGACGTGGTCGGCGTGCTCGCCGAACGCGGAGCCGACGACCTCCCGCACGGCATCGACGTCAGCAGGGGTCTCGGAGCGGATCAGCACGCGCGCGACCGTAGCCCGGCGCCGGGCCTGGGCGCAGGTCGACATCAACTGGTCGCTAGGTCGGGAGCGGGGCCGACTCGCGGACCACGAGCCGTGTCGGCAGCAGGAGCGAGCTGGGCGTCTCGCCGTCGACGACCGCGAGGAGGACCCGCGCCATCTCCTGCCCGAGCGAGCGGATCGGCTGCTGGACCGTGGTGAGCGGCGGGTAGGCGAGCTCGGCGATCGGCAGGTCGTCGAAGCCCACGACGGCGACGTCCTCGGGCACGCGTCGTCCGTGCAGCGCGAGGGTCCGGACCGCTCCGACGGCCATGTTGTCGGACGCGACGGCCACGGCGTCGATGTCGGGATCGCGGTCGAGCAGGCGCTCCATCGCGCGCGCGCCGCCCTCCCGCGTGAAGTCGGCGCGCTCGACGAGCGTGGGGTCGAGGTTCGCGACGGACAGGGCGTCGGTGACGCCCTCGAGGCGCGCGACGGCCGCGTGCGAGTCCTCGGGTCCGGCGATCGTGGCGATGCGTCGGCGGCCGAGCCGGACGAGGTGCTCGGCCGCGGTCCGGCCGCCGCCCCTGTTGTCGACGTCGACGAACAGCTCGGGCTGGCCGTGCAGGGGCCGGCCGCCGTACACCGCGGGCAGCCCCGACTCCTCGACCATCCGCTGGAGGGGGTCGTCGCCGCGCAGCGCCATGACCATGACCCCGTCGGCACGGGGGCGTCGCAGCATGCGCCGGACGCGGTCGTGGCCGCGCTCGGGGTGGCACAGGAGGAGCTTGAGGTCGAGCTCGGTGTTCTCGAGCGCCGTCGTGACCCCCACGATCACCTGGCCGATGAACGGGTCCCCGAGGAGGTCCGGGTTGTCGTGCGACGCGGCGAGGACGACGGCGCCGACCTTCTGGCGCGCGAGCGCCTGCGCGGTGACGTTCGGGACGTAGCCCAGCTCGCGCACCGCGCGGTCGACCGCGCGACGCGTCGCGGGGCTGACGTGGACGGCGTTGTTGATGGCGCGCGACGCCGCGGAGCGCGAGACACCGGCGCGTTCGGCCACCTCGTCGAGGGTGGGAGGGCGTCCGGTCCGACCTGTCATGGTTCCCCTCGTCCGCGTGCTGAACCCGCGTGAGGCTACCACCGAGGATGCTGCGGCGGGCAGCGCTCCCGGCGGGATCACGGTGCACGCTCGCTCACTCCTTAGAGCGATGACCTGCCGCTTCGTCTTGACATCGAAAGGCGTCGCCCGGACCATCAAGCGCGGAACTGGAAGCGCGTCCAGTCAGTCGAGGAGCGCCACCGTGACGATGTGGCGCGAGCGGCGAGCGACGTCGACCTTCGTGCGGTGTGTCCGTCTCGGACGTCGTGGAAGCGCTACCAGTTCTCACTGCCCGCACCACCAGACATCGCGCCCCGACGGCGCCCGCCCTCACCCTTCCGGAGACACCGTGGTCCCCACACCCGCCCCGCGCCCACGCCGGCGCCGCCGGTGGCTGGCCGGCTCGACGTCGGCCCCTGCTCGTCGTCGCGGCCGTCGCGTCGACTGCGACCGCCGCCCCCCTGACGGACGAGCACGGCTTCGCCGACGGCGACGCGCAGGGCTGGTTCACCTACGCGAACGCCGGGTCCGTGTCGTCGTCCGTGACCGGCGGGGAGATGTGCGCGGCGGTCGACGGTGGCGTCAACCCCTGGGACATCGCGCTGCAGCACGACGACGTGACGTACGACCGCGACACCACGTACACGGTGTCGTTCGAGGCGCACGCGTCCGCGCCGGTCACCGTCCCGGTGCAGGGTGGGCTCGGGTACCCGGCCGCGTTCGGCCACCAGGTCGTGCTCGACGGCACCGCGACGCCCCAGCACGTCGAGTTCACGTTCACCCCCGCCGACTGGCCCACGCGTCCGGGCACCCCGGGCTCGCCGGTCGCCGACGACTGGACGACCGGGACCGGCCAGGTGTCGTTCCAGCTCGGCGGGCAGGCCGCGCCGTACACGTTCTGCGTCGACGACTTCTCCGTCACGTCGGGCGCCCGCATCGACCACTCGTTCGCGGGCGGCGACCTCGGGGCGTTCTCGCTGTACGACGCCGCCGGTGGCGGGACGGCCCGCGCCGGGGCCGACGGGCTCAGCGCGTGCATCGACCTGCGCGGCGGCTACGCCAACCCGTACGAGGCCGGTCTCGAGCTCAAGCACGTCGAGGTCGTCGAGGGCCGCAGCTACGTCCTCGAGCTCACCGCCTACGCGAGCGACCCGGCGCCCGTCAACGTGCTCGTCGGCCAGTTCGGCGAACCGTGGCACCGCGTGCTCGACGACGACGCGGCACTGACGACGACGCCGACGACCTTCACCTACGCCTTCACGGCCGACGCCTCGTTCAGCGCCGACCCGTCGGCGGCGTACGGCCGCATCCAGCTCGAGCTCGGTCGACGCACGGCGCCGTACACGTTCTGCATCACCGAGCTGTCGTTCGCCGAGACGACGGAGCCGCCGCCGCCGTACGCGCCCGACACCGGCTCGCGCGTGCGCGTGAACCAGGTCGGGTACCTGACCGACGGGCCCAAGCGCGCGACGCTCGTCACGACGCAGACCGAACCCGTCGACTGGGAGCTCCGCTCCGGCAGCACCGTGGTCGCGTCCGGCACGTCGACGCCGCGCGGCGTCGACCCGACGGCCGGCGTCAACGTGCACGTCGTGGACTTCGGCGACGTCACCACGCCCGGCACCTACACGCTGCGCGCGGACGGCGAGACCAGCCACCCGTTCGTCGTCGGCGACGACCTGTACGACAGCCTGCGCCACGACGCGCTCGACTACTTCTACCCGGTGCGCAGCGGCATCGCGATCGACGGGTCGATCATGGGCGACGGGCGCTACACGCGCCCTGCGGGCCACGTCGGACGGCCGGGTGACGCAGGCGCCAACCAGGGCGACCACGCCGTCCCCTGCATCACGCCGGCAGAGGCGCAGAACCTCTACGGCGACTGGACGTGCGACTACACGCTCGACGTCGTCGGCGGCTGGTACGACGCGGGAGACCACGGCAAGTACGTCGTCAACGGCGGCATCGCCGTCGCGCAGGTCATGAGCACCTACGAGCGTGCCCTGCACGCGCCGACGGGCGACGTCGCGGCCCTCGGGGACGGCTCCCTCGACATCCCGCTCGTCGAGCAGACCAACGGCGTCCCCGACGCGCTGGACGAGGCGCGGTGGGAGCTCGAGTGGATGCTGCGCATGCAGGTCCCGGCCGGGGAGCCGCTCGCCGGCATGGTCCACCACAAGGTGCACGACGTGGACTGGACCGGTCTGCCGCTGCTGCCGTCCGACGACCCGCAGGAGCGCCGGCTGCACCGCCCGTCGACCGCGGCGACGCTGAACCTCGCGGCCGCCGCGGCGCAGGGCGCCCGGCTGTGGGAGCCGTACGACGCCGAGTTCGCCGCCGAGCTGCTCGCCGCCGCCCGCACCGCGTACGCCGCCGCGGTCGCCACGCCCGACCTGTACGCGCCGGCGCCGAACGCCGACCCGAGCCCGGGTGGCGGTCCGTACGACGACACGGACGTGACCGACGAGTTCTACTGGGCGGCTGCGGAGCTGTTCCTCACGACGGGGGAGCCGCAGTTCCGGGACGCGGTGCTCGCGAACGAGCTCCACACCGCGGACATCTTCACCGCGGGCGGCATGTACTGGGGCGAGACCGCAGCCCTCGGGCGCCTGGACCTCGCCGTCGTGGAGTCCGACATCCCCGGACGGACCGCGATCCGCCAGTCGGTCGTGGACGGTGCGGAGACGTACCTCGAGCGGCAGGCGGCCGAGCCGTTCGGCACCGCGTACAGCGGCGACGACGACGGCGTGTACGAGTGGGGGTCGAACTCCGCGGTCCTCAACAACCAGGTGGTCCTCGGCACCGCGTTCGACCTCACGGGCGACCAGCGGTTCGCGGACGCCGTGCTCGAGTCGATGGACTACCTGCTCGGCCGCAACGCGCTCAACATCTCGTACGTCACGGGCTACGGCGACGTGTTCTCCGACGACCAGCACAGCCGGTGGTTCGCGCACTCGCTCACAGACGCGCTGCCCAACCCGCCGGTCGGGTCGGTGTCGGGCGGGCCGAACTCGGACGTCGGCACGTGGGACCCGGTCATCAGCGGTCTCTACGGCCCCGACCACATGTGCGCACCGCAGCTCTGCTACGTCGACGACATCCAGTCGTGGTCGACCAACGAGATCACCGTGAACTGGAACTCGGCCCTGTCGTGGGTGGCGTCGTTCGTCGCCGACCAGCGCGGCGGAGCGTCGGCCGCGGGCACGGTCGCGTGGGTCCGTACCGGACCTGCGGACGTCACGGTCGCCGACGGCGCGCAGGCCCGCTTCACCGTCGCCGCGTCGGGCTCGCCGACCCCGACCGTGCAGTGGCAGCGGCTCGTCGACGGGACGTGGACCGACGTGCCGGGGGCGACGGAGGCGACGCTCGCGTTCACGGCGCGCACCGCCGACTCGGGGGCGCGGTTCCGGGCGTACGTGGCGAACTCCTTCGGTGGCGCCTACTCCGACCCGGCGACCCTCACGGTGGCCGCGCCCGGCGCACCGGGCGGCGGGGCGGGGGGCACCTCGAGCGGCGTCGCCCCGGCGGCGGCCCGTCCGGGTCCCCTCGCCGTCACGGGCGCCGACCCGTGGGCGCTCCTCGGCATCGGGCTGCTGCTCGTCGCCGCAGGCGCGGGTGCGGTCGTCCTGACCCGGAGAGCGCGCACGACCGGCTGACGACCTGCGTGCCGGTCGGCACCTGTGGGACCACGTCGCTCCCGTGACCTCAGTGCCGCGGGAGCGACGTGCGTCGGCCGCTCTGGACGCAGCCGCGTCGCAGGGGGTCACCTCAGGTGCCAGACGCGTCGCAGGGCGGGGTCACCTCAGGTGCCAGACGCGTCGGAGCGCGTGGGTCACCGCGGGCGGCCGATGCGTCAGCAGCGCACCACCGCCCCGCGGGGCGCGGGTGTCAGAGCTCGTCGGTCGCGAAGGTGTCGCACGCGGCGAGGGTGCCCTGCTCGTAGCCGGTGGTGAACCAGCGCTGACGCTGCTCGGACGAGCCGTGGGTCCACGAGTCGGGGTTCACGCCGCCGCCGGACTGCTGCTGGATGTGGTCGTCGCCGACGGCCTCCGCGGCGGACAGCGCCTGCTGGAGCTGCTCGGCGGTGATCGGCTCGAGGAACGTCACGCCGGTGTCCGGGTCGACCTCGGTCGCAGCGCTGCCGACCCACATGCCCGCGTAGCAGTCGGCCTGGAGCTCGACGCGCACGGAGTCGGACTCCGCGCCGGTGCCCTGCCGCTGCGCGCGGTCCATGACGCCGGTGAGGTTCTGGACGTGGTGCCCGTACTCGTGCGCCGTCACGTACATCTCCGCGAGCGGGCCGCCCTCGGCGCCGAACTGGCTCTGCAGGAGGTCGTAGAAGCCGAGGTCGAGGTAGATGGTCTGGTCGGGAGGGCAGTAGAACGGCCCGGTCGACGCCGATGCGGCGCCGCAGCCCGTCGTGGTCTGACCCTCGAACGCCTCGGCGGCGGGCTGCGCGAACTGCGCGCCCTGCGCGGGGAGCTCGTCCGCCCAGTAGGCGTCGAGCGCCTGGAGCGTCGCGGAGAGGCGGCAGTCGCGCTGCTCGTTGGCCTGCTCCGCGGTGCAGTCGCCGACGACGCCCTGCTCCGCCTGCTGGCCGCTGCCGCCGGCCGCGCCCTGCAGGACGTTCGCGAGGTCGCCGTTGCCCGACTGGTTGAGGAAGATCGCGAGCACGGCGACGACGAGCGCGCCGATCCCGCCGCCCACGGCGACCTTGCCGCCGCGGCTCGTGCGCACGCGACCGCCCTCGAACTGACCACCCTCACCGAACGTCACGGAGGGGAACTTAACGCCGCGTCCCTCAGTCCGCGCGTCGGGACGGCGGCGCCACCCGTTCGTGCACGTCGGGCACCCGGGGCCGAGCAGGCGTCAGTCGTCGGCGAGACCGCGCGCGGCGAGCGCGTCGCCCGTCGCGCGCGCGTGCGCGACCATCCGGACCGCCGCGGGTACGACGAGCGCACGGGGGTCGCGGTCGAGCCCGCGGGCTCGGGCGGCGGCGCGGACGTCGAGCGAGGACTGCGCGAGCACCGGGATCGTGCGCAGGAACAGGCCGACGGCGAGCGCGGCGGTCTCGGGGTGCAGCCCGACGTGCCGCAGGGGCCGCGTCACGCGCGCGAGGACGTCGAGCAGCGCGTCGGACCGGGTGGTCGCGGTGACGACCGTCCCGAGGACGACGAGCGCGAGCAGCTCGGCCGCGACCTCGACACCGACCTCCCAGCCGCGCGACCACGTCTGGTAGAGACCGAGGACCAGGGCGAGGACGGTGACGGGCAGCAGGCCGCGGGTCGTGCGGTGCAGCGGGACGCGTGCGACGAGCAGCACGCCGACCGCGACGACGAGGGCGCCGACGGCCGAGCGTGGGCCGTCGAGCAGCAGCACCGCGACGCCGGCCAGGGCGAGGCCGGCGAGCTTCGCGCCCGCAGGCAGGCGGTGCACGACCGTCGTGCCGGGGTGGTAGAGGCCCAGCGGACCGGCCCAGGGTGGACGGAGCGGGCCCCGCTCGCGGCGCGTCACGGCACGCCCGCCTGACCCATGAGCGCCTCGTAGTGCGCGACGGCCTCGTGCGGGTCGCCGTCGTACACGACGAGCCCGTCGTCGACGACGAGGACGCGGTCGGCACGGCGGGCGGCGTCGAGGTCGTGCGTGACGACGACGACCTGCTGGTCGAGGTCGGCGAGCAGGTCGTCCACGACGCGTCGCCAGCGCAGGTCGAGCAGCGTCGTCGGCTCGTCGCACACCAGGACCGCGGGCTCGACGGCCAGCACGGCCGCGATCGCGAGCAGCTGACGCTGGCCACCGGACAGCGCGTGCACGGACACGTCCGCCCGCTCGCCGAGCCCGAACCGACGCAGCGCGGCCCGCGCGGCCTCGAGTCGCTCCACCTTGTCGGGGAACCGCCGCCGCAACGACAGCGCGACGTCCTCGAGCGGTGTCGGCAGGACGATCTGCGCGTTGGGGTCGGTGAACACGAACCCGACGCGCTGCCGCACCGCGGCACCGTCGGTGGCCGTGTCGAGCCCGTCGACGCGCACCGTCCCGCTCGACGGCAGCACGAGCCCGTTGAGCAGCCGCGCGAGCGTCGACTTGCCCGAGCCGTTGGCCCCGACGACGGCGATCCGGCGCTCGGCGAGCCGCAGCGTCACCGGCCCGAGCAGCCGCACGACGCGGTCGGCTCCACCGGCCGGGTCGGGGCTCCAGGCGGTGACGACGACGTCGTCGAGCTCGATCATCCGGTGCCTGCCGTCAGCGGCGCGAGCGCAGGAGGTCGGGGAACGCGCGGAACACGGCGAGCGCGACCGCCGCCGCGAGCAGGTTCTTCACGAGGTCGCCGGGCCAGTACACGACGTCGATCGCGAAGGCCTCGCCGAAGGAGACGCCCAGCCGGGCCATGAGGCCCACGATGCCCGCGGGGTGGATGGTGAGGAAGCTCGCACCGAGACCGGCCCCGACGAGCGCCAGGTAGCGCAGGGCACCCGTGAGGCGCAGCGCGCGTCCGGCGAGGAGGCCCGCGACGGCCGCGGCGAACGGGAATGCGAGCAGGTAGCCGACGGACGGCTTGGTCAGCACGACGAGGCCGCCGGTGCCGTCCGCGAACACGGGCACGCCCGCGAGGCCGACGACCAGGTACAGGAGGACGGCGAGCGCGCCGCGCCGCCAGCCCAGCACGAGGCCGGCGAGCACCACGCCGAACGTCTGCAGCGTGATCGGCACGCCGGACGGCGTCGGGATGCCCGGGAGGATCGCGCACACCGCGATGAACGCCGCGAACGTCGAGACGAGCGCGACGTCCGTGGCGACGCTGGAGCGGACGACGGGTGCGGGATGGACGGCCGCCGCGGCGGCGGAGTCGGTCGACAGGTGCTTCTCGGGCGCGTCGGTCATGGGTCCCCCAGGGGCCTCGTGGCGTCGTGGCGTCGGAAATCAGCGCGGATCGTCACGCTAGCGGCTAGGTAGAATCGGGGTCCTTCGCGTCCGTGGCCAACGCCGGGACGCATTTCTCGGAGGAAACCACCACGTGATCACCGCTCAGGCCGTCGAGCTGCGCGTCGGCGCCCGTGTGCTGCTCGAGCCGACGACCTTCCGCATCGCCTCGGGCGACCGCATCGGTCTCGTCGGCCGCAACGGCGCCGGCAAGACGACCCTCACCCGCACGCTGTCGGGGGAGACCCAGCCGACGGGCGGCACGATCTCCCGCTCGGGCGACATCGGGTACCTCCCGCAGGACCCCAGCCACGGCGACCTCGCGCAGCTCGCGATGGACCGCGTGCTGTCGGCGCGCGGCCTCGACGAGATCGTCAGCGCGATGCGCGTGACCGAGGGCGCGATGGCCGCCGCGGACGACGACGTGCGCGAGACGGCGATGGCCCGGTACGCGCGCCTCGAGGCCCGCTTCACCGCGGCCGGCGGCTACGCGGCCGAGAGCGAGGCGCACCGCATCACGTCCAACCTCGGGCTCGACGACCGCGTGCTCGCGCAGCCCATGGGGACGCTGTCCGGCGGTCAGCGGCGACGGGTCGAGCTCGCGCGGATCCTGTTCTCGGGCGTCGACACGCTCCTGCTCGACGAGCCGACGAACCACCTCGACGCCGACTCGATCACGTGGCTGCGCGACTACCTCAAGCAGTACTCGGGCGGCTTCGTCGTCATCTCGCACGACGTCGAGCTGCTCCGGGCGACCGTCAACAAGGTCTTCCACCTCGACGCGAACCGGTCGCAGCTCGACCAGTACAACCTCGGCTGGGACGCGTACCTGCAGCAGCGCGAGACCGACGAGAAGCGCCGCCGTCGCGAGCGCGCGAACGCCGAGAAGAAGGCGTCGGTGCTCCTCGCGCAGGCGGACAAGATGCGCGCGAAGGCCACGAAGGCCGTCGCGGCGCAGAACATGGCGCGGCGCGCCGAGCGCATGCTGTCCGGGCTCGAGGAGGTGCGCGCCCAGGACAAGGTCGCGCGCCTGCGGTTCCCCGACCCGGCGCCCTGCGGTCGCACGCCCATCACGGCCGAAGGGCTGTCGAAGTCGTACGGCTCGCTCGAGGTGTTCACCGACGTGGACCTCGCGATCGACCGCGGCTCGAAGGTCGTCGTGCTGGGCCTCAACGGCGCGGGCAAGACGACGCTGCTGCGCATCCTCGGCGGCATCGAGGCGTCCGACACGGGTGAGGTGAAGCCCGGGCACGGGCTCAAGCTCGGGTACTACGCGCAGGAGCACGAGACGCTCGACCTCGACCGCACGGTCGTCGAGAACCTCCGCACGGCGGCGCCCGACCTCACCGACACGCAGGTCCGCTCGGTGCTCGGCTCGTTCCTGTTCTCGGGCGACGACGCCGACAAGCCGGCGCGCGTCCTGTCGGGCGGGGAGAAGACGCGTCTCGCGCTCGCGACGCTCGTCGTCTCGTCGGCGAACGTGCTGCTGCTCGACGAGCCCACGAACAACCTGGACCCCGCGTCGCGCGAGGAGATCCTCGCGGCGCTGCGCACCTACAAGGGCGCGGTCGTGCTGGTCTCCCACGACGAGGGCGCCGTGGCCGCGCTCGACCCCGAGCGCGTGCTGCTGCTGCCCGACGGCGCCGAGGACCTGTGGGGTCCGGACTACCTGGACCTCATCGCGCTGGCCTGACCGGCCCGTCGCGGCCGTCGGTCCCGCCGCGCGCGGCGAGCTGCGCATCGATGAGCGCGTCCTCCTCGTCCTCGGCGCGGCCGCCGCGTCGGCGGGGTGCCGGTCGGTCGGGTGCGTGGCCGGCCGGTGCGGCACCGGCACCGGGGCGGACGGACCGTCGGTCCGTGTCGTCCGACGCGCCGTCGCCCGGGGGAGCCGTGCTCGGCTCGCCGCCGGAGACGCCGTCGCCGGTCGCGGCCTCCGTCGGGAGGGCCGCCTCGCGGCGCGCGATGACCACCGACCCGCCGAGGATCAGCAGCGCGAACGCCCACCACTGGAACGCGTACGACAGGTGCGAGCCCGGGTCGGTGCTCGGCGGCGGAAGGGTGCCGGGCACCTGGGCGGGTGCCGGGTCCTCCGCCAGCCGCTGCGCGTAGGCGGCGTAGGGGACCGCGTCCAGCCTGCCCGCCGCGAGGACCTGCGACGACGCGACCGCCTGCACCTGGCCGGGAGGCGCCGTGCGGGTCGTCTCGCGCTCGTCGAGCCGCAGGCGCGCGGTGAGCGTCACGGTGCCGGTCGGGGGAGCGGGCACGTCGACGGCGGCGCTCGCGTCCTCCCCGGTCGGCACCCAGCCGCGGTCGACGACGAGTACCCCTCCCGCGCCCGTCGGGTCGTCCGCGATGCCCGCGGAGGCGTCCGACACCACGAACGGGACGAGAACGTGGTACGCCGGGTGGCCGTCGACCGGGCGGTTGCGCAGCAGGACGGTCGCGTCGGAGTCGTACCGCCCGACGACCTCGACGGTGCGCCACTCGTCGGCCTTCCCGAGCGTCTCGTCCGTCGAGGCGAGCACGTCGTCGAGCGGCACGGGGTCGGCGGCGTAGTTGGTCGTCACGACCGCGATCGCCGCGTCACGCCACACGTGCCGGTTCCACTGCCACCGGCCCAGGAGCACGCACGCGGTCGCGAGGACGATCCCGACGCAGACGATCCCGACGGCCCGGCGAGCGGCCGCACTCACGACGGCGCCACCCGGTCGAGGTCGCCGGCCGCGACGACGTCACGCAGGAAGCCGCGCACGTCGAGGTACTGCGACAGGTGCTCGCGGTGCTCGTCGCACGCGAGCCACACCTTGCGGCGCTCGGGCGTGTGCAGCTTCGGGTTGTTCCACAGCAGGCCCCACGCGGCGTCGGCGCGGCAGCCACGGGCGGAGCAGACGAGCTCGTCGACGGCGTCGGGCACGCCGCCCAGCAGGCTCACGAGCCGCCCCCGACCTGGTGGTGCGGACCCGAGCCCGGCCCGATCTCGCGGTACTGCATGAACGACGCGTCGTCCGTGTCGCGCCGCTCGCGCCCCGCGTTGGCGAACAGGACCGCGACGTACGGCAGCACGACGGCCGCGATCAGCAGGATGATCGGCACCACGACCGGCAGGTGCCCCCAGGTGAAGAAGGCGGCCGCGAAGCACACCATGCGGACGCCCATCTGGGCGAGGTAGCGGCGCTGCCGGCGGGCCATGTCGTCGGCCAGGGACTCGGGCGCGGACGTGATGCGCTGGACGTCGTCGCCCGGCGCGTCGTGCGCTCTGGGGGTCCTGCGGCTGCTCACCACCTGATCGTAGTCCGGTCGACGGACACCTACCGTCGGGGGCCGCCGTTGTCCGGTTCCCACAACATGCCGGGGTGTTCCTGTGCCGGGCCGGACCGGCGTCGCTCCGGGGACGTCGGATAGCGTCGGGTTCCGTGCCTGAGACTTCCGACAACGCCACGCCTCCCACGCGGTCCGAGCACCGCCCGCGCAGCGTCCTCGTGACCGGCGCGAACCGCGGCATCGGCCGCTCCATCGCGGAGCGCTTCGTGGCGGCCGGCGACAAGGTCGCGACGATCTACCGCTCGGGCGACCTGCCCGACGGCGTGCTGGGTGCGGTGGCCGACGTGCGGGACACCGTCGCGGTCGACGCGGCGTTCACCGAGATCGAGGCCGCGCACGGCCCGGTCGAGGTCGTCGTCGCGAACGCGGGCGTCACGCGCGACCAGCTGCTGCTGCGCATGACCGACGAGGAGTTCACCGACGTCCTCGACGTCAACCTCACGGGCGCGTTCCGCGTCGTGCGGCGCGCGTCCAAGGGCATGATCCGGCTGCGTCGCGGGCGCATCGTGCTCATCTCGTCGGTCGTCGGTCTGTACGGCGGGCCCGGCCAGGTGAACTACTCCGCGTCGAAGGCGGCGCTCGTCGGCATGGCGCGGTCGATCACGCGCGAGCTGGGCGGTCGCGGCATCACCGCGAACGTCGTCGCGCCCGGCTTCATCGACACCGACATGACGCGCGCGCTGCCCGAGGACCGCCAGAAGGCCTACCTCGCGACGATCCCTGCCGGGCGCTTCGCGCAGCCCGAGGAGGTCGCCGCGGCCGTCGAGTTCGTCGCCTCCGACGCCGCCGGCTACATCTCGGGCGCCGTGATCCCCGTCGACGGCGGCCTCGGCATGGGTCACTGACCCCCCACGACCTTTCCCCACGCACCGCAACAGGACGGAACTCCCATGGGTCTGCTCGACGGCAAGAAGCTCCTCGTCACCGGCGTCCTCACCGACGGCTCGATCGCGTTCCACGTCGCGCGCCTCGCGCAGGAGCAGGGCGCGCAGGTCGTGCTCACCTCGTTCGGCCGGCAGTTCCGGCTGACCCAGGCCATCGCCCGGCGCCTGCCCGTCGAGGCGCAGGTCCTGCAGCTCGACGCGACGTCGCAGGAGGACCTCGACGCGCTCGCGGACCGCGTGCGTGCGGCCGGGCTCGACAGCCTCGACGGGGTCGTGCACTCCATCGGCTTCGCGCCGCAGTCCGTCATGGGCGGCAACTTCCTCGCGGGCGAGTGGGACGACGTCGCGACCGCGCTGCACGTCAGCGCGTACTCGCTGAAGTCGCTCGCCGTCGCCGCGCAGCCGCTGCTGGCCCGCGGCTCGGCCGTCGTCGGCCTCACGTTCGACGCGCGGTACGCGTGGCCGGTCTACGACTGGATGGGTGTCGCCAAGGCCGCCTTCGAGTCGACCGCCCGGTACCTCGCGCGCGACCTCGGCCCGCACGGCGTGCGCGTCAACCTCGTGTCCGCGGGCCCGATCCGCACGACGGCCGCGAAGTCGATCCCGGGCTTCGAGGCCATGGAGGGCGGCTGGCCCGACCGTGCGCCGCTCGGCTGGGACGTCTCCGACCCCGAGCCCACGGCCCGCGCCGTCGCCGCGCTCCTGTCCGACTGGTTCCCGGCGACGACCGGGGAGATCGTGCACGTCGACGGCGGCGTGCACGCGATGGGCCTGTGATGGGACGCTGAGCCGGTGACGTCCGACTCCACCCACCGACTGCTCCTGCTCCGGCACGCCAAGGCCGAGCACCCCGAGGGCCTTCCCGACCCCCAGCGGCCGCTGTCGCTCGTGGGCCGCAAGCAGTCCGGTCAGGTCGGCGCGCAGCTCGCCGAGGCGGGGCTCGTCCCCGACCTCGTGCTGTGCTCGACCAGCCTGCGCACCCGGCAGACGTGGGAGCTGGTGCGCGGCACGCTCGGCGCCGACCCGGCGCTCGAGCTGCGCGACGAGGTGTACGACGCGGGTGTCTCGACCCTGCTCGACGTCCTGCGCGGCGTGGCCGACGACGTGGCGACCGTGCTCGTCGTCGGGCACGAGCCGACGATGAGCCGTGCCGCCGCCGCGCTCGCGGGTCCCGACTCCGACGGCGCCGCCCTGTCGCGCGTGCAGGTCGGCGTGCCGACCGCGAGCTGGTCCGTGCTCGGGTTCACCGGCCCGTGGTCGGGCCTGGCACCGGCGGGCGCGACGCTCGAGCGCCTCGGCCTGCCGGGCTGACCGTCCGGGCTCGCCCGGCGTCGGTACGCGGCGTTGGGCGCACCGTCGTCAGCGGTACAGGCCCCGCAGCGCCGCGGTGCGCGTGACGTCCGTCGCGAGGGCCGCGCTCTGCGTGACCAGGTCGATCCCGCCGACCGGGCGTCGCCGTCCCAGCGACCGCACCGCGGGATCGACCACCGCGGCGAGCAGGGCGTCCGCGACACCCTCCGCGTCGACCACCTCGAACGGCCGGGCGTGGAACGGCACCGTCTCCTCGGGGACCGGCGCCGTCAGGCCGAGCGCGTTGTGCCCGCGCAGCAGCGCGACGAGCACCTGGCCCAGCGCGCGCTGGCGCGCCTCCCAGTCCGCGGCCGCCAGCGCGGCGTCGAGCGGGCCGAGCAGGTCGCGCGACGACGGAAGCCGCCGGAACGCCGTGCCGAGCCACTTGTCGTAGGGCGCGTACGTCCGCGCCTGGAGGAACGCGAGCAGGACCGCCGTGCGGCAGACCCGCGCCGTCACCAGCCGCGAGCCGAGGTCGTCGCCCGCCATCCCGGCGCGTGGCGCCAGGTGGGAGTCCTCGGCGACCGCCCACCACGCCGACGCCTGCTGGTAGAGCCACACGTCGTGCGGGTAGGACGCGAGGTCCGCGCGCACGCGCGCCAGGCCCAGGTCGTCGTGCAGCACGACGCCCGCCGTGAGCGACAGCAGGCGCTGCTGCGGGATGACGAGCCAGTCGGCGACCGTCAGGGGCGGGCGGACGTGCCCGAGCACGCGCGTCAGCAGGGTGTCGAGCGTGAGGATCTCGACCCGGTGCTCGACCGGGCTGCCCGGGCAGCCCACCCCCGGGCCGCGCGTGCCGTCGTCCGCCGGGGGCGCCGCGCGCGTCGTCCAGCCGCCCACCTGCTCCGGCAGGACGTGCCGCAGCTCCTCGTGCAGGGCGGCGGCGTGCGCCGCGTGGTCGTCGGGGGAGAGCAGCACCTGCAGGCGCGGACCCCAGTCGTGGTCGGTCGACGTCGCGTCGTCGTGGCCCAGCACGTCCGACCCCGGCCCGACGAGCGCCGCCGTGTGCGCCAGCCCGCGCGCCGCGAGCACGGGCGCGACGTACGCGTACAGCAGGCGCGCGAGCTCCCGCCCCGGGACGAACGCGGGAGTCACGTGCCGACGGTGAACGGCGGCAGGTCGAGGACCGCGTCCAGGCGGTCCGTGACGACGGCGTCCGCCGACGCGGCGACGAGCGGCTTGGCGTTGAACGCGATGCCGAAGCCCGCCGCGGCCAGCATGTCGAGGTCGTTGGCGCCGTCGCCGATCGCGATCGTGCGCTCCATCGGGACGCCGACCCGCACGGCGTACTCGCGCAGCGTCTGCGCCTTCGCCGCGCGGTCGACCACTGGCCCGGCGACGCGGCCCGTGAGGCGACCGTCCGCGACCTCGAGCCGGTTCGCGTGCACGAGCCGGATGCCGACCCGCGCGGCCAGCGGCTCGACGATCTCGAGGAACCCGCCCGACACCAGCCCGACGGGCCACCCGCGCGCGTCGAGCTCCGCGACGAGCTCGACGGCACCGGGCGACAGCTCGACCTGGGCGAGCACGTCCTCGCACACCGTCGCCGGCAGCCCGGCGAGGGTCGCGACGCGCTCGTGCAGCGACGCGGCGAAGTCGATCTCGCCGCGCATCGCGCGCTCGGTGATCTCGGTGACGAGCTCCTCCGTCCCGGCGTGCGCCGCGAGCATCTCGACGACCTCGCCCGTGATGAACGTCGAGTCGACGTCCATGACGACGAGCCGACGCGTGTCCTCGACGGCGTCGGCGCTCGCGCCGGGCTCGATCACGGCGGCCGTTGCGGGCTCGGTGTCGTCGGCGGGCACCGTGATGTCGGCGGGCGCGGTGACGTCGGCGGGCACGGCGGTGCGGGGCGCGGGGGTGCTCACGCCTCGCAGGCTAGTGCGACGGTCCGCAGCGTCGTCGTGGGTGCCCGCCTGGTGTCCGGACGTCGTCAGTCGGAGACGACGGCGCCCTTCGGCACGACGGTGATGCCCGACTCGGTGATCGTGAATCCGCGCGCGAGGTCGTGCTCGCGGTCGAGCCCGATCCGCGCGCGCTCCGGGACGATGACGTTCTTGTCGATGATCGCGCGGTGCACCTGCGCGTAGCGGTGCACGTGCACGTCGTCCATGAGCACGGAGTCCGTGACCTGCGCCCAGGAGTGCAGCCGCACGCCGGGCGAGATGACGGACCCGGAGACGGTCGCACCGGAGACGAGCACGCCCGGGGACACGATCGAGTCGGCCGCGTGGCCGAGGCGACCGGCGCCCGCGTGCACGAACTTGGCCGGCGGGAGGCCCGTGTAGCCGGTGTAGAGCGGCCACTCGTCGTTGTAGAGGTTGAACACCGGCTCGATCGAGATGAGGTCGGTGTTGGCCTCGTAGAACGCGTCGATCGTCCCGACGTCGCGCCAGTAGTCGCGGTCGCGCGGCGTCGAGCCGGGCACGTCGTTGCGGATGAAGTCGTAGACCGCGGCGGTGCCGCGCGCGACGAACGCCGGGACGATGTCGCCGCCCATGTCGTGCCGCGACGTCGGGTTCTCGGCGTCCTCGGTGACCGCGCGGACGAGCGCGTCGGTGTTCGCGACGTAGTTGCCCATCGACGCGAGGATCTCGAGCGGCGAGTCGGGCAGGCCGACGGGGTCGGTCGGCTTCTCGCGGAACGCCGCGATCTTCGTCGGGTCGCTCGGGTGCGTCTCGATGACGCCGAACTGGTCGGCCTCGTGGATCGGCTGCCGGATCGCCGCGACGGTCAGCTCGGCACCGGACTCCCGGTGCGCGTCGACCATCTGCGAGAAGTCCATCCGGTACACGTGGTCGGCGCCGACCACGACGACGATGTCGGGGCGCTCGTCCTCGATGATGTTGAGGCACTGGTAGATCGCGTCCGCGGACCCCAGGTACCAGTGCTTGCCGACGCGCTGCTGCGCGGGCACCGCGGCCACGTAGTTCCCCAGGAGCGGCGACATGCGCCACGTCTTCGACACGTGCCGGTCGAGGCTGTGCGACTTGTACTGGGTGAGCACGATGACGTGCAGGTAGCGCGAGTTGATGACGTTCGACAGCGCGAAGTCGACGAGCCGGTAGATGCCCCCGAACGGGACGGCGGGCTTCGCGCGGTGCGCCGTGAGCGGCATGAGTCGTTTGCCCTCTCCACCTGCGAGGACGATTGCGAGAACACGCGGCGCTGCCATGCGACGACCCTAGGCCCACGGGGCGTCCTCCGGCGAGGCGAGCGGCCCGTCTCGCGCTAGCGTGTCGCGGAGAGAGCCGGTCGCCGACCGGACCCGACAGTGGAGGTCCTGGTGCGTGTCGACCTGCTGACCCGCGAGTACCCGCCGCACGTCTACGGCGGTGCCGGGGTCCACGTCGCGGGGCTCACCCGCGTCCTGCGCGACAAGGTCGACGTGCGCGTGCACGCCTTCGACGGACCGCGCGACGAGCCGGGCGTCGAGGGGTACACCGTCCCCGCCGGGCTGGCGTCCGCGAACGCGGCGCTGCAGACGCTCGGCGTCGACCTCGAGATGGTCGACGCGGTCGGCCGGGTCGGCGACGACGGCGTCGTGAGCTCGCTCGTGCACTCCCACACCTGGTACGCGAATCTCGCCGGGCACCTCGCGTCGCTCCTGCACGGCGTCCCGCACGTCCTCACCGCGCACAGCCTCGAGCCGCTGCGCCCGTGGAAGGCCGAGCAGCTCGGCGGCGGGTACGCGATCTCCTCGTGGGCCGAGCGCACCGCGTACGAGGCGGCGGCCGCCGTCATCGCCGTGTCGGGCGGCATGCGCGAGGACATCCTGCGGTCGTACCCGGCGGTCGACCCGTCGCGCGTGCACGTCGTGCACAACGGCATCGACCTCGACGGCTGGCGCCGCCCGACCGGCGACGACGCCGAGCGAGCCGAGGCCACCGTGCGGGCGCTCGGCATCGACCCGACGCGGCCGGCCGTCGTGTTCGTCGGGCGCATCACGCGCCAGAAGGGCCTGCCGTACTTCCTGCGCGCCGCCGAGCGCCTGCCCGCGGACGTGCAGCTCGTGCTCTGCGCGGGCGCGCCCGACACCCCCCAGATCGCCGCCGAGGTCGAGGGCCTCGTCGCGCAGCTGCGCGAGAAGCGCTCGGGCGTCGTGTGGATCGACCGCATGCTGCCGCGCGCCGACGTCGTCGCGATCCTCGCGCACGGCACGGTGTTCGTCTGCCCGTCGGTCTACGAGCCGCTCGGCATCGTCAACCTCGAGGCCATGGCCGTCGGCCTGCCCGTCGTCGGCACCGCCACGGGCGGCATCCCCGAGGTCATCGTCGACGGCGTCACGGGCACGCTCGTCCCGATCGACCAGGTGCAGGACGGCACCGGCACACCCGTCGATCCCGACCGGTTCGTCGGCGACCTCGCGGACGCGCTGACCGCGCTCGTCCAGGACCCCGACCGCGCCGCCGACTGGGGTCGCGCCGCACGCACGCGCGTCGAGGACCACTTCTCGTGGGAGGCGATCGGCGAGCGCACGCTCACCGTCTACCGCGACGTCCTGGGCTGAGCCGGGTCAGGGTCCGATCGACGTCGCCGCGGCCGCCATCGCGCGGCGGGCGACGCGGTCGACCTCGCGCAGCGCCGTCGAGCGCTGGTCGGCCTGCCACAGGTTGACCGCGCCGCCGTCGTCCTGCGTCGCGAGCGCGACGATGCCGCGCAGCCGGGCCGCCGACGCGAGCACCCGGACCCGGCGGCCGTCGATGCCGTCGGGCAGCCGCCACGCCGGCAGGTCGAGGTCGCGCAGCCCGGCGATCTGCTCGGCCGCGTCGGGCCGCCACCGGGCCACGTCGAGCCGCACGAGCGCCTCGGTCGCGTCGATGAGCCCCTGCCGCAGCGCGCGCTCGGCGTCGGACAGCGAGCCCGCCGCACCGAGCACCGCGGTGCGCCAGTCGGCGACGCCGTGCACGTCCCAGGTGACCAGGTGACCCGGCTCGAGGTCGGACCCGAACCGCTCGACGCCCGGCACCGCCGCGACGCACGCGAGCTCGCTGCGGACGAGGAGCGCCTCACCCGCCGTGGTCGCGGCGGCGCTCACGGCCGGGGGAGCGCCCGACGCGTCGCCCGGCGCGGGCACGAGGGCGGCGACGTCGCGCTGCCCGGGACCGCACACGTCGAGCAGCAGCGACAGGGGACCGTCGACGTGCTCCGACCCGTCGACGGTCGCGCGGACCGTGTGCGGCTCGTCGTCGACCTGCACCGCGCGGGCCATCGCGGCGCGGTCCACCCCGTCCTGCGCGAGCCACAGCGCGAGGACCACGGAGCGGGGCAGGTCGAGCGTCGTCACGCCTCCACCGTAGGGCCGGTCCGGGTCCGTCCCGCGCACGTGACCGAGGCCACGCCGGGCGACCCGCCGGTGCGTGCCGAGGACGTTCGTCCCGTTGGTTAGGGTCGTCACCATGACCGACGTGCTCGACCTGCAGGCCGTGACGATCCGCCGGGGGACGACGACGATCCTCGACGACGTGTCGTGGACGGTCCGGGAGGGCGAGCGCTGGGTCGTGCTCGGCCGCAACGGCGCCGGCAAGACGACGATGCTCCAGGTCGCGTCGGGCCGCATGCACCCGTCCCAGGGCACCGCCGACGTGCTCGGGTCGCGGCTCGGCCGGGTCGACGTGTTCGAGCTGCGACCGCGCGTGGGCCTGTCCAGCGCGGCGCTCGCCGACCGCATCCCGTCGGGCGAGACCGTGCGCGACGTCGTGCTGACCGCCGCGTACGGCGTGACGGGCCGCTGGCGCGAGTCGTACGAGGAGCTCGACGAGCAGCGTGCCGCGGACCTGCTGCGCGCGTTCGGCGTCGAGCGACTGGCCGACCGGTTCTTCGGCACGCTGAGCGAGGGGGAGCGCAAGCGCGTGCAGATCGCGCGGTCGCTCATGACGGACCCGGAGCTGCTGCTGCTCGACGAGCCCGCGGCCGGCCTGGACCTGGGCGGCCGCGAGGAGCTCGTCGCGGCGCTGTCCGAGCTGGCCGCGGACCCGCGCTCGCCCGTCCTCGTGCTGGTCACGCACCACGTCGAGGAGATCCCGCCGGGCTTCACGCACCTCCTGCTGCTGCGCGACGGGCGCGTGCACGCGGCGGGCCCGCTCGACGAGGTGCTGACGGCCGAGAACCTGTCCGGCGCGTTCGGCCTCGACCTCGAGGTGGACCACGTCGGGGGCCGGTGGGCGGCGCGCGCGGCGCGCTGACGTCGCCGCTCGTCCGGGCGACCGGGCGGGCGTCTGCCCCACGCCAGGGCAAAGTGATCGTCTAGGATCGGTGTACAGCGCGGTCATTCGACGACCGCGCCGGGACCGGGAGGTTCGGCCGTGCCGGACTGGCTGTGGTGGCTCAGCGGGGCGCTCGCGCTCGGCATCCTCGAGATGCTCACCCTCGACCTCGTCTTCATCATGCTCGCGGGTGGTGCCCTCGGCGGGGCGCTCTCCGCGGGCCTCGGCGCACCGGTGCCCGTCCAGATCGTCGTCGCCTGCGCGACCGCGGCGCTCCTGCTGCTCGCGCTGCGCCCCTGGCTGCTGCGCCACCTGCGCGGCCGGATGCCGCTCGTCGAGACCAACACCGCGGCGCTCGTCGGCCGCGAGGCCGTCGTCATGTCGACCGTCACGGTCGAGGGCGGCCGCGTGAAGCTCGCGGGCGAGGTGTGGAGCGCGCGCGCCGACGCCGGCACCGCGATCGCCCCCGGCACCCCCGTCCGCGTCGCCCGCATCGACGGTGCGACGGCCGTCGTCGCCCCGGCCGGGACGGGGCAGCCGCCCGTGCCCGGCGTCGCTCCCGCGCACTGACCACCGCCCTGCCGCCCGGAGACTCCGGGCACCACCCGAGGAGGACCTCTTGGACGACACGTCGAACGTGGGCACGATCGCCTTCTACCTGGTCGCGGGGCTCGTCCTGCTGTTCCTCGTCGTCGCGCTCGTCCGCTCGGTGCGGATCGTGCCGCAGACCGTCGCGATCATCGTCGAGCGCCTCGGCCGCTACTCGCGCACGCTCGACGCGGGCCTGCACCTGCTGATCCCGTTCGTCGACCGGGTCCGCGCGGGCGTGGACCTGCGCGAGCAGGTCGTGTCGTTCCCGCCGCAGCCGGTGATCACCTCGGACAACCTCGTGGTGAGCATCGACACGGTCATCTACTTCCAGGTCACGGACCCGAAGTCGGCCGTCTACGAGATCGCGAACTACATCACCGGCATCGAGCAGCTCACCGTCACGACGCTCCGCAACGTCATCGGGTCGATGGACCTCGAGCAGACGCTCACGAGCCGCGACCAGATCAACGGCCAGCTGCGCGGCGTCCTCGACGAGGCGACGGGCCGCTGGGGCATCCGCGTCAACCGCGTCGAGCTCAAGGCCATCGACCCGCCCGCCTCGGTGCAGGGCTCGATGGAGCAGCAGATGCGCGCCGAGCGTGACCGTCGTGCCGCGATCCTCACCGCCGAGGGCGTCAAGCAGTCGCAGATCCTCACGGCCGAGGGCGAGAAGCAGGCTGCGATCCTCCGCGCCGAGGGTGCCGCGCAGGCCGCGATCCTCACCGCCGAGGGTGAGGCGCGCGCGATCCTCCAGGTGTTCGACGCGGTCCACCGCGGCGACGCCGATCCCAAGCTGCTCGCCTACCAGTACCTGCAGATCCTGCCGAAGATCGCGCAGAGCCCGTCGAGCAAGATGTGGTTCCTGCCGTCGGAGCTCACGGGCGCCCTCGGCCAGCTGGCACGCGGGTTCAGCGGTGCCGGCGACACGGGCGGCCCGGCGCGGCCTGCGGGCGAGTCCCCGCTCGGCGAGGACCTGCCGCCCGTCGCGCTGACGGACCCGGCCGAGGCCCTCGCGGAGGCGCGGCGCGAGTCGGCCGCCGCGACCGCGGACGCCACGAGCGCGGGCACGCTCAGCGGTCGTCCGTTCGACCCGACGGTCGAGCTCGGTCAGCGCCCGGGCGGCGGTGCGGTGCCGCCGCCGCTGCAGAAGCCGGCCACGCCGCCCGCCCCGGAGGAGCCGACCGCCTGACGACCGGGCAGCCCCTGGTCGGACGACCCGCGCGGGACGACCGCATCTCCCGAAGAGCCCCGTGGCTGTCGCCGCGGGGCTCTTCGCCTGCGGCGAACGCGGGCACGACACGGGCCCTTTGCCGTTGTCCGGGGCAAGCCGGGAGTTCTAGCGTCGCCAGAGCGGACGACGGTGCACGAGAGCCCGACCTCCGCCCGACCAGGGAGAAGGTCCCGTGCTCGTCACGCTCCTGCGCCACCACCTGAGGCCGTACCGCTCCGCCGTCGTCGCGGTCGTCGTCCTGCAGCTGGTCCAGACGCTCGCCACGCTCTACCTGCCCAGCCTCAACGCCCGCATCATCGACGACGGCGTCGCCACGGGCGACACGACGCAGATCCTCCGGCTCGGCGGCGTCATGCTCGCCGTCAGCCTGGTCCAGGTGGTGTGCGCCGTCGCCGCCGTCTACTTCGGCGCCAAGGCCGCGATGGCGTTCGGTCGCGACGTGCGCGGCCGGCTGTTCGGCCACGTGCAGACGTTCTCCGCGCAGGAGATCGGCCACTTCGGCGCCCCCACGCTCATCACCCGGACCACGAACGACGTGCAGCAGGTCCAGATGGTCGTGCTGTTCACGTTCACGCTCATGATCGTCGCGCCGATCATGCTGGTCGGCGGCGTCGTCATGGCGCTGCAGGAGGACGTCGGGCTGTCCGGGATCCTGCTGTTCGCCGTCCCGGTGCTCGCGGCCGTCATCGCGGCGATCGTCGTGCGGATGGTGCCGTACTTCCGGTCCATGCAGAAGCGCATCGACGCGATCAACCGGGTGCTGCGCGAGCAGATCACGGGCATCCGCGTCGTGCGGGCGTTCGTGCGGGAGGAGCGCGAGTCGCAGCGGTTCGCCGCCGCGAACACGGACCTGTTCGACACGTCGCTGCGCGTCGGCCGGCTCATGGCGCTCATGTTCCCGGCCGTCATGCTCGTGCTCAACGTCACGAGCGTCGGGGTCCTGTGGTTCGGCGGGCAGCGCGTCGACGCGGGGGAGATGCAGATCGGGGCGCTCACCGCGTTCCTGTCCTACATCGCCTACATCCTGGTCGCGGTCATGATGTCGACGATGATGTTCGTGATGTTCCCGCGGGCCGTGGTGTCCGCGGAGCGCATCGGCGAGGTGCTGTCGACGACGACGAGCGTCGAGCCGCCGGCGAAGCCCGTCGGGCTCCCGGTCGGGCCGACGTCGCGACCCGGGCTGGTCGAGCTGCGCGGCGTGGAGTTCCGGTACCCGGGCGCGGAGCAGGCGGTCCTGCACGGTGTCGACCTGGTCGCGGAGCCCGGCCGGACGACCGCGATCATCGGCTCGACCGGCTCCGGCAAGACGACGCTGCTCAACCTCGTCCCGCGCCTGTTCGACGCGACCGGCGGTGCCGTCCTGCTCGACGGCGTCGACGTGCGCGACCTGGACCCGGACGTGCTGTGGACGCAGATCGGGCTCGTCCCGCAGAAGCCGTACCTCTTCTCGGGGACGGTGCGCAGCAACCTCGAGTTCGGGCGGCCCGGCGCGACGGACGACGAGCTGTGGCACGCGCTCGAGGTCGCGCAGGCGCGCGGGTTCGTCGAGGAGCTCGCCGACGGGCTCGACGCCCCGATCAGTCAGGGCGGCACGAACGTGTCGGGTGGTCAGCGACAACGGCTCGCCATCGCGCGCGCGCTCGTCCGACGTCCGCACGTGTACCTGTTCGACGACTCGTTCTCGGCCCTCGACTACGCGACCGACGCGGCCCTGCGCGCCGCGCTGGTCCCCGAGACGCGCGACGCGACCGTCCTCGTCGTCGCGCAGCGGGTCGCGACCATCCGGCACGCCGACCGCATCGTCGTGCTCGAGGAGGGCGCCGTCGTCGGCGTCGGCACCCACCACGAGCTGCTGGAGACGTCGGAGACCTACCGCGAGATCGTCTACTCGCAGGTGAGCGCGGAGGAGGCGGCGTGAGCGAGCAGGAGCGTCCCGCCCCCACCGCCGACCCGGCGGTGCCCACGGCCCGTCCCGGGCAGGCCGTCGCCGTGCCCCGCCGGCCGCCGCGCGGCGGTCCGGGCCCGATGGGCGGCATGGGCATGCCCGGCGAGAAGTCGATGGACTTCCGCGGCTCCGGCCGGCGGTTCCTCACCGAGCTGCGCCCCGAGCGCGTGCCGCTCGTCGCGGTGATCGTGCTCGGTGTCGCGTCCGTCGTGCTCGCCGTCATCGGACCCAAGCTGCTGGGCAACGCGACCAACCTCATCTTCGACGGCTGGATCGGCGGCCAGCTGCCCGCAGGCCTCACCAAGCAGCAGGCCATCGACGGCCTGCGCGCCGAGGGGCAGACGCAGTTCGCCGACATGCTTCAGGGCACCGACGTCGTGCCCGGGCAGGGCGTCGACTTCACGCAGCTGCGCAACCTGCTGCTCGTCGTCGTGGTCATCTACGTCGGGTCGTTCCTGTTCGGCTGGCTGCAGGGCCGCATCACCGCGGGCGTCGTGCAGCGGACCGTCTACCGGCTGCGCGAGCGCGTCGAGAAGAAGCTGTCCCGGCTGCCCCTGTCGTACGTCGACGGCCAGCCGCGCGGCGAGCTGCTCAGCCGCGTCACCAACGACATCGACAACGTCGCGCAGTCCTTGCAGCAGACGCTGTCGCAGCTCATCACGTCCGTGCTCACGGTCGTCGGCGTGCTCGTCATGATGTTCTGGATCTCGCCGCTGCTCGCGGTCGTCGCGCTCGTCACCGTCCCGGCGTCGGTCATGGTCGCGGGGGCGATCGCGAAGCGGTCCCGGCCGCAGTTCATCGACCAGTGGGCGTGGACCGGCAAGCTCAACGCGCACATCGAGGAGATGTTCACCGGGCACGCGCTCGTGACCGTCTTCGGCCGCCAGCACGAGGCCGCGCAGACGTTCGACGAGCGCAACGAGGCGCTGTACCAGGCGTCGTTCAAGGCGCAGTACATCTCCGGGATCATCCAGCCCGCCCTGGGCTTCCTCGCGAACCTCAACTACCTCGTCGTCGCGGTCGTCGGCGGGCTGCGCGTCGCGTCGGGAGCCATGAGCATCGGCGACGTGCAGGCGTTCATCCAGTACAGCCGCCAGTTCACGCAGCCGATCACGCAGATCGCGTCCATGGCGAACCTGCTGCAGTCGGGCGTCGCGTCGGCCGAGCGCGTCTTCCAGCTGCTCGACGCGCCCGAGCAGACGCCCGACCCCGAGCCGGCCACGACGCTCGACCGGCCCGTCCGCGGGCGCGTCACGTTCGAGCACGTCGCGTTCCGCTACGACCCCGACACGCCCCTCATCGACGACCTGTCGATCGTCGCCGAGCCCGGCGCGACCGTCGCGATCGTCGGGCCCACGGGCGCGGGCAAGACGACGCTCGTCAACCTGCTCATGCGGTTCTACGACGCCGACTCCGGGCGGATCACGCTCGACGGCGTCGACACGCGCGACCTGACGCGCGACGAGCTGCGCTCGCAGATGGGCATGGTGCTGCAGGACACGTGGCTGTTCGGCGGCACGCTCGCGGAGAACATCGCGTACGGCGTCGACTCCGCGACGCACGAGGAGATCGTCGCCGCCGCGCAGGCCACGCACGTCGACCGGTTCGTGCGGACGCTGCCCGACGGGTACGACACGAAGGTCGACGACGAGGGCGCCAACGTGTCCGCAGGGGAGAAGCAGCTGCTGACCATCGCGCGCGCGTTCCTGGCGGACCCGGCGATCCTCATCCTCGACGAGGCGACGTCGTCGGTGGACACGCGCACCGAGGTGCTCGTCCAGCAGGCGATGAACGCGCTGCGCGCTGGTCGGACGTCCTTCGTGATCGCGCACCGCCTGTCGACCATCCGCGACGCCGACACCATCCTCGTGATGGAGCACGGGTCGATCGTCGAGCAGGGGTCGCACGACGAGCTGCTCGCCGCCGACGGCGCGTACGCGCGGCTGTACGCGAGCCAGTTCGCGGCCGCGGTGACGGCCGACGAGTGAGCGCGGGTGCGGCGCCCGAGGCTCGGGGCGCCGCACCTGGACACCCGTTCCGGTGGCGCTCCGCGGACGCGCGTGCCGACGATGGACCGATGACGGACCAGACCACCCCCCAGGACCCCCGCTCGCAGCAGCCCGGTGAGGAGGCCCAGGACGCGGAGCAGATCCCGCACCCCGGCCTCACCGAGCAGATGGACCACCAGCCCGACCACGGCGAGACGTCGTACCAGGGCGCCGACCGGCTCGCGGGCAAGCGTGCGCTGATCACGGGCGCCGACTCCGGCATCGGCCGGGCGGTCGCGCTCGCGTTCGCCCGGGAGGGCGCCGACGTCGTGCTGTCCTACCTCCCCGAGGAGGAGGAGGACGCGAAGGAGACCGCGCGCCTCGTCGAGGAGGCCGGGCGACGCGCCGTGCACGCCCCCGGCGACATCCAGGACGAGCAGACGTGCGTCGAGCTCGTCGAGACGACCGTGCGCGAGCTCGGCGGGCTCGACGTCCTCGTCAACAACGCGGCCTACCAGATGGCGCAGGAGGACGGCCTGCTCGGCATCACCACCGAGCAGCTCGACCGCGTCTTCAAGACCAACCTGTACGCGCTGTTCTGGATCACCAAGGCCGCGGTGCCGCACATGCAGCCCGGGTCGTCGATCATCAACACGAGCTCGATCCAGGCGCAGCAGCCGAGCCCGCCGCTGCTCGACTACGCGACGAGCAAGGCCGGCATCCTCAACTTCACGCGCGGCCTCGCGCAGCAGCTCGGCGAGAAGGGCATCCGCGTCAACGCGGTCTGCCCGGGCCCGATCTGGACGCCGCTCATCCCCGCGACGATGGACCCCGAGAAGGTCGACTCGTTCGGCTCCGACACGCCGCTCGGCCGCGCCGGGCAGCCCGCCGAGCTCGCCCCGGCGTACGTGTTCCTGGCGTCGCAGGAGTCCAGCTACGTGAGCGGCGACTACATCGCGGTGACGGGCGGCAAGCCGCTCTGACCCGGGTCGCGCCGCGCCGCGACGGACCGCGCACGGCACGTCGGGACGCTCGTCGCTAGACCGGGTTCGACCACGCGTGGGTCGACCCGTCGTCCAGCACGAGGACGCCCGACGTGCCGTGCAGCTCGTGCACCCGGTCGACGGCCGTGACGCCCTGCGCGACGGCCGCGGTGGCGAAGACGTCGGCCCACAGGACCGACGGCCCGATCACGGTCGCCTGACGGACGCCCGTCGCCGCGACGCCCGTGCGCGGGTCGGCGATGTGCGAGCCGCGCGCCGCCGTCCCGGACGTCGCCACCGCACCCGTGCCGACCGGGACGGTCGCCAGGACGCGCGTGCGGTCCACGGGGTCCTCCACACCGACCAGCCACGTGCCGTCCGGGTCGACGCACCGTGCCGCCAGGTCGCCGCCCGCGTCCACCGCCACGTCGGACGCGATCGGCTCGAGGATCCGTGCGGCCCGCGCCACCGCCCACCCCTTGACGAGGCCCGTCGGGTCGAAGCCGTCGCGCCACCGCCACGCGTCGAACCATCCGAGCGTCCGCGCCAGCGCGGCCCGGCACAGCCGCTCCACCTCTTGCAGCTCGGGGGCCGCGTCGGCCAGCGCGAGCTCACCGCGCCGCAGCCGGGACAGCTCGGAGTCGTCGCGGAACGGGCTGAGCAGTGCGTCGATCCGGTCGACCTCCGCGAACGCCTGTGCGACGAGGCGTTCCGTCAGCTCGTCGTGCGCGGCCTCGCCCCGCACGTGCACGCTCCACGGCATGCCCATGTGGTGCTCGACCCAGGCCCGGCGCGGCGCGGCGGACGCGTCGACCGCGGTCACGAGAACGCCTGGTCGATCGCGTCCTGCAACGACTGGACGTAGCCGTCGCTCGTCACGGTCGCGCCCGAGACGAGGTCGATGCCCGCACTCTGAGCGCTCACGACCTCCTGGTCGAGCTGCGGGATCGCGTAGGCGTTGATCTGCCGGTCGCGGCCGTTCGCGTCCGGGTGGACGACCGCGTCGGCGGACGTGATCCGGCCGTCCTGCACGACGATCCGCACCTGCACCGGACCCCAGCGGGTCTGCACCGCGGCGCCCGTGAACGTGCCGGACACCCCGGTCGAGCCCCGCGCACCGTCGGTGGCGCCGCTCGACCCGCCGGCAGTGTCCGCGGACGGGTCGGGCGTGCCGTCCGACGTGCCAGCGTCGGAGTCGTCGGCGGAGGACGCACCGCCGGTGGACGAACCGCCTCCGCTCGCCTGCGCAGCGGCGGGGGAGTCGGCGGCCGCGTCGACGGACGCGTTCCGGCTGGTCGGGTAGGCGACGAGGGCGACGAGACCGGCCACGGTCCCGACGGCGAGGGCGACAAGACGTCTCATGGTGACCTACCAGTCGTAGCGCTCGAGGTGGACGGCGGAGTCGGGGACGCCGGCGGCTCGCACCGCCGCGACCACCGCGTCGGCCCACGGCGCCGGGCCGCAGACGACGACGTCGTGCTCGTCGAGGTCCGGGACGAGCCACCGGACGGCGTCGGGACCGGGGACGTGACCGAGGTCGCCGGGCAGCCAGGTCGTGCCGGTGGTGCTGCGTGGCCCCGTCAGGGGGACGTACCGCAGGCCGCGGTCGCGCACGAGCCACGCGACGTCCGCGGCCAGCGGCGTCTCCTCGACGGAGCTCGCGCGCAGGACGAGGGTGTCGGTGCCCGCCTGCCACGCGCTGTCGTGCAGGAGCGCCATGACGGGGGCGACGCCGGAGCCCGCGGCGAAGCCGGCGAGCCGTGGGCGCGTGCGCGCGCGCGGAGTCAGGCGTCCGTACGGCCCCTCGACGAGCACGCGCGTGCCGGGCCGCAGCCGGGCCAGGCGTTCCCCGTCGTCGCCGCGCGTCCCGACGGTGAGCCGCAGACCGGCCGACGTGGGCACGGCGGACAACGACAGGGGGTGCCCCCGGGTCCACCCGGGCCCGGTGAGGAAGCGCCACACGAAGAACTGCCCGGCGTCGACGCGGAGCTCCTCGAGCCGGCGCCCGCCGACGTGCACCGACACCAGCCCCGGAGCCTCCGGCACGACGTGGTCCACGCGCAGGCGGTGCCGCAGGGACGTCCGCAGCGGCACGCCGACGCGGAAGACGAGGACCGCGGTGACCGCGGCACCCCAGAGCGTCCACCAGAACACCGCGGCCCACGGGCGTCCGACGAAGTCCGTCCCCGTCCACAGCTGGTGGGGGACCGCGAGCCCGACGCCGAGGTAGGCGTACAGGTGGAGCAGGTGCCAGCTCTCGTACCGCACCCGGCGGCGCGCGGCGCGCAGCGACGACGTCACGACGGCCACCAGCAGCGCCGTGCCCGCGGCCGCGATCAGCATGCCGGGCAGCGTCGTCACGATGTCCCACGCCTCGCGCAGCACGCCCGTGCCGGCGGCGAGCGCATACGACACCACGAGCGTCGCCATGTGCACGAGCAGCAGGTGGAAGGACGTGAACCCCGTCCACCGGTGCCAGCGCGCGAGCCGGTCCTGGCCGAACGCCCGCTCGGCCCACGGGATGCGGGCCATGCCGAGCACCTGCAGCAGCAGGAGGTCGCTGGCGAGCAGCCCGGACAGGCGGCCCACCGAGCCGAGCACGTCGGCGGGCGACCCGGCGAGCGCGCCGACGCCGCCGCCCGTCGCCCACAGCCCGACGACCCACACGACGGTGGCCCACGTCAGCGCGGTGACCGCGTCGGGCCACCAGCGGGCGGTGCGCGGCGGACGCAGGCGCACGGGGAGCGGCGGGGGTGCCGCGGCCGGGGGCTGCTCGACTGTCGTGGTGCTCACGGGACTGACGCTCGTGCCCGTTCCTGGGAGAACCCCGTGAGCAGTGCGGGAGGCGGCCATGAATGGGCCGAGCGGGTGGCCGCGCGCCGCGGGGGACCTCCGGCCCGCGGGACGCGTCACCGGCGGGACGTAACCTGCCCGCATGACCCCCTCCCACCCGCGGCTCCGGCGCGACCGCTTCACCGTCGCGCTGTACGGCTGCTTCGTCGTGTGGGGGTGGCTGCTCTACTCGTTCAACCCGAGCGTGCCGCTGCTCGCCGACGACCTCGACCTCACCGGCGCGCAGGCCGGTCTGCACGGCACCGCGATGGCGGCGGGCGCGATCCTCACGGCGTTCCTCACGCCGCGCTCGGTGCGGGCCCGCGGGCGGCGCTGGACGCTGCTCGCGTCGTGCGCCGTCGTGGTCGTCGGCATCACGGTGCTGCTCACCGCGGGGTCGCTCGCGGTGAGCCTGCTCGGGATGTTCGTGCTCGCGATCGGTGGGAACCTCGCGATCAGCTCGGCCCAGCCGGGGCTCGCGCAGCACCACGGCCCCGCGGCGTCGGCGGCCGTCACCGAGGCCAACGGCGTCGGGTCGGGCGTGGGCCTGATCGGGCCTCTCGCCGTGGGGGCGTGCGTCGCCGCCGGGTTCGGCTGGCGGCCGGCCGTCGCGGCCACTGCGGCGCTCGCCGTCGTCACCGCGGTGCTCGTGTCACGGCAGCGGGTCGGCGGCGCGATGACGCCGGCGGAGCGGGCCGCGCTCGCGGACGGGACGCCCGTGCCGGACG
>NZ_BHYL01000230.1 GCF_003851725.1 Cellulomonas algicola | reverse complement strand
GTGCCGACCGGCTGCGCGACCGCCTCGCCGCCGCGTCCTTCGGCTGGCGGCAGCCGCTCGCCGCGCTCCTGACGGCCGTCGCGGTGCTCGCGCCGCTCGCGGTGCTCGGCGGGTGGACGTGGCAGGCGCGCGAGGGCGACGCCGTCGCGCTGCGCGCGCAGGAGCGTGCGGTCGTGCCGGCCGTCGGCCAGCAGGCCCAGACGTCGCCGCTCGCGTCGCGCGTCCTCGCGGTCGAGGTCCGCAGCACCGGTGACGACGAGCCGCTCGCCACGTGGCAGCTTATGCGTGCCGACGGCCCGCAGCTGGACGACGTCGCCGCCGCCACGTCGACGCGCGCGCTCACCGGCGACCTCGACGCGCCCCGGGTGCGCGGCGCGGACCCCGCCACGCAGGAGGTCGACGCGCTCGTCGCGCGGCTCGTCACGGCGTCCGGGGGCGACGTGGCCGGCGAGCTGGCCGCCCTCGCCGTCGCGGACGTCCTGGTGCCGGCCCTGCCCGCCGCGGTGCGGTCCGACCGTGCCGAGCGCGCGCTGCGCGACGACCTCGTCTCCCGCCTGGACTCGACGCCGGGCCTCGAGCGCGTGACGCAGACCCCCGCCGGGACTCTCTGGCGCGTGCGCGCGACCGCCGACGCGGGGCAGGTCGCGCCGGTCGTGCTGCCGTCGTGGGCCCGGCTCGTCCCGGAAGGATCCGACGTGCGGGACGTCTCCGTCGACGCGCTCGCCGTGGCGTCCCACGACCGTGCGGTCGACGCGGCCGTCTCCGCCGGTGCCGCAGACCGGGTCCTCGTCCTCGCCGAGCGTGCGGACCCGCGGTGGCGCGCGTGGCTCGACGGCACGCCGCTGCGCGCGGTCGACACCGGCTGGCGCCAGGGCTTCGCGGTCCCCGCGGACGGCGGGCGTCTGGTCGTCCGGTACGACGCGCCCGACCGTGCGCCGTGGCTCGCGGCGCAGGGCGCCGTGCTGGTCGTCACGCTGCTGCTGGCGCTGCCCGTGCGACGTCGGCGGGTGACCGCATGACCGCCGCGACCGAGCCCGCCGCCGTGGACCGGGGTGCCGTCTGGCGCGGGCGGCTGGTGCGTGCGGGCTCCGGCCTGGCGGTCGCGGGCGTCGTCGCTGCGGCGGTCGTCGCGGGTGGTGTCGTCCCGGGCACCGCCGTCGACGGCCTCGGCCCGACGTCCGTCCCGGTGCCGCCCGCCGCGACGACCCTCGTGTGCGCCGGTCCGCTGCTGCTGCCCGACGACGTGGGCCGCGGCGACTCCGCGTTCGACCCGACCCCGGTCGACCCGGTGTCGAGCGTCTCGGTCGCGTCGTCGACCCCGGGCGCGGGCACCGTCACGACGCTGGACGGTACGCAGACGCTCGCACGGCTCGACGCCGGCGACGAGGCGGTGACCGTCGGGCAGGTCCCTGCGCCGCTCGTCGTGCGGGCCGAGCCCGGCGACACCGCCCCGGCGCGCGTCGGTGCCGTGAGCAGCGGTCTCGTCACCGCGGGCGACCTGCGCGGCCTGTCGGCGGCGTCGTGCCAGCACCCGACCGCCGACGCGTGGCTCGTGGGCGGCGCGACCGACCTCACGAGCACCGCGCAGCTCGTCCTCACGAACGCCGGGAGCACGCCCGCGGAGGTGGGCGTCGAGGTGTGGGGGCCGTCGGGTGCCGTCGACCTCACGGGTGAGCGCTACCTCGTGGCCCCCGGCGCGCAGCGCGTCGTCGCCGTGGGCGGGATCGCCGCCGAGCAGCGCCGCCTGGTCGTGCACGTCGCGACGACGGGCGGCCGCGTCGCCGTGCACCTGCAGGACTCCGCGCTCGACGGCTTCACGCCCGCCGGGACCGACCTCGTCGTGCCCGGCGAGGCACCCGCACGGCGTCAGGTCGTGCCCGGGGTGGCGGTCGTCGCGAGCGAGGTCGGCGACGAGGACGCGGGTGCGGTGCGACTGCTCGTGCCGGGCGGCACGACCGCCACGGCGTCGGTGTCGGTGCTCGGTCCGGACGGCCCGACCGCGCTGCCCGGCGCGGAGTCCGTCGAGCTGCGCCCCGGCGAGGTGACCGACGTCCCCCTCGGCGGCCTCGCCGCCGGCACGTACACGCTCCTGGTCGACGCGGACCAGCCGGTCGTCGCGGCCGCGGTCGTGACCCGGCCGGGCTCGCCCGGTGAGCTCGACGACGTGCCCAGCCGCGAGCGCGCGTGGGCGGCGTCCTCGTCGCCCACGGACGGTGGCGTCGCGGTGCTGCCCGCCGGGACCGCGGGCACGTTCACGCTCGCGGGTCTGCCCGCGCGCGGGAGCGCGGCGGACTCGGTCGACGGCGGGGGCGAGACGACCGCGACCGTGCGGCTCCTCGGTGACGACGGCCGGGTCGTGGGGGAGCGGCGCGTCTCGGTGCCGGTCGGCGCGACGGGGGCGTGGTCGCTCGAGGCGCTCGTGCAGGGCGACGGGCTCGTCACGCCGAGCACCGCGCTCACGGCACCGGAGGGCCAGCCGGTCGTGCGGGCGGTCGACGTGGTCGTGGACGACGGGGACGACGTCGCGTGGGCGCTGGTCGCCGAGGTGTCGCGCCCCGACGGGGTCCTCGTCTCGGTGCTGCGTCCCGTCCCGGCGCTCGTGCGGGCGCCGGACGTCGCGGTGCAGCAGGACCCGCGGCTCGGCACGCGCTGACGCGCGCGGCGGCTCGGCACGCGCTGACGCGCGCGGCGGCGCGTGGGGCGCTCGCGCG
>NZ_BHYL01000229.1 GCF_003851725.1 Cellulomonas algicola | reverse complement strand
GTCATGAGGTCGTCCTCTCGTCGTGATGGGCAGATCGGGGGCGACGGCGACGCGGGAGCGGTCACCGCGTCGCCGCCGCAGGACGCCGCGCGGGTCGGCCGTGCACCCGGCCCGCAGCGGCGCCGTCAGGCGCGGCCGACCTCCTGCGCGTAGAGGTAGCGCGACGGCCGCAGCTCCCACGTCACCGCGCGCGACACGACGGCGGTGAACGGCGAGGGGTAGAGGAAGATCGTGTGCGCCTGCTCGCGGTAGAGCTCGGCGGCCTCGACGACGAGGTCGCGCTGCTCGTCGAGGTCGGTCGCCGCCTGCGCGCGCCGGACGAGGTCGTCGAACTCGGGCGCCACGACGTCGCTCTGGATGTGGTCGCTCGTGAACGGGTCGAACAGCTGGAACCCGCCGCGGTACTGCCCGCCCCACATGATGTAGACGAGGTCCGCGCCCTTCTGCGCGTCGCCGTACTGCCGGTCGAGCCACGTCGGGAACGGCGTCTGCGTGATCGTCAGGTCGACGCCGACCTCCTTCCACTGCGCCGCGATGGCCTGCGACGCGAGGTCGGCGGAGACGTAGGTGCCGGACGGGACGTCGACCTCGAGCGTGAAGCCGTCCGCGTAGCCCGCCTCGGCGAGCAGCTCCTTCGCCTTGTCGGGGTCGTACGGGTACGCCTCGACGCCCGGCGCCTCCTCCTGGTACGGCTCGAAGAGCACCGTCCCCGGCAGCGGCTCGACGGCGCCCTTGAAGAGACCCTCGATGATCGTCTCCTTGTCGGTCGCGTAGTTGAGGGCCTGCCGGACGCGCTCGTCGGCGAGCGGGGTGCCCGCCTTCTCCTCGTTGACCGCGAGCACCAGCGGCTGCGGGCCGACGCCGAGCGTCGTCTCGTAGACCGACGAGTCGGCGAACTGGTCGAGGCTGAGCGGTTCGACGTTGAGGACGATGTCCGCCTCGCCCGCCTGGATCGCGGCGACCCGCTGCGCCTCCGACGCGAGCACGGTGTACCGGACCTTCGCGAAGTCCGGCTCGTCGCCCGCCCAGTGCGGGTTGGGCGACAGCGTCGCGCCGTTCTCGAGGTCGAGGGTGTCGATCTGGTACGGACCGCTGCCGAGCGACTCGGTGTCGATGTTGTGCGACTGCGCGAACGTCGGGTCGACGATGTAGGCGTTCCACAGGCGACCGGGCAGGTCGAGCGCAGGCGCGCTCAGGTGGAAGAGGATCGTCGTCGGGTCGGGCGACTCGACGGACGCGACGAACTTGCGCAGCGGCGCCCCGGTGGTGCCCTTGTACTCGGGGTCGAGGAGCTGCTGGAAGTTCCACACGATCGTCTCGGCCGTGAGCGGCGTGCCGTCGGAGAAGACGGCGTCGGTGCGGATCGTGAACCTCCACTCGAGGTCGGAGACCTGCTCCCACTCCGTCGCGAGCGACGGCGCGACCTCGGAGTCGGGCGTGATGCGCGTGAGCGCCTCGTACACGGAGCCGACGACGGCCCCCTGGCTGTCGGGCGAGCCGCCCTTGTGCGGGTTGACGCTCGTGAGCTGGCGGGAGAGCACGAGTCGCAGCTCCTCGCCCGCGGTGGGCACGGGTCCGGCGGGCTCGGACGCGGCGTCGCCGCTCGCGCTGCTGCCGGCGCACGCGCCGAGCGTCACGACGAGCGCGGCGGAGACGAGGGCGGAGAGCACGGCGGCGACGGGCCGTCGCCGGTGCGGGGTGGGTCGGGACATGGTCCTGCTTCCGGTGCGGGGGACGCCGTGGCGGCGTCCCGGGGGCGGGGTGGGTCCTGCCGGGACGCGTCAGACGGGGTGCGTCGCCGGTGCTGCGCCGGCGAGGTGCGGAGCCCGGCGACCGGGCACCGCGTCGACGAGGGCGCGGGTGTAGGGGTGCTGCGGGTCCGCGAGGACGTCCTGCGTGCGGCCCTGCTCGACGATTCGGCCGTGCCGCAGCACGACGACGTCGTCGCAGAGGAACCGCACGACGCCCAGGTCGTGCGAGATGAACAGGTACGTGAGCCCGTGCTCGGCGCGCAGCCGCGCGAGGAGCGTGAGGATGCGGGCCTGCACGGACAGGTCGAGAGCCGAGACCGGCTCGTCGGCGACGACGAGCCGCGGCCCGCCCGCGAGCGCCCGGGCGATCCCGACGCGCTGGCGCTGACCGCCCGAGAGCTCCGCGGGCCGCCGGTCGCGGAACGCGCGGGGCAGCTCGACCTCGTCGAGCAGCTCGTCGACGCGGGCCGCCACCGCGGCTCGGTCGAGGCCGAGGCGGTGCAGCTCGAGCGGCTCGCGCAGCGTCTGCGCGACGGTGAGGCGCGGGTCGAGCGACGCGTAGGGGTCCTGGAACACGTACTGCACGTCCCGGCGCCAGCGGCGGCGACCCTCCCGGGTGCTGCTGCGCGGGTCGGTGCCGTCGAACACGACCGTGCCGCCGTCGGCGGTCTCCAGACCGGTGACGATGCGCGCGAGCGTCGTCTTGCCCGAGCCCGACTCGCCGACGATCCCGAGCGCCTGGCCGGGGGCCACCGTGAGGTCGACGCCGTCGAGCGCGGCGTGCCGGGTGCGGCCGGCCGGGCCGCGGACGACGAACGAGCGGCGCAGGTCGCGCACCTCGAGGATCGGCCGCTCGGGTGCACCGGCGTCGGCGCGCGCGACGACGGTCGACACCTCGGCGAGCGTGGTCGTCGTCGTCCGGCCGGTGCGGACCGCGCCCTGTGCCGGGCCGGCCGCGGCCCGCGCGGGCGACGTCGGGAC
>NZ_BHYL01000228.1 GCF_003851725.1 Cellulomonas algicola | reverse complement strand
CTCGTGCGGTGCCGCGCCCGTCGCGAGACCGCGCACGACGTCGAGCGTGACCCGGGCCCCGTCGACGGCCGCGCTGGCCCGCGCGCTGCGCAGCCCGGCCTCGGCGCGGACCTCGCGCCACCTCCGCCGGTACGCCTCGTGCCACCGCAGCCCCTCGCAGGCGACGCGGGCCGCGTCCACGGCGTCGGCCACGCCGGGCAGGTCGACGAGCGGGGCGAGGGGGTCGGCAGGCACCGGCACACCCTACGAGCCGCCGCCGCGCACTCCCGCCGTCTCGACGTCCGCCCACCGACCTCGGGCCTCGCCGGGTGGCGTCCTCGCGCCGCGACTCCCGTACGAGCCTCGTCGACGACCGCGCGTCGATGCCGAGACGCGCCCCGCGCGGCGGGCCAGAATGAGGCGCATGGCGTCGCCGAGCGTGTCCTCGTCCATCACCGCCCGGCTCCAGGTGCAGGCGAGGCCGACGGCGGTCAGCGAGCTGACGACCGCGATCGAGGAGGCGGGCGGGATCGTCACGGCGCTCGACGTCACGGCGTCGGGGCACGAGCAGATGACGGTCGACGTGACGTGCGCGACGCGCGGCGAGCAGCATGCGGCGGACATCGTCGCGACGCTCAAGGACCTGCGCGGCGTGCACGTGGACCGCGTGAGCGACCGGACGTTCCTCATGCACCTCGGCGGCAAGCTGTCGATCGAGTCGAAGGTGCCGCTGCGCAACCGCGACGACCTGTCGATGGCGTACACGCCGGGGGTCGCGCGGGTGTGCGAGGCGATCGCGGCCCGCCCGGAGGACGCGCGTCGCCTGACGATCAAGCGGAACACGATCGCGGTCGTCACGGACGGCACGGCGGTGCTCGGGCTGGGCAACATCGGCCCGCTCGCGGCGCTGCCCGTGATGGAGGGCAAGGCGGTCCTGTTCAAGCGGTTCGCGGGGATCGACGCGTTCCCGCTGGTCCTGGACACGACGGACGTCGACCAGATCGTCGAGACGGTCGTGGCGATCGCGCCGGCGTTCGCGGGGATCAACCTCGAGGACATCTCGGCGCCGCGGTGCTTCGAGGTCGAGCGCCGGCTGCGCGAGCGGCTCGACATCCCGGTGTTCCACGACGACCAGCACGGCACGGCGATCGTCGTGGTGGCCGCCCTGACGAACGCGCTCAAGGTGGTCCGCAAGGACATCGGCACGGTGCGGATCGTGCTGTCGGGCGCGGGTGCGGCGGGCACCGCGGTGCTGCGGCTGCTGCTCGCGGCGGGTGCGCGCGACGTGGTCGTCGCCGACATCGAGGGCGTCGTGCACGCGGACCGTCCGGGCCTGGCGGAGTCGTTGCGCTGGACCGCGTCGGTCACGAACCCGCGGGGCGTGACGGGGACCATCCCGCAGGCGCTGGCCGGGGCCGACGTCTTCATCGGCGTGTCCGCGCCCGACGTCGTCACGGCGCAGGACGTGTCGACGATGGGCCGCGACGCGATCGTCTTCGCGCTGGCCAACCCGCGCCCCGAGGTGGACCCCGACGACGCGGCCCGCTACGCGGCGGTGGTCGGCACGGGCCGGTCGGACTTCGCGAACCAGATCAACAACGTGCTCGCGTTCCCGGGCCTGTTCCGCGGGCTGCTCGACGCGCAGTCGCACAAGATCACCGACCGGATGCTGCTCGCGGCGGCGTACGCGCTGGCGTCGACGGTCGCCGACGACGAGCTGAACCCGACGTACATCGTCCCGAGCGTGTTCCACCCGGACGTGGCGACGGTCGTCGCGGCGGCCGTCGAGCGCGAGGCCCGCGCGGACGCCGAGGCGACCGCCACCACCTGACGCCGCCCGGCCTCGAGCGGCCCGCGGTCGCGTGGAAGACGCGTCGCACCAGGCGCGACAGACCCTCCACGCGACCGGGAGACGCGGGCGGCCGCGGTCGCGTGGAAGGCGCGTCGCGTCCGGCGCGACAGAGGTTCCACGAGACGAGCGACGAGGCGGCGGGCGGCGGGTCAGCGCCAGGCGCCCCGCACGTACTGCGGCTGCCAGCCGGTGACGTCGGGCAGTCCGTCGACGTCCGACACCCCGTCCGCGACGGGCAGCGCACCGGTCCGCACACCGAGGTCGTGCGCCGCGCGCAGGGGCCACGACGGGTCGCGCAGCGCGACACGACCGAGCAGCACGGCGTCGGCGGCACCGTCGACGAGCGCCTGCTCGGCCTGCTCGGGCGACGTGATGAGACCGACCGCGGCGACGGGCAGGCCGGACGTCTCGCGCACGCTCCGCGCGGCGGGCACCTGGTAGCCCGGGCCGACGGGGATCGACGCGAGCGCGTTGCCGCCCGAGGAGACGTCGACGAGGTCGACGCCGTGCCCGGCGAGGTCCTTGACGACGGCGGCGACGTCGGCGACGTCGAGGCCGCCGGGCACCCAGTCGGTCGCGGAGACCCGCACGAGCAGCGGGAGCTCGTCGGGCCAGGCGGCGCGCACGGCGTCGACGGTCTCGACGAGCAGGCGCGCGCGGTTCTCGGGCGAGCCGCCGTACTCGTCGTCGCGCGTGTTCGTGAGCGGCGACAGGAACTGGTGCAGCAGGTAACCGTGCGCGGCGTGCACCTCGACGACGTCGAACCCGGCGTCGAGCGCGCGTCGGGCGGCGGCCGCGAACTGCGCCGGGACCGCGGCGACCTGCTCGGTCGTCATGGCGGTCGGCGCGTCGAGGCCGGGGAACGGCTCGGCGCCGGGACCGAGCGTGGCCCAGCCGCCCTCGTCGACGCCCACGGACCCCTCGACGGGCTCGAACGGCGCGCGCGTCGACGCCTTGCGTCCGGCGTGCGCGAGCTGTACGCCGATGCGCGTCCCGCGTGCGTGCACGAAGTCGGTGATCCGGCGCCAGGACGCCACGTGCGCGTCGTCCCACAGTCCGGTGTCGCGCGGCGAGATGCGACCCTCGGCGACGACGGCGGTGGCCTCGGCGAGCAGCAGGCCGTAGCCGCCGGACGCGCGCGCACCGAGGTGCACGAGGTGCCAGTCCGTCGGGTGGCCGTCGACGGCGGAGTACATGCACATGGGCGCGAGCCACGCGCGGTTGGCGAACGTGGTGCCGCGGAGGGTGAGCGGGGAGAACAGTCGGGTCACGTCGAGAGCCAACCGCGCCGAGGCCCGCGCGGATTCCCGGGCGGTCTTTCGTCCCACGACTCGGACGGGAGCCGGGAGGACAGTGGTCGGGTGCTCCCCATCTCCGACGCCGCGCTCGCGCAGGCCGACGCGGCGCGCCACAAGGTCGACCTCATGGCGACGCCGGGCGTGTTCCTCGTCCGCACGATGCTCGCCGGCGCGTACATCGGCATCGGCGTCCTGATCCTCGCGACGGCGGGCGGTCCGCTCGAGGCCGCGGGCTCGGGCTTCGCGCCGCTGGTCAAGGGCCTGGTGTTCGGCGTCGCGCTGACGATCGTCGTCGTCGCCGGGGCGGAGCTCGCGACCTCCGCGATGATGATCCTCACGCAGGGCGCGATGCTCGGCCGCGTGCCGTGGGGCCGCGCGGGCCTGACGCTGCTCGCCGTGACCGGCGGGAACCTGCTCGGGTCGATGGCGTTCGCCGCGCTCGTGCACGCGTCGGGCGTGCTCGCCCCCGGGACGGCGGGCGGCGCGACGATCGCGACGATGCTCGAGCACAAGGCGCACGAGAGCGCCGGGCAGCTGTTCGTCCGCGGCATCCTGTGCAACCTGCTCGTCTGCCTCGCGATCTGGTGCGGGGGGCGGCTGAAGAGCGAGGGCGCGAAGATCGCGCTCGTGTTCGCGTGCGTCATGGTCTTCATCACGTCGGGCTTCGAGCACGTCGTCGCGAACATGACGACCTTCTCGCTCGGCCTGCTCGGCGGGCTGCCGGGCGCGACGGTCGCGGAGATGGCGCGCAACCTCGCGCTCGTCGGCCTGGGGAACCTGGTCGGCGGGGCGGTCCTCGTCGGGGCGGCGTACGCGTACGGGGTCCGCGCCCCGGGGCGGAGCGCCCAGGTCGCGCGGTGGGCGACGCAGGACGTCGACGAGGTCCCGGCGCAGCTCGGCGCCGCCGCCGCGCACCGGGTCGTGGCGATGGGCCTGCCCGGGCACGCCCCGCGCGACACGGCCCTGCCGACCGGCGAGGCGGTGCCTGCGGCAATACGGTGAGGCGAGCGACGCCGACGAGGCGCACGCGCACCACCACCTGAGGAGACGCGATGAGCACCTCCGACCCGAACCGCCCGTCCGCGGACGAGACGCCGGACGCGTCGACCGCCTCCCCCACGCCGGGGAGCACGGCGCCCGCGACCACGTCGTCGGCCGCGACCACGCAGACCGGCGCACCGACGACGTCGACGACCCCCACGGCGTCGACGCCGCCCACGACGCCGACGTCGGGCGCGACCGCCGAGCCGAGCACCGACACCGGCCGGCACGCGGTCGTGCGCCCCGCGCCGACCCCGCCGCCCGAGCCCGACGGCTCCCGGACCGAGGCGTTCACGCCCGCGACGGGCGCGTCCGGTGCCGCGACGCAGGAGACCTTCACCTCTGCGACCGGTCCGACCGCCCCGCCGCGCGGCACCGCCGCCGGCACCCCGACGGCCGCGCCCGCGAGCGCCCCACCGACGAGCGCCGCACCGACGAGCCCCCCGGTGCCGCCCCCCGCACCCGGCACCGC
>NZ_BHYL01000227.1 GCF_003851725.1 Cellulomonas algicola | reverse complement strand
CCGCGCGGCCGCGCGGTGGTCGGTGGTGTCGTCGGCCGGCAGCGTCGAGCCGCCCGGGACGCGGTGCTGGCCGGAGCCGGCGCCGCGGCGACGCAGGGCCATGACGAACGCGAGCACGCGGGCCACGGCGGTGAACAGGTGCGCGGGGATCTCCTGGCCGAGCTCGCACGCGGCGTGCAGCGCGCGGGCCAGCGGGACGTCCTCGACCATCGGGACCTGCGCGTCGGACGCGGCGGACCGGATGCGCGCGGCGACCGCACCGGCGCCCTTCGCGACGACGCGCGGCGCGCCCGTGCCCGGCTCGTAGCGCAGCGCGACGGCGACGTGCGTCGGGTTGACGAGCACGACGTCGGCGTTCGCGACCTCGGCCATCATCCGGTTCCGGCTCATCGCGAGCTGCTTCGACCGGATCGCGCCCTTGAGCATCGGGTCCCCCTCCGTCCGCTTGTGCTCCTCCTTGACCTCACGGAGCGTCATGCGGGTCTGCTTGCGGTTGCGGCGGAAGACGACGGCGACGTCGGCGATCGCGAGGATCACGCCGGCGGCGATGCCGGTCCGCAGGAGCGTCGAGGTGCCGTCGGAGGCGATGCCGAGCAGGTGCGACAGGGGCAGCCGGCCGGACGCGAGGAGCGTCGGCACGAGCGCCTGCAGCGCGACCAGCAGGACGAGCGCGACCGCGGCCGTCTTGAGCAGCGTCTTGGTGCCCTGCCACCACGCCTGCCCGCCGACGAGCCGGGACGCGATGCCCTTGGGCTTGAGGTGCTCGGCGTGCAGGCGCAGGCGGTGCAGGTGGATGCCGCCCTGCGCGGCGCTCACGGCGATCGCGGTGATGACGCCGACGACGAACAGCGGCGCGAGCGTCGTGACGACCGTCATGAGCGCGTCGCCGAGCACCTGCACGACGTCGGTGCCGTCGGGGTCGACGGCGGCGTCGCGCACGACCGCGAGCTGGCCGAGCGCTGCCGCCCGGCCGTTGTCGAGCACGAGCGGGAGCACCGCGGCGGCGGCGCCGAGGCCGACCCACGCGGCGAGGTCCTGCGACCGGCCGAGGCCGCCCTTGCGGCGGATCTCCTTCATCCGCTGCGGGGTGGCCTTCTCGGTCCTGTCCTGCCCGTCGTCGCCACTCACGGGACGATCACCCCCAGCATCTGCTCGACGGAACGCCCCGTCAGGGCCTCCATCACGGTCGGCAGGGCCAGGAACGCGAGCGAGCCGAAGACGAGCGTGAGCAAGATCTTCAGCGGGAAGCCCATCGCGAACGCGTTGAGCGCGGGCGCGACGCGCGTGAGGAGCCCGAGGCCGACGTCGGCGAGGAACAGCACGACGATGAGCGGCCCGGCGATCTGCAGCGCCGCGAGGAACATCTGCGTGAGGCCGTCGGTGAGCGTGTGCCCGAGCGCGGCGGGGTCGAGCATCGCGCCGAGCGGGAGCGCGTCGAAGGTCCGGACCAGCCCGGCGAGGACCACCTGGTACCCGTCGGACGCGAACAGCAGGACCATCGCGGTCATCTGGTACAGCCGCCCGAACGGGCCGCCGCTGCTCTGGCTCATCGGGTCGTACGCGGTCGCGAGCTGGAAGCCGCCGAACAGGTCGACCAGCGACCCGGCGGACTGCACCGCCGAGAAGACGAGCGAGACGAGGAACCCGAGCGCGGCGCCGATGACGGCCTGGCCGACGAGCGACCCGACGAACGCGGGCGTCGTGTCGGACGGCAGCGGGTCGAGCCGCGGCGACACGGCGAGCGCGATCCCGAGCGCGAGCGCGACCTTGATCGTGGCCGGCACCGCGCGCTGCGAGAACGGCGGTGCGATCACGAGGAACGCGGCGACCCGCACGCTCGCGAGCATCGTCGTCTCCACCGCCCCGACGGGCAGGGCGATGCTGATCGGGTCCACGTCAGCCGCCGACGAGCGCGGGGATGCGGTCGAACAGCTCGTGCGTGAACGTGACGAGCTCGGAGATCATCCAGTGCCCGCACACGACGAGCGCGATCGCCGCGGCGATCGCCTTGGGCACGAAGCTGAGCGTCACCTCCTGGATCTGCGTCACCGACTGCAGCAGGGAGATGACGAAGCCGACGACGAGCGCCGTGACGAGCACGGGTGCGGCGAGCTTGGCGGCGAGGACGAGCGCGTCGACGCCGACGTCGAGGACCGCGGTGGTGTCCATCAGCCGCTCCCCACGTAGGAGCCCACGAGGGACGTGACCACCAGCCCCCAGCCGTCCACGAGGACGAACAGCAGGATCTTGAACGGCAGGGAGATCATCACGGGCGGCAGCATCATCATGCCCATCGACATGAGCGACGCCGAGACCACCAGGTCGATGACCAGGAACGGCACGAAGATGACGAAGCCCATGATGAACGCGGACCGCAGCTCGGAGAGCAGGAACGCGGGGGCGAGCGTCGTGAACGGCACGTCCTGCGGCGACGCCGGGTTGTCCTGCTGCGCGGCACGCGTGAGCAGCGCGAGGTCCTGCTCGCGCGTGTGGCCCAGCATGAACTCGCGCAGCGGCCCGGAGCCCGCGTCGACGGCCTGCGAGAACGTCAACGACCCGTCGAGGTAGGGCTGGACCCCGATCGCGTTCACGTCGCTCACGGTCGGCGCCATGATGAAGAGCGAGAGGAACAGCGCGAGCCCCGCGAGGACCTGGTTGGGCGGCACGCCCTGCAGGCCGAGCGCGTTCCGGGTGAACGACAGGACGACGAAGATCTTCGTGAAGCTCGTCGTCATGAGCAGCAGCGCGGGCGCGACCGAGAGCAGCGTGATCGCGAGCAGCACGACGATCGAGCTGCTGGGCGTCCCGTTGACGCCGTTGACCGCGACGGTGACGGTGTCGCCGACGGCGGGCGCGTCGGGCGCCGTGGGCGGCGTCGGGGCGAACCAGGTGACGGCGAGCGTGGTGAGCGTGCTCATCGGCGCACCGTGCGGTCCTGCAGCGTCCGCACGGCCTGCCGCCACGTCGCGGGGTCGAGCACCGAGCCGTGCAGCGCACCGTGCTTGACGTCGCCCAGCGGCAGGTCGACGGGCGGGCGCACGTCGCCCGCGGGGCGCGGGTGCGGCACGTCGGCGTCGACGACCTTCTTCGCGACGGGCGCCGGCTTGGCCGGCGCGGGCGCCGGCGGCGTGTGCACCTCGACCACGGGCGCGAGCTCGGTGAGGAACGTGACCTGCTGCTCGCCGTACCCGACGAGCAGGCGGCGCGACCCGACCGCGACGACGGCGACCCCGGCGTGCCGGCCGACGGACTGCCGCCCGACGACCTGGACCTGCGGCTCCTTGGAGCGCCCGCTGCCCGCGGCGCGCCCCGCCCCCCACCGGCGGCCGACCCACCACACGAGGCCGACGACGGCCGCGAGCGACAGGGCGACGCGCAGGAGCAGCATGACGGAGTCCATCAGTCGTCCGAGCCGCCCGCGTCCGTGCCGGCCACGATCTCCGTGACGCGGATGCCGTACACCTCGTCGACGACGACGACCTCGCCGCGCGCGACGAGCCGCCCGTTGACGAGGACGTCGGCCGGGCTGCCCGCGGTGCGGTCGAGCTCGAGCACCGCACCGGGTGCGAGGTCGAGGACCTGCTTGACGGACAGGCGCGTCCGGCCGATCTCGGCGGTGAGCGTCATCTCGACGTCGTAGAGCATGCGCAGGTTGGTGCGCGGCGTCGGGACCTGCGACGTCGTGGGACCGGCGACCTTGGGGCTGCGCACCCGCACCGCGAACCACGCGGCGGGCGCGGCACCGTCGGCGGCCAGCGCGAACACCTCGGCGTCGTCGGCGAGCACCTCGGCGACCGGTGCGGGTCGCACCGTCTCGAGGACGCCCGCGCCGAGCGTGCGCGACGCCGCCTCCAGCGCGGGACGCAGCGCGTCCGCGAGCTCGAGCGGCACGCTCGACGACGCGACGGCCTCGGTCACCGCGTCGCCCGCGACGAGCACGAGCTCCGCGCTGGGCGAGCCGACGAACGACGCGACGAGCGCCGTCGCCCCCGCCGGGACGTCCCGGTGCGACGCGCCCACCGCGGCGAGCGGCAGCGCCGAGGGCACCAGGGCGGCCGCGGCGTCGGCGGCGGTCTGGCCCGTGAGGGCGTCGGTGGTCTGGGTCATGCGGGGATCTCCTCGACGGTGACGACCTGGCAGGCCAGTCGGGGCCCGTGGGTGCCGGCGGCGCCACGGGCGAGCACGATCCCGTCGACGACCACGTCCAGCGGGTCGGTCGACGGGTGGGACAGGGGCAGCACGTCACCGACGGCGAGGTCGAGGACGTCGCGCGGGTGCACGGTGACGGGCCGGAAGCGGACGGCGACGTCCACGGGGACGCCGTGCACGGCCCGCTCGAGGTCGCCCTGCGCGGTCGCGACGGCACGCTGCTCCTCGTCGGAGCGGGCGTCGCTGCCCTCGGACGAGCGCAGCGCGCCCAGCAGCAGGTCGGACGGGAGCATGAGCGTCATGCGGTCCTCGCGGTCGCCGACGCGCAGCAGGAACGCGGCGACGAGGACGGTCTCCTGCGCGGCGACGACCTGCACGAACTGCGGGTTGTACTGCACGGAGCGCAGCGTCGCGGACATCGACGTGAGGCCCGCGAACGCGTAGTCGAGGTCGCCGATCGCGTGCTGCAGGACGTCCTTGACCAGGGTCCACTCGATCTCGGTGAGCTCGCGGCCCTCGCGCTCGTCGCCGCGGCCGTCGCCGCCGAACAGGTAGTCGATCCAGACGAGAGCGGCACCGACGGGCATCTGCAGGACGGCGGGCTGGCGGCTCGGCTCGAGCGTGCACAGGACCATCGCGGTGGGCGACGGCAGGCCGCCCGCGTACTCGTCGTAGGTCCGCAGCTCCAGGTCCTCGAACGTCACCTGGCTGACGACGCGCAGGCGCGCGGTGAGCTGGGTCGCGAACTGCCGGGCGAGCCGCTGGAACGCCATCTCGAGGTGGCGCGCGTGCTCCCGGGCGAGGGTGAGCGGTCGACGGAAGTCGTACGGCTCGGGCTCGGCGGTGCGCACCCGACGGGCGGGCTGCGGCGCAAGGGGTGTCACGACCGCCCTATCGGCGGGCGCGCAGGGGTGCTGAGCGAAACCCCTGACTTCATCCCCTCCGTCGCCTCGTGCGACGGACTGCGGGGCGGTGCGGGCACCCTCCGTGGTGCCCTGGGTCGCCGGCTGCGGCCGGCCTACTGCGTGACGTAGTTCGTCAGGTAGACGTCCATCACCTCGCCCTCGTACGCCTCGACGAGCGCGTGCGCGAGCTGCTCCTTGAGCGCCGCGCGGCTGGTCGGGTCGGAGATCTCGGCGACCGTCCGGCCCGAGAACAGCTCGATGGCCAGGTCGAGTGCGCGCGCCGGGTCGGGCGACTCGTGCGCGTCCGTGGTCAGCTGCAGCGCGAGTCCCAGCCGCAGGTAGTGCCCGTCGGCCAGGTTGAGGCTGATCGGCTCGACCTGCACGACCTCGCCCGCCTCGGGCGCGGGCTCCTCGGCGGGGGCGCCGTCGCCCTGGAAGAACAGGAACCAGGCGGCTGCGGCAGCCGCGAGGACCACCACGACGGCTCCGATGATCAGGAGCTTCTTCGACGGCGCACGCCGCTTCTTCGGCTCGGGCTCGGGCGCCGGCGCGGGGGCCGCGGACGCGTTCCCGCCGATCTTGGCGCCGATCTTCGGGCCCGAGATGACCCGCTGCTCGATGGGCACGTCAGCCTCCCTGGGTCAGCGACGGCAGCAGCGCGCGGACCTGCTCGGGCGCGTTGCTGAGGACGACGAGGTCGACGCGGCGGTTGGCCGCGAGCGCCTCCGGGGTGTCGCCCGCGACGAGCGGGCGCGTGTCGCCGAACCCGACGGCCATGATCCGGCTGCCCGGCATGCCGTCGACCTCGACGAGGTGCCGCAGCACCTGGGTGGCCCGGTCGGACGACAGCTCCCAGTTGGTCGCGTACCGCCCGGAGACCGGGATGACGTTGGCGTGGCCCTCGACGGAGATGTTCTCGCCGATGCCCACGAGCAGCGGCGCCGCGACGTCGAGCACGCGGTTCGCGGTGTCGGTGAGCTCGGCGCGGGCCGGCGCGAAGAAGACGTCGTCCGCGACGAGCCCCAGCACGAGGCCGCGCTCGTCGATCCGCATCCGCACCGCGCTGTCCAGGCCGTTCGCCGCGAGCGCCTGCATGATGCGCGCCTCGAGGTCCTGCAGGTGCGCCGCCTCCGCCTGCGCGGCCGCGAGGACCGCCGGGTCGACGGACTCCTGCGGCGTCTGCGTGGTGGGGGTCATCGGGTCGGCGGCCTGCAGGCCGAGCCCGCTGTCCGCGCTCACCATGCCCGCGGAGCCGTCGGCGGGCGTCGTGTCCTTGTGCACGGTCGCGCCGTCGAGGTTCCCCGACGTGCCCTCGAGCACCGACGGCGACGTCGTCGTGTCCATGAAGCCCGCCGCGAGCGAGTCGCGCAGCGCGATGTACTTCTCCTGGTCGACCTGGCTGATCGCGAACAGCACGATGAACAGCGCCATGAGGACCGTGATCATGTCGGAGTAGCTCACGAGCCAGCGCTCGTGGTTGACGTGCTCCTCCTCGACGTGGCGCCGCGGCCGCCGCCCGCTCATGCGGCCCTCGACTTCGCCTTGGCGTCCTTGCCCTCGGGCACGTCGGGCAGGAGGCTGCGCAGGCGCTCGCCGACGAGGCGCGGGTTCGCGCCCGCCTGGACCGACAGCAGGCCTTCGAGCGTCATCTCCATCTGCGTGCACTCGAGGTCGGAGATGCGGCGGATGCGCGTCCCCAGCGGGAGCCACACGACGTTGGCCGAGAGGATGCCCCACAGGGTCGCGACGAACGCGGCGGCGATCGAGTGCCCGAGCGACGCCGGGTCGGCCAGGTTCTCGAGCACGTGCACGAGCGAGACGACCGTGCCGATGATGCCGATCGTGGGCGCGTAGCCGCCCATGTCCTGGAAGTACTTGGCGTGCGCACGCTCACGGGTGCGCTTCGTGGCGATCTTGTCCTCGAGGATCATGCGCAGGTCCTCGGGGTCCGTGCCGTCGATCGCGGCCTGGAGCCCGGCGCGCAGGAACTGGTCGTCGATCGTGCGCGCGGCGTCCTCGAGCGCGAGGAGGCCCTCGCGCCGGGCCCGGTCCGCGAGGCTCACGAGCGTGTCGACGGTCTCCGACGGGTCGGGGATGCCGCTGCGCAGCGCGCGCGGGACGGCCGCGAACGACTCCTTCGCGTCGCGCAGGGTGTGCCCCGCGAGGCCGACGCCGATCGTGCCGACCCACACCAGCAGCAGCGGCGCGGGCAGCATGACCGACATGGGGTCCGCGCCCTCGAGGATCATCGCCCCGAAGATCGCGACGAGGGCGACGACGATCCCGATGATGCCGGCCGGGTCCATCACACGCTCCTCGGTCGCAGCGGCACCGCCGGCGCGATGGGCGCCTGCGTGGTCCGGTCGTCGTCCTCGAGGTCGGGGACGAGCCCGATGTGCGGCGACGACTGGATCTCGCGCGCCCGGGCGAGGATCGAGGCGCGGTGCTCGTTGATGCGGTCGATGACCTCGGGCAGCGACTCGGTGACGATGTACTTCGTCCCGTCGATGAGCGTGAGGATGGTGTCCGGCGCGGAGTCGATGCGCTGGACGAGGTCGGGGTTCACCCCGATCTGTCCTCCGTTGAGGCGCGTCACGACGATCACTGCGGCACCCGTCCCTGGTCACCTGGTCCTGCAGGCGGCGCTCGCCGCCCCGGGCCCGTCCGTGGGCCCTGTGCTCATCTGATCGGTCGGGCCCAGCGAGGTGTGAGGGTTTGCCCGCGATCCGTCGCGATCGCCCTGGTCAGCACCGGTCGCCGGCCGGTCGGGCGCCGGTGCCGCGCGGTCGCGCGTCGGTCGTGCGCCCCGTCAGGACCGGGGACGGCCCGGGCCGCGCATCCCGCGCTGGTACTCCTTGGTGACCTTCTTCCACCGCGCGCGCTCCTCGGCGGCGAGACGCGCGTCGACGCGGCGCGCCTGGTAGGCGGCCTCGCGCTCCAGCCGCCGGTACGAGTCGAGCCGCCGGGGTGCCAGGTCGCCGGACTCGAGGGCCGCGCGGACCGCGCAGCCGGGCTCCTGCTCGTGCCGGCAGTCGGAGAACCGGCAGGCGGCCGCGAGCTCCGCGACGTCGGAGAACGTGGCGTCGAGCGCGTCGGCGTCGGCCACCACCCCGACGCCACGGATCCCGGGGGTGTCGACGAGCATCGCGCCGTCGGCCAGCGGGACGAGCTCGCGGTGCGTCGTGGTGTGCCGGCCCTTGCCGTCCGAGCGGCGGTCGCCGACGTCCATGACCGGCCGTCCGGCCAGGGCGTTGACCAGCGTCGACTTGCCCGCACCCGACGGACCGACGACGACGAGCGTGTGCCCGGGCCGCAGGACGTCCTGCCGGAGCTCGTCGAGCCCGCGCCCGTCCTGCGCGGACACCGCGTGCACGTCGACCGCGAGCGCGACGCGCGCGACGTCGGCGGCCATGCCGTCGGGGTCGGGCACCAGGTCCGCCTTGGTGAGCACGACGACGGGCCGGGCGCCCGACCGCCAGGCCAGCGTGAGGAGCCGCTCGACGCGGCCCAGGTCGGGGTCCGGGTCGAGGTGCTCGACGACGAGGACCGCGTCGACGTTCGCGGCGAGCGCCTGGGTCCGCGAGGTCTCGCCCGCGGTGTCGCGCACGAGCGCGGTGGTCCGCGGCAGCATCGTCGCGACGCGCGGGCCGTCGGGGGTCTCGTCGAGGAGCAGCCAGTCCCCCACCGTCGGGGGTGTGCGGCCGTCGTCCCCCGCGACGCAGCCGTCGCGGTCGAGGGGGACGCGGCGCGGCTCGTCGGGCTCGGCGGCGGCGCCGACCGGGCGCGCGTCGTGCGGGACGAGCGCCTGCGCGGGCAGCACGAGGACCGCGCCCCGGTC
>NZ_BHYL01000226.1 GCF_003851725.1 Cellulomonas algicola | reverse complement strand
GTCCGAGGTCGACCGCGCGCTCCACGACCGCGTCGCGCAGCTCGCCGACCGCCCGGGTCGCCGCGCGGTGCGCGTACCGCTCCTGCAGGCCCGTGACGAGCACCCGCGCGGCGACGACCGCCGCGAGGCCCGCGACGAGCGGCCCGATCGCGTCGAGCGTCGCGCCGTCGTGCACGGCCCGGCCGAGCGCGCGGGCGAGCAGCAGCGCCTGCGCGACGACGAGCGCCGCGGTGAGGACCCCGAGTCCCGCGGTCAGCGCGACGTAACCGCGTGCGCTGCGCGCGTACCGCAGGAGCCGGGGGTCGAGCGGGCGCACGTCAGCGCGGCTCCGCGCCGTCGGCCGGCACGTCGTCCTCGCGCCCCGCGCCCACCGACGCGGGGACCGACGCGCGGGTCTTCGCGAACGTCAGGCCCGTGTGCGCGGGGATCTGGTGGCCGCTGATGCGCTTCCGGAACACCCAGTACGTCCAGCCCTGGTACAGCAGCACGAGCGGCGTGAGGAACACGGCGACCCACGTCATGACGGTGAGCGTGTAGTCGGTGGACGACGCGTTGTCGACGGTCAGCGAGTTCGCCGGGTCGAGCGCGGGCATCACGTCGGGGTACATCGACCCGAAGATCAGCACGACGACGGCGACGATCGCGACGGCCGACGCGACGAACGCCTGCCCCTCACGCCGCGCTCGCGTGGCGACGACGAGCGCGACGAGCGCGAGCGCCGCGACGACGACAGCGACCCACGTCCACGCGACCGAGTACGCCACCTGCGCCCAGACCGCCCAGACGGCCCCGACGGCGAGCGTCGCGACGGACGCCTTCGCCGCGAACGCGCCGGCGCGGACGCGGACGTCGCCGTCGGACTTGAGCGCGAGGAACACGGCACCGTGCGTGAGGAAGACGAGCGCGGTGAGCGCGCCGCCGAGCAGCGCGAACGGGTTGAGCAGCGCGAAGAACCCGCCGACGTACTGGTGGTCGGCGTCGAGCTCGACGCCCCGGACCAGGTTGGCGAACGCGACGCCCCACAGCACGGCCGGCACCCACGACCCGACCATCAGCGCACGGTCGGCCCACGCGCGCCAGCGGTCGTCGTCGATCTTGCCGCGCCACTCGAACGCGACGACGCGGACGATCAGCGCGAGCAGGATGAGCAGCAGCGGCAGGTAGAACCCCGAGAACAGCGTCGCGTACCACTCGGGGAACGCCGCGAAGGTCGCGCCGCCGGCGGTGAGCAGCCACACCTCGTTGCCGTCCCAGACGGGACCGATCGTGTTGATCATGACGCGGCGGTCCCGGTCCTTCGCCGCGCGGTCACCGCGGTTCAGGATGCCGAGCAGCATCCCGACGCCGAAGTCGAACCCCTCGAGCAGCAGGTAGCCGGTCCAGAGCACGGCGATGAGCAGGAACCAGACGGTCGACAGCTCCATGGTCGTGGGCTCCCGTTCTCAGTACGCGAAGGACAGCGGACGGTCGGTCGACTCGTCGTCCGGGTCCGGTCGGTTGGCGGGGTTGTCGGGGCTCGGGTCCTTCTCGCTCGCGGCGACGCCCTCGATCGCGTACCGGTGCATGAGGCGGAACCAGACGACCGCCAGCACGCCGTAGAGCGCGGTGAACGCGAGGAGCGACGTGAGGATCGTGCCCGGGCCGGTGACGGTCGAGACGCCGCGCGCGGTGAGCAGCCAGACGCCGTCGACGCCCGACGGGTTGGGGTTGGGCGCGACGACCCACGGCTGGCGGCCCATCTCGGTGAAGATCCAGCCGAACGCCGACGCGAGGAACGGCGTCGCGAGCGCGGCGACGGCGAGCCGGGAGACCCACACGCTCCCGCTGACGCGGCCCTTGCGGGTGACCCACAGCGCGACGAGCGCGAGCGCGGCGGACCCGACGCCGAAGCCGATCATCAGGCGGAACGACCAGTAGGTCACCGCGAGGTTGGGCTGGTACGAGATCGGCTGCCCGTCCTCGTCCGTGAAGCCGAACTTCTCCTCGTACTGCGCCTGGAGGTCCTCGACACCCGGCAAGGGCTCGGTGAAGGAGCCCGACGCGAGGAACGACGTCATGCCCGGGATCTCGATGAGGTGCTGCACGCCCTCGCACGAGTCGGACAGGTCGCCGATCGCGAGGATGGAGAACGGCGCGCCGCCGTCGGTCGTCTCGCACAGGGCCTCGGCGGCCGACATCTTCATCGGCTGCTGGTCGAACATGAGCTTGGCCTGCGCGTCCCCGCTGACGGCGACGACGAGCCCTGCGACGAGCATCGTGACCACGCCGAGCATCACGGCCGGGCGGTAGACGTCGCGTGCCTCGTCCGCACGGTTCGCGCGGACCAGCTTGACCATCCACCAGGCGGCGATCCCCGCGACGAACGTGCCGGCCGTGAGGAACGCGGCGCTGATCGTGTGGGGGAACGCGGCGAGCAGCGTGTTGTTGGTGAGGATCGCGACGATGTCGGTCATCTCCGCGCGGCCCGTCTCCGGGTTGTACGTCGACCCGACGGGGTGCTGCATCCACGAGTTCGCCGCGAGGATGAAGTACGCGGACAGGTTGGTCGCGATCGCGACGGCCCAGATGCACGCGAGGTGGATCTTCTTCGGCAGCTTGTCCCAGCCGAAGATCCACAGCCCGAGGAAGGTCGACTCGACGAAGAACGCGGCGAGCGCCTCCATCGCGAGCGGTGCGCCGAACACGTCGCCGACGAAGCGCGAGTACTCGGACCACGCCATCCCGAACTGGAACTCCTGCACGATGCCCGTGGCGACACCGATCGCGAAGTTGATCAGCAGGAGCTTGCCGAAGAACTTGGTGAGCCGCAGCCACCGCTCGTTCCCGGTCCGGACCCACGCCGTCTGCATGATCGCGACCAGCGGCGCGAGGCCGATCGTCAGCGGCACGAAGATGAAGTGGTAGACGGTCGTGATGCCGAACTGCCAGCGGGCGAGATCGAGGGCGTCCACGTGGGTTCTCCGTGCTCTGCGGACCGGACAGGCGGGCAGGTCGCACGGAGGACGCCTCGGCGGGTGCCCGGCCTGTGGACCTGGGGGAACGCTAAGAAGCACCCCCAGTCTGCTCCTGGGACGAAGGTCCCGTGTAGTGACGGGGCGTCGTGAAACACGGCCTGGAGGTGTCCGGTGTCACTCCACCGCCGCCGCGCCGACGGTCGTGCCGCGCTCGCGGGAGGCCCCTGTGCGATACTGACCACGGTCCGGCCGCGCCCACACCGTGGACGGACCCTTGAGCTCGCAGCACCAGCGCGCATCGCGCGCCAGTCCGCCGCTCGGCCGTGCCGCTCCATCCGGGAGCGCGCCGCCGGTGCAGGCGACGGCGCCGGCCCAGGTGCAGCAGCCACGACCGACGACTTCCGTCGCCGCGCCGAGGGCGTGCGTGACGACCGACCGACCGAGGACCGCGCGTGTGGGGCGGGGCTCTGCGGTACCCAGGAGCACCACGCGTGACCCCCGAGAACACTCCCGAGAACGCAGACGGCACGACGACGTCCGGGGGTGAGTCCGCGCCGAAGACGCGGCGCCGCCGGGCGACGCGCACGACCGCTGCCGCCCCCGTCGTCGAGCAGACGACCGACGCCCCCGCCGGTGACGGTGCGGCCGTCGCCCCCGAGCCCCCGGCCGAGCCGGCCGGGACCGCCGCTCCCGAGGTCGCACCCGCGGCCGACGCG
>NZ_BHYL01000225.1 GCF_003851725.1 Cellulomonas algicola | reverse complement strand
CGTGGGCGGCGGCGTCGCAGGGCTGAGCGGCGCGCTCATGCTCGGGCGCGCACGCCGGTCGGTACTGGTGGTCGACGCGGGCGAGCCGCGCAACGCACCGGCGGCGCACGCGCACGGGATGCTCACGCGCGACGGGACCCCGCCGCTCGAGCTGCTGGCCGCAGGCCGCGCGGAGGTCGCGCGGTACCGCGTGCACGTCGAGCCCGGCGAGGTGCGGGCCGTGCACCAGGAGGACGGCACGTTCACGGTCGAGCTCGCCGACGGCCGCTCCGTCGTCGCGCGCGCCGTGCTGTCCGCCACCGGGCTCCGCGACGAGCTCCCCGACGTCGCCGGTGTCGCCGAGCGCTGGGGCACCGACGTCCTGCACTGCCCCTACTGCCACGGCTGGGAGGTGCGCGACCGGGCCGTCGTGATCGTCGGGACCAACCCCATGGCCGCGCACGCCGCGCTGCTCTGGCGGCAGTGGACGGCCGACGTGACGCTCGTCCGGCACACCGCGCCCGCGCTCGCACCCGAGGACGTCGCGCGGCTCGCGGCGACCGGCGTGCGGCTCGTCGACGACCGTGCGACCGCCGTCGACGGCCCGTCCGGCGACCTCACCGTCCGGCTCGCGTCCGGCGCGACCCTGCCCGCGGGGGCCGTCGTCGTCGGCACGCGCACGGTCGCCCGCGCCGAGCACCTCGCACCCCTCGGACTGCACCCCGTCCCGCTCCTCGTCGACGGGCACGAGATCGGCCGCGCCGTCCCCGCCGACCCCTTCGGCGCGACGACGCTGCCCGGCGTGTGGGTCGCGGGCAACGTGACAGACCTGCGCGCGACCGTCGTCGTCTCCGCGGCGGCCGGCGCGACCGCGGGCGCGCAGGTCAACGCGTGGCTGGTGATGCAGGACGCGGAGGCGGCCGTCGCTCGCGCTGCCACCGGCGACCGCGAGCGTCACGGGGAGGAGGCCGGCGTCGACGGGACGGCCGTGACGGACGACGCGTCCAGCGATGTGCACGGTGACGGTCCCCCGCACGGTGATGCCGGTGCGAGCGGCGACGGACACGCAGGCGGACACGGCCGTGAGCACCGGCACGGGCCCGCGCACGGTCACGGCGGCGACGGCGGGCGGCACGTCGACCCGACGCACGGCATCGAGCTGCCCGACGAGCTCGCCGGGATGTTCGCGCCGGAGTTCTGGGAGGAGCGCTACGCCGGCGCCCGGCAGTGGTCCGGCCGCCCCAACGGCACGCTCGTCGACGAGGTCGGCGACCTGCCCCCGGGCCGCGCGCTGGACATCGCCGCGGGCGAGGGCGGTGACGCCGTCTGGCTCGCGCAGCGCGGGTGGCACGTCACCGCGACGGACTGGGCCGCCGGCGGGCTCGCGCGCGGCGAGGCGACCGCGGCCGAGCACGGCGTCACCGACCGCGTCACGTGGCGGCAGGCCGACATCACGTCCGACGACGGCTGGGACGACGCACCGTACGACCTCGTCACGTCGCACTACCTCCACCTGCCGCCCGCGCAGCGGCCCGCGGCGGTCGCGCGGATGGCGTCGCTCGTGCGGCCGGGCGGCACGCTGCTCGTCGTCGGGCACCACGCGGCGGACCTCGGCACCACGATGCGGCGACCGCACGTCCCGGAGCTGTTCGCCGACGCCGACGAGGTCGCGGCCCTGCTCGACCCCGCGCAGTGGGAGGTCGTCACCGCCGAGGCCCGGCCGCGCGACGCCGTCGACCCCGAGGGCCGGCCCGTCGTCCTGCACGACGCGATCCTCCGCGCCCGCCGCCGCTCCTGACGCGCCGCACCGGGCGGACGGCGACCTCCCCCTCCGCCCGGACCCCGACGGCGACGGCACCACCCGCCTCGACCCGTCCCCGGCGACGTCAGCGCGGCGCGACCGTCGCGCCGAGGACCAGCGCCCCACCGCGCGGTGACCCGCCCGGCGCCGTAGCGTCACCCCGACATCGGACGGGCCGCGGCCCGGGGCGGAGGCGACGTGACGCGCGACGACCACACGGCCCGGCCGCCGGTGCGCGACCTGCTGCGGGGCCCCGGCGGCACCGTCCGGGTGCTCGCGCTCGTGAGCGTCGTGGTCGCGCTCGTGACGCTCGGCCCGGTCGACGCGGCGCTGCTCGTGCTGGTCGTCGGCGGGGTGGCGCTCCCCCCGCTCGGCGGGGTGCCGCCGTGGCTCGACGCGGCGTACGGCGTGGGGCTGCTCGCGTCGGCGTGGGCCGGCGTGCTCGGGCTGTACGAGGCGGTGGCGTGGCTCGACGTCGTGATGCACCTCGTCGTCACCGGGCTGGTCGCGGCCGTGGCGCACCTGCTGCTCGCGGTGCGCACGGGCGCCGTCGTGGACCCGCGGACAGCACGTGCGGAGGGTCGCGGCGCGGCGTCCGTGCTGGTCACCGCGGCTCTCGGGACCACCCTGAGCGTCGCGTGGGAGATCGGCGAGTACCTCGGCCACACGTACCTCGACCCGACGATCTACGTCGCGTACGGCGACACCATCGGCGACATGGTCATGGGCGCCCTGGGGTCCACCGTCGCCGGCGCGGCGCTCGTGCGGATCGGCGGCAGTGCCCCGGCCCGTCCCGCTCAACCGACGGGTACGGCCGGCTCGACGTAGGTCGTCATCACGCAGTTGCCCTGACCCTTGGGCCGGTCGTAGGTGAAACCGAGCTGCTCGTACATCGTGCGCGTCGCGTTGTAGAGGAACGACGCTGACGTCTTCTTCCCGGGCGGCAGGTCGTGCGGGTACGACTCGACGAGCCCGCCCCCCGCGTCGGCGATCAGCGCGAGCGCCCCGCGCACCGCGACCGACGCCATGCCGCTGCGCCGGTGGTCGCGGTCCACGAACAGGCACGTGATCCGGAAGTCCGGTCGGCGCACGGCCTCCCGCTCCCACTGCTTGCGGTGGTGGATGTTCGCGACCTCGTCGACGGGCCCGTACTGCGCCCACGCGACCGCCGCGTCACCGTCGAGCACGAGCGCCGCGTGCGCGCGACCGGCCAGGACGAGCTGCCGCTTGAACTCGCGGTGCCCGACCGCGCGGCGTTCCTCCGTCGGGTCGGGGTACAGGTGGAAGTAGGTGCACCAGCACCCGCCCCACACGCCGTTGTGCTTCTCCGCGAGGTCGGCGAACAGGTCCCACGTGCCGGGCTCGAGCGGCACGACCCGGTGCCCGTCGACGTCGATCGCTGCGGCGCTCACCCTCGCGACGGTAGGAGCGCGGCCTCCGCGCGGCAAGACCCGGCTAGCCGAGCGGCCACGTCTGCAGGCGGCCGCACATGCCGTACCGGCGGGGCGCCGGGTCGGGACGGGCCTCGCGCACGCGCGCCGACGCGAGGTGCCCGGCAGCCCCACGGACCAGCCCCTCGAGCGCGCGGGCGGTGCCGTCGGTCTCGTGCAGCACCGTCCGCGTCCAGCGGTCCTGCCAGTGCGGGACGTACGGGCGGACCAGGCGCGCGGCGGCCTCGTGGAGCGGTCGCAACGCCTGCGCCGGCCCGAGGCGGCGGACGTCGTCGAGCAGCACGGCGTACCCCTCGAGGGCCAGGTCCCGGCGACGGCGGGCGGCCGCGGCGAGCTCGTCGTCGGACGCCCCCGGACCCGGCAGCAGCGCGGCGGCCCGGTAGGCGGCCTGGTCGGCGAGCACGTCCGGCGGGAACGTGAGGACGGCGTCCCCGGCCTCCGGCAGCCCCGCGTTGCCCATGACGACGAGCACCTCGAGGTCGCCGTCGTTGACCGCGCGGTGCACGACGCCCGGGTCGAAGCGCACGACGTCGCCCGCGGCGAGGCGGTGCTCGACGAACCCGTCCGGCCCGAGCGTGTGCACCGCGCCCGAGCCGCCGAGGACGACGTACGCCTCCGCGGACGCGGTGTGCAGGTGCGGCGACCCGGACCCCGCGCGCCCGACGCCGTCGGGGGCGGGCCAGTCGTAGACGCGCAGGTGGCTGACGGAGACGCCGCCGGGCAGGAGGCTCACGACGACCCGACCGCCGTGGCGGCCGGGAGGCCGCTCGTCGGACCGCCCGCCGTGGCGACCGGGAGGCCGCTCGTCGTCGCCGCGCGTCCCGCCGGCCCGGCGTCCGGACCGTCGAGGACCGACGTGCCCAGCGCGGCGAGCGCGCCCGCCCGCTCGATGTCCGACGCACCGTCGGCGACGACGACCGCGTACCGGAACGTCACGGTGCCGCCGGGCCCGAAGGGCACCTCGGTCGAGAAGAACGGCGCCGGGTTGAGGCAGCCGAACTGCTCGACGCGCGCGAACCACTGCGGTCCCGCGCCGTCGGCCTCGCCGGTGCCGTCGACCATGACGACGGTCGACGCGCGGCCCACGTCGTCGTGCCGCCCGACGAGCCCGAGCCACGGCTGGCGCGTGCCGCGCAGCTCCTCACCGCCGGTCCCGTCGGGCGCCACGAGGACGCCGTCCGTGAACGACCGCGGACCGCGCCAGAACAGCCCGCCGTACCCGGCGTTCTCGCGCCCCCGGGTGGTCGGTGAGCCGATCGTGAGGTCGTGCGCGGACACGTTCGTCATCGTCGTGGCGAACGTGAGGACCCACGCGTCGGGCCGGTCGGCGGGCACGACGAACCCGAGCGCGCGGGCCTCGTCGACGACGTGCTCACCGGCCTGCGTGTGCCACGCGAGGGTGTGCGCGAGGTCGACGCGGTCGGCGCCCACGGCGAGGACGCGCAGGTCCTGGTGGTCCATCGACCCGTCGTTGTCGAGCTGCACGTAGCCCTGCCCGTGCACGTACGTCGGGCCGCCCCAGAAGTTGTGCTCGCCCACGACGGGCAGCGACCAGGAGACGCCCTTGTGCCAGACGTGGTCCCACGGGCGGAACGCGGACACCAGGTCGCCGCCGCGCGTGCGGAGCGGGTGCACGTACGGGCGCGGGCTCTCGAGCTGCGCGTCGTCGGGGACGTAGACGTAGCGCGCGAGCGTGGTGCCCGCCGCGGTGACGTCGACGGCGCGGCCGACGTCGTGCCGCGCGCCGACCGAGGGGCGCTCGTCGAGACGCGGCAGCCGCGTGCTGCGCATCGCCCCGCTCGCACCGGACGCTCCTGGGCTGCTCGCCGGCCCGGTCACGCGATGGCCTCGCGCGGCGCGCGTGCCAGGTCGACGCCCAGGTCCAGGTCGTCGACGCGCACGGGCAGCCCGGTGACGAGCGACTGGTTGGCGGCGATGCCGACGGCGACCGCGCGCAGCCCGTCGAGGTACCCGGCGGGCCGGCCGAGCGCGTCCTGCGAGACGCGCAGGTGCCGCCGGAAGACGTCCTTGAGCAGGATCGCGTCGCCGCCGCCGTGCCCGCCGATGCCCGCGGGGATGTCGTACGCGACGGGCGCCTCCCAGTGCCGCTGCACGAGCAGCCGCTCGCCCTCGGGCCGCAGCCCGCCGGCGGCGATCCCCTCGGGCGTGGCGGACGGGTCGAGCACGACCTTGCCGTCGTCGCCGACGAGCACCGCCCCGCGCTCGACGACCTCGAGCTCCGCACGCCCCTCGGTCCCGTTGACGGTGACCCGGTACCCCTCCCAGGGGCTGTGCGCGTTGAGCGAGTACGTGAGCGTCGCGCCCGAGCGGTAGTCGACGACGAGGGCCATGTTGTCCTCGATCGTGATGCCAGGGCCGAAGACGTCCTGGTCGCGCAGGTAGCCGTCGTGGTGCTCGGCGTCCAGGTAGAGCGCCTTGAGCCGCGGGTCGTCGTTGAGGTCGAGCGCGAACGGGTCGCCGGACGTGCCGGTGCCGCGCGTCGGGCGCGGGGCGAGGCCGCGGGCGGCGGCGTTGCGGTCCCCGTAGAACTTGAGGCCGCCGGACGCGTAGACGCGCGACGGGACGTCGTCGAGCCACCAGTTGACGAGGTCGAAGTGGTGGCTCGACTTGTGCACCAGCAGGCCGCCCGAGTTCTTCTTGTCACGGTGCCAGCGGCGGAAGTAGTCGGCGCCGTGCACGGTGTCGAGCGCCCACTCGAAGTGCACGCTCGTGACCTCGCCGATCTGGCCGGACTGGATCACCTGCCGCAAGGAGGAGTTCCGCGGGGCGTAGCGGTAGTTGAACGTCATGACGACGTCCCGCCCGGTGTCGGCGACGGCGCCGGTGATGCGGCGGCAGCCCGCGCGGTCGGTGGTCAGGGGCTTCTCGACGACGACGTCGGCGCCGGCGGCGAGCGCGCGCGCGACGAGGTCGGCGTGCGTGTGGTCCGGGGCCGTGACGACGACGGTGTCGACGCGCTGCTCCTCGATCATCTTCTCGAGGCCCTCGGGCGTGTACCGCGGCAGGCCCGCGGGCCCGTCGTGGCCGGTCGCGCGACCGACCTCGGCGTCGTAGTAGTCGATGCGGCCGGGGTTCGGGTCGAGCCACGCGACGAGGGTCGCGACGTCGGCGTGCTCGCCGGTGATCGCTGCGACGTACATGCCCGCCCGGTGACCCGTACCGGCCACCGCGAACCGGCGCTGCTCTCCGGGCGGTGCGGGCGCGAAGTCCGGGACGACGCCCTGCGACGCGACGGTGCTGGCGCTGGAGGCGGGACGGGGGGCGGTGGGGTTCTGGTCGACCACGAAGATCCTCTGCTCTCGGTGCGACGTCGCACCGGTGTCGGGAAAGCGCGTTCCGTGAGTCCTAGCCTAGGTCGGCGCGCGGGCGGGCGCCAGGGTCTGGGACCATCGTCGAATCGATCTGTGCTGATCGTCGGCGAGGATCGTCGAATCGATCCGTGCCGGTCGGCGGCGGGACTTCCACCCTGCGCCAGGCGCGGGTTAGGCTCAGTTCTACAACGTTGCACGAACCGCCCGACGCCGCCGTCGGGCGCCATCCCAGGAGAGCCCGATGTCCCAGCGCGCCACCGTCCTGCTCCACCCCGACTTCCGCGTCGGGCCGATCGACCGCCGCGTCTTCGGCTCGTTCGTCGAGCACCTCGGCCGCGCCGTGTACACCGGCATCTACGAGCCCGGTCACGCGACCGCCGACGAGCACGGCTTCCGCCGCGACGTCGCCGACCTCACGCACGAGCTCGGCGTCACCATGGCCCGCTACCCCGGTGGCAACTTCGTCTCCAACTACAACTGGGAGGACGGCGTCGGCCCGGTCGAGGAGCGCAAGCCCTTCATCGACCTCGCCTGGCGCACGATCGAGCCCAACACCATCGGCACCGACGAGTTCCTCCAGTGGGCCGAGCGCGAGGGCATCGAGCCGATGATGGCCGTCAACCTCGGCACCCGCGGGGTCGCCGCCGCCGCTGCGCTCGTCGAGTACTGCAACGGCGAGGCCGGCTCACGCTGGGCCGACCTGCGCATCGCGAACGGCCGGGAGAAGCCCTACGGCGTGCGCCTGTGGTGCCTCGGCAACGAGATGGACGGCCCGTGGCAGATCGGCCACAAGACCGCCGACGAGTACGGCAAGCTCGCCGCCGAGGCCGGCAAGGCCATGAAGCTCGTCGACCCCACCATCGAGCTCGTCGCGTGCGGCTCGTCGTCGATGCAGATGGACACGTTCGGGGAGTGGGAGCGGACCGTCCTCGAGCACACGTGGGACGTCGTCGACCACATCTCGATGCACGCGTACTACGAGGAGCTCGACGGCGACCGCGCGTCGTTCCTCGGCTCCGGCACCGCGATGGACCGGTTCATCCGCCGCGTCGTCGCGTCCGCCGACGCCGTCGGCGCCCGCCGCCGCTCCGACAAGCAGATCACCATCTCGTTCGACGAGTGGAACGTCTGGTACCTGCAGTCGCGCTTCGTCGGCGAGAAGAACCTCCCGCTGCAGCGGGACGCGCCGCGCATCATCGAGGACGTCTACTCCGCGCTCGACGCCGTCGTCGTCGGCGACCTGCTCGTCACGCTCCTCAACCACGCCGACCGCGTGCCCGTCGCGTGCCTCGCGCAGCTCGTCAACGTCATCGCGCCGATCATGACCGAGCCCGACGGCCCCGCGTGGCGCCAGCCGACGTTCGCGCCCTTCGCGACGACCGCGCGCCTGGCCCGCGGCACCGCGCTCGACCTGCGCGTCACCGCCCCGACCGTCACGACCGCCCAGCACGGCGACGTCCCCGTCGTCACGGCGGCCGCGACGCTCGACGGCACCGAGGGCGCCGTGTTCCTGGTCAACCGGTCCGCCGAGCCCGTCGAGGTCGAGCTGTCGCACCCCGGCGTCACGCTCACGCTCGACCGCGGCGTGCAGGTCACCGCCGACCACGAAGCCGCCGTCGAGGGCCCCGACCACGCCGCCCAGGTCATCGCCGAGCACGTGTCCGAGGTCGACGCCCCGGTCACGTCCGCCGAGCCCGGCCGCACGGTCCTGACCCTCGCCCCCGAGTCCTGGCTGGCGCTCCCCGTCACGCTGACCCGCGTCTGACGAGGCCGGGCGGCGACCCGGCCGACCCCGCACGCCGAGAAAGACACAAGGCCCCGAGACCGCGACATCCGTGTCGCCGTCCCGGGGCCTTGTCGCTCCCCCGCGACACTCCCTGCCCACCCTCTCGGCCTCGACCGCGACGGCCGGGTTCGCCGCAGCGTGCGCGTCGCGGGAGTGAGCGGGAGCATCGGTGCGAAGGCTCGTCGAGCAGGTGGACCAGCGAGGTGCGGGAGGTGCGCCAGATGCCCGGAGCCGTCCGCCGACCTTCGGACCCGCGCGAGACCGGCACGGCGGCTTCGCCGGCGCTCCCCGAGCGAGCAGCCCGCGAGGACGACGAGCCGCCGGCTCCCGCGACCGACGAGGAGGACCTGCCGGGCGACATCCCCGTCGTCGCGCGGTGGGGCGCCGGCGGGCTCGCCGCGGTCGCGGGCGTCGTCGGCGCGGTCGCCGTCTTCCGGACGGACAACGGCGTCGGGGCGGCCGCGCTGCTGCTCGTCGCCGTGTTCCTCACGATGACCGCGGTCGACGGGCGGTTCCCGCGCCTCCGGATCGGCGACAACGAGGTCGTCTCCGACCTGCGACGCGCGGTCCGCCAGACCAAGGGCACCGCCGAGCAGGCGAAGCACCAGGCGGACGACGCCACGTACAACAGCACCGAGGTCATGGAAGGGCTCGCGGCGGCGCGCGACGGGCTCGAGGAGGTCCGAGGCCGGCTCGACGCGCTCGAGCAGCGCGGCGTCGGCTCGACGGGGGGCCGCCCGTCGCCGGTCGGCCCCGGTCCGGGCCACCCGCCGGGCGACGTCGCGTTCGACGTCCCGCTCGGCCTCCCGTCGGACGACGCGCCACCCGCGGGCACGAGCACCGGGCGGGCCGCGCGACCAGGGCTCCCGGACGAGCTCCACGACCTGGCGGAGCGCTACAAGACCGTGCGCTGGACGGTGCCCCGGGGCCCGGAGCGCACGCGCGCGATGGAGGACCTCGCGCGCGAGATCGTCCGCGTCGCGAGCACCTCGACGGTCGACGTGACTCCGCTGCTCGGCTCGCCCGACCTCGGGCTGCGGTTGGTCGCCGCCTGCGCCCTCTACGCCCGTCCCGACACGGCCGCGGTGGCGCGCGTGGCCGAGCAGGCGCTGTCCGACCGCAAGCCGTTCAACGAGTACTGGTCGCTCCAGGCCCTGCGCCGCTGCCTCGCGGGGAGGTGCACGTCGCTCACGCCCGACCTCAGGCGCCGGCTCGATGCCCGTGCTGAGGCGATCGGCCGCGGCACGGACCGCGCCCGCGTCATCGACGGCATCCTGCGCGACTGCCCCTGAGCGCGCGGCGCGCGCGCCGTGGCAGGTGGTGGCGTGGCATGGATGCGGCTGCCCGGGCCACGCGTCGCTCAGGGCGCCGAGGCGGCGACATCCACTCTCTCGGCGAGGGACGGCTCCGCGACGTCAGCCGCGGCGGACGACGGCGCGATGCTCGACGGCGACGGTGGCCAGCGCCAGGAGGCCCGGGACGATGACGACGAGCGGCGGCAGCATCCACACGATGACGCCGCACAGCCCGAGCGCGAGGACCAGCAGGAACGTGCCGGTGAGGTCGTCGCCCGTCCGTCGCCCGGCGTCGCGGAGGACCAGGCGCCAGACGGCCCCTGGCGTCCACCCGGCGGCCGCGCGCAGCAGCGCGACGAGCAGCAGCACGGCGACGAGGACCGAGATCACGCGCACGCCGGTGCCGCCCGGGAGCACGCCGGTGCCGGCGAGGCTCACGTTGAACGCGAGCACGAGCAGCAGCAGGACGGACCCGACGGACACGAGCCAGACGCCGCGGCACGCGAGCCGGAAGTCGTCCCACAGGTCGCGCAGGGTGTCGGGGCGCCCGTCGACGTGTCGGCGGACGTGCGCGATCCCCGCGGCGAGCGCGGGCAGCGCGGTGATGACCGGCAGCGACAGCACGGAGACGGCGAGGCCGACGGTGAGGGACTCGCCGAACAGGCCCACGCGTCCGCCGCCGAGCAGCGCCCGGTCGTCGGGGCGCGTGCCGTCGTCGTCGGCCGGCGACGTGTCACCGGCGAGCGGCCGCACGTCGTCGTCGGACGGGCCGTCGGCGTGCGCGTCGTCGGGTCGGCCGGTGCTGGCGTCGGTCATGGCCACCAGGCTCGCACGTCGGGGCGGCCCCGCCGAAGCCGGACCGCCCCGCTGCGCACGCGTCATCAGCCCTTGAGACCCTGCGTCGCGACGCCCTCGACCAGGTAGCGCTGGAACACGAGGAAGAACAGCAGCACGGGCACGAGCGCGAGCACGGCCATGGCCATCTGGGCGCCGTAGTCGGACGTCGTGGTCTGGTCGACGTAGAGCCGCAGGGCGAGCGGCATGGTCGCCAGGTCGGGGTCCTTGAGGTAGAGCAGCGGCCCGAAGAAGTCGTTCCACGACCAGATGAACGCGAAGATCGAGCTCGTCACGAGCGCGGGCTTCATGAGCGGCAGCATGATCGACGTGAAGATCCGCACGTGGCCGGCGCCGTCGATGCGTGCGGCCTCGTCGAGCTCGCGCGGCAGGTTCCGCATGAACTGCACCATGAGGAACACGAAGAACGCCTCGGCCGCGAGGAACTTGCCGATCAGCAGCGGGACGAACGTGTCGACCAGGTTGAGCCGGGAGAACACGATGTACTGCGGGATGATGACGACGTGGAACGGCAGCAGGAGCGTGCCGATCATGAGCGCGAAGAAGGTGTTCCGCCCCGGGAAGTCGATCCGCGCGAACGCGTAGGCGGACACCGAGCAGGACAGCGTGATCCCGACGACGGAGCCGACCGCGAGGATCAGCGAGTTGGTGAAGAACGTCCAGAACGACACGCCGCCGATGCCGTCGAGCGCCTTCGCGAAGTTGGCGAACGTCGCGGCGTCGGGGATGAGGCTGACGTTGCCGACGATGTCGCTGCTCGGCTTGAACGACGAGGACAGCATCCACACGGCCGGGTACAGGATCACGGCGACGATCGCGAGGACGAGGGCGTGGAAGCCGAGGCCCTTGACGCGCTCGCGCGTGCGGTGCTGACGGCGCAGCTGGTCGCTGTGCTCGGTGGAGACGGGACCGCTGGGGGTCGCGGCGATCGTGGTCACTTGCCCTCCCCGGAGTAGTGCACCCAGAACTTCGAGCTGCGGAAGAAGAGCACGGTGATGAGGCCGATGACGACGACGAGGACCCAGGCCATCGCCGCGGCGTAGCCCATCCGGAAGTCCTGGAAACCGCGCTGGTAGAGGTAGAGCGTGTAGAAGAGCGTCGACCGCGCCGGGCCGCCGGTGCCGTTCGAGATGATGAACGCCGACGCGAAGATCTGGAACGCGTGGATCGTCTCGAGCAGCAGGTTGAAGAAGATGACCGGCGACAGCATCGGCAGCGTGATGTTGCGGAACTTGCGCACCGGCCCGGCGCCGTCGACCGACGCGGCCTCGTAGAGCTCGTTCGGGATCTGCTTGAGGCCCGCGAGGAAGATGACCATCGGCGCGCCGAACTGCCAGACGGTCAGCAGGATCAGCATCGGCATCGTGCGGTTCGGGTCGCCGACCCAGCCGCCGGCGGGGGCGCCGAAGAACTGGCCGATCTGGTCGACGATGCCGTTGTCGATGAACATCGCCTTCCAGACGATGGCGATCGACACGGACGCCCCGACGAGGGACGGCATGTAGAACGACGACCGGTAGAAGCCCTTGCCGCGGCGCCGGTTGTTCAGCAGCATCGCGACGGCGAGCGCGGCGATGAGCTTGATCGGCGTCCCGAAGAGCACGTACGTCCCGGTGACCTGCCACGCCTTGAGGTAGCTCGGGTCCTTGAAGAGGAGCCGGAAGTTCTCGAGGCCCGTGAACTCGGGCGGCGCGAAGAGGTTGTAGTTCGTGAACGCCAGGTAGAGCGACGCGAGCATCGGTCCGGCGGTCAGGAGGAAGAAGCCCAGCAGCCACGGCGCGAGGAACGCGTACCCGGCACGGGTCTCGGCGGCCTGGCGGCGCTTGCGCGCGGTCCCCGGCGGCGGCGCGGGGGTGGCGGGAGGCGTGGTCACCTCGGCGGTGAGGGTCACGGGTCGTTCCGTTCGTCGGTGAGCGGGTTCCGCTGGCGGCCTCGTGCGGGCCGCCGGTGGGCACCCCGCCCGCGAGGATGGTGCGGGCGGGGTGCCGGTCGGCTCAGGAGGTCGCGATCTCCGCCTCGCTGAACCACTGCGACGCGAAGTCCTCCGGCGTGATGGTGCCGTAGGCGAGCTCCTCGCCGAGGGTCTTCCACTTGGCCTCGATGGTGCCGAAGCCCTTGACCGGGATCGGGGTCGACTCGGTGACCTGCTCGGTCACCGCCTCCTCGTAGGCGATGACGCGGGCGTCGACGCTGCCTTCCTCGGTCTCGACCGCGGCGCGCTGCTCCTCGTCGGCGGGGACACCCTTCGAGGTGCCGAAGATCCGGCCGACCTCGGGGTCGGTGAGGAGGAAGTTGATGAGCGTGGCCGCGGCCTCGGGGTGCTCGGTGTTCGCGCCGGCCGACAGCAGCATCGACGGCTTGAAGAAGAGGTGCTTCTCACCGGGCTCGACCGACGGGATCTGCGCGAGCGCGATGTCCTGCGTGCCGGAGTCGGCGACGTAGGCGGCGAGGAAGTTGTCCCAGCTCATCTCGGTCGCGGACTCGTTGACCGTGAAGCCGCCCTTGGGGAGCAGCGACGTGCCGCGGTCGATCGGGTAGACGGCCTTGTCGGCGCGCAGGTCGGCCGTCAGGTCGAGGAACTCGACGACGTCGTCCTCGTCGAAGCCGAACGTGCCGTCGTCCTCGAACGGCGTGACGCCCTTCTGCAGCAGCCACTGGATGAAGAACCAGAACGTGCCCGTGTAGTCGACGGCGCCGTAGAGCTGGTAGCCGTCCGCGGTCTTCACGCCGGCCGACGAGGCCTGCGCGATGAAGTCGTTGTAGTCCTCCCACGTGTAGTCCGCGTCGTCCGGGAACTCCGCACCGGTCGCGCTGATGACGGCGGGGTTCTGGAACATCGCGAACGTGTTCGTGGACGTGGGGATGCCGATCGTCTTGCCGTCGAGCACGCCGGACTCCGTGAGGGTCTCGTCGTATCCGGACAGGTCGATCGAGCCGTCGTCGACGTACTTCGCGAGGTCGAGGAGCTGGCCGTTCTGGTTGAACTCGCGCAGGTAGGACAGGTCGAACTGCATGACGTCGGGCAGCTTGCGGCCCGCGGCCTCGGTGGAGCGCTGCGTCCAGTAGTCGGGGAACGCGGCGAAGCTGGTCTGCACCGTGATGTACGGGTACTGCTCCTTGAACAGGTCGAGCGCCTCCTGGTAGCGCGCGGCCCGGTCGTCGTTGCCCCACCACGTGAAGTTGATCGTGACGGGGGCGGTCGGGTCGGTGCTGGGGGCGTCGTCGTCACCCGAGCCGGAGGCGCAGGCGGTGAGGGAAAGTGCGGCGACCGCCGCGACGGCGGTGATCTTCCAGAGGGATCGCTTCATCGTCGGTGAGCCTCCTTGCTCGGTCAGTGAAAGCGCATTCCGGACGGTAGGTGAGCCCTCGCAGCCGTGTCAACGGTTCGCCGTGAAACGTTACAAAGCCGTTGTGCCGCACGCCACACCGGGTGGCTGTCCACCACGCTACGGGAGCGTCGGGCGAGTTGCGCAACTCGCCTGGTGACCGGGCGGGACGTGGCGTGTATCGTTTCAAAGGGTCGCCGGTGAGCGCTTACCGGCGATCCGGAGACAGCGCGACCGAGGCGCCGTAGCCTCGGGAGCACCGCACCCGCACCTCCGTCAGCCCGAACCTCCGTGCAGCCCCACCTCCGTGCAGCCCCACCTCCGTGCAGCCCGACGACGCGCCCAGGAGTCCCCCGGTGACCGAACGCCAGATCCCGTCGTGGTCCGAGCTCAAGCCGCTGCTGCGGCCCAAGCCGATCACGCTCAACGCGACCGACCGGCGCCTGGCCGACGCCCTCACCATCGCCGACCTCCGCTCGGTCGCGCGCCGGCGCACGCCGCGGTCGGTGTTCGACTACACGGACGGCGCCGCCGAGGCCGAGATCAGCCTGCGCCGCGCGCGGTCGCTGTTCCGCAACCTCGAGTTCCAGCCGTCGATCCTGCACGACGTGTCGGGCGTCGACACGACCACCGACTTCCTCGGCAAGCCCTCCGCGCAGCCGTTCGCGTTCGCCCCCACCGGCTTCACGCGGATGATGCACCACGAGGGCGAGCGCGCCGTGGTCCGCGTCGCCGAGCGCCGCGACATCCCCTACGCGCTGTCCACGATGGGCACGACGTCGATCGAGGACGTCGCCGCCGCCGCACCCGACGCGCGCAAGTGGTTCCAGCTCTACGTCTGGAAGGACCGCTCCGCCGGCGAGGACCTCATGGCCCGCGCCAAGGCCGCCGGGTTCGAGGCCCTCATGCTCACCGTCGACGTGCCGGTCGCCGGCGCGCGCCTGCGCGACGCCCGCAACGGCTTCTCGATCCCGCCCGCGCTCACCGTCAAGACGGTCCTCGACGCCGCGACCCACCCTGCTTGGTGGGTCAACCTGCTCACGACGGAGCCCTTGACGTTCGCGTCCCTGTCCACGTGGGACGGCACCGTCGCCGAGCTCCTCGACAAGCTCTTCGACCCCACCATGACGATCGCCGACCTCGAGTGGCTCCGCGCCTCGTGGGACGGGCCGCTCATCATCAAGGGCATCCAGACCGTCGACGACGCGCGCCGGGTCACCGACGCCGGGGCCGACGCGATCGTCCTGTCCAACCACGGCGGCCGCCAGCTCGACCGCGCACCCGTCCCGCTGCGCCTGCTGCCCGACGTCGCCGAGGCCGTCGGCGACCGCACCGAGGTCTGGGTCGACACCGGCGTCATGTCCGGCGCCGACGTCGTCGCGTCCCTCGCCCTCGGCGCGCGCGCCGCGCTCGTCGGCCGCGCCTACCTGTACGGCCTCATGGCCGGCGGCGAGCGCGGGGTCGACCGGGCGGCCGAGATCCTGTCCCGCGAGGTGCGCCGCACCATGGCGCTGCTCGGCGTCGCGTCCGTCGGCGAGCTCGGGCCGCAGCACGTGCGCCTGCCCTGACACGCGAGCACCGACGTCCGATCGACCGAGGAAGGACCGTCCCCACGGGTTCCGCCGACCGTCCCGGCGGGCCGACGAACGACCGCGAGCGCTCGTCGGGCCGCAGCGTCCTGTCCCTCGTCAACTTCCGCCTCCTGCTCGGCGCCCAGCTGCTGGGCGGCACCGGCATGTGGATGGTCCGCATGTCGACCGACTGGCTGGTCCTCGAGCTCACCGGGTCGTCCGCGGCCGTCGGCGTGCTCGTCGCGCTCCAGTTCCTGCCGATGCTCGTCGTCGGTCCGTTCGGCGGGCTGCTCGCCGACCGGTACGACAAGCGTCGCCTCGTCGAGGTCGCGCAGGTCGCCAACGCCGTGCTCGCCGCGGTGCTCGCCGTCCTCACGCTCACGGGTGTCGTCGCCGTCTGGCACCTCTACGTCGTCGCGGTGCTGCTCGGGGTCGTCGCGTCCGTCGACCAGCCGTCGCGCCAGGTGCTCGTCAGCGAGATCGTCGGCGACCAGGGGCTGCAGAAGGCCGTCAGCACCATGAACGCGATCGGGCAGGCCGGCGGGCTGCTCGGGCCGGCCGCCGCCGGGTTCGTCATCGCGCACTGGGGCGAGGGCTGGGCGTTCACCGTGAACGGGGTCGTCGCGCTGTGCGTCGTGGCGATCGTCGCGTCGATGCGCACCCGCGAGCTGCACCCCGCGCCACGCGTCCCCCGCGCCCGCGGCCAGGTGCGCGAGGGCATCCGGTACGTGCTCGACCGGCCGCGACTGGCCTGGGTCATCGCGCTCGCCGGGCTGATGGGCGCGCTCGGGATGAACGGACCCGTCGTCCTCACCGCGTTCGCGCAGGACGTGTGGCACACCGGCGCCGCCGGGTTCGGGCTCTACAACGCCGTCAGCGCCGCGGGGGCGTTCGTCGGCGTCGTGCTCGGCGGGCGGTTCCTGCGGCTGCGGACCCGCAACGTCGTCGTCGCGTCCGGGCTGTTCGCCGTCACCGAGGCGCTCGCGGCCCTGTCCCCGACGCACGCCGTCTTCCTCGTGATGCTCGCCGTCGTCGGCGGCGCGACGCTGCTGTTCCTCATGGCGGCCAACACCCTCGTCCAGCTCACCGCCGACCAGCCCGTCCGCGGGCGCGTCCTCGCGCTCTACTCGCCGCTGCTGCTCGGCGGGCACGCGCTCGGGGGGCTGCTGCAGGGCTGGCTCACCGAGTGGCTCGGCGTGCGCGCGGGCCTCGTCGTCACGGGCGCGCTCGCCCTCGTCGCGACCGCCTTCGTCGCCACGGCGCTCGCGCAGGTCGGCCACCTCCGCCCGGCCCTCCGCCGCCACCCGTGGCCGTTCGCGATCGTCCCCCGCGACGCCCCGGAACCGTCTTAGGCGACGGTCGCGATCCTGCAGTCCCAGCCCGTGAGGCGCGCGTCGAGCATCGCCATGAGCACCCGGTCGCTCACGAAGAGAGAGCTCACCTCGAGCGGCGGCGCTACCACGTCGTGACCCGCCGTCCGGGCACGCGACACGACAGCACCGCCCGGAAGGGGGAGCCCGCTCGGTCCGCGGACGGTCCTGCGCTCGTCGTAGGGGTCGAACGGCTCGGGGAAGTGCATGACCCAGTACGGCAGCGCCTCACCCTCGGACGTGGTGAGCGTCGCGGGGAGCCACTGCACCCGGTCCTCCGGGCCGAGCAGCGGTTCGAGGACCGCGCGCGTCCGATCGGACACCAGGCGTGCCAGCTCGATCGTCGACACCCAGTCAGGACGCCCCGGCTCGGACAGCGTCCACGCCAGCGTCGGCATGTCCTCCCTCCACCCCGGCTCGAAGTTGAGCTTGTTGAGGAAGCGTCGGTGCGTCTCCTCCGACGGGCGCGCGAGAGCCCGCATGTCCACGGAGATCCAGCTGTAGCCGGTCACGTCGTCCTCACTCCCACCGCCGTGCGTCGCGCCCGGGGCGACCACCGGGGAGATCGGCGTCCTCCGGCCGCGCCTTGAGGGCGTCGCACCGGTCGGCCGGGTGCGGTGGGTCGGAGTGTGACGTCGGCGATGCCGACCGGGGTGTGTGGAATAGGTGCGACGGGGGTGGTGCTGGGACTCGTATGCGTGCGATCACCTACTCCCGCTACGGCGGCAGCGACGTCCTCGAGCTCACCGACCAGCCGACCCCCAAGGTCGGCGCCGACACGGTCCTGGTCCGTGTGCGGGCCGCATCGGTGAACCCGGTGGACTGGAAGGTCCGCGAGGGCTACCTCGACCAGATCATGGACGTGCACTTCCCCGTCGTCCCGGGCTGGGACGTGGCGGGCGTCGTCGAGCGCGTCGGCCTCGACACCACCGAGTACCAGGTCGGCGACGAGGTGTTCGGCTACGTCCGCAAGGACTGGGTGCACGGCGGGACGTTCGCCGAGTACGTGTCCGCGCCGGTCCGGACCCTCGCGCCCAAGCCGTCGAGCCTCTCGTTCGAGGAGGCCGCCGCGGTCCCGCTGGCCGGGCTCACGGCGTACCAGTCGATCAGGCGCAGCGGCGTGACGGCCGGCCAGACGGTGCTCGTGCACGCCGCCGCGGGCGGCGTCGGCGGGTTCGCGGTGCAGATCGCGAAGGCGCTCGGCGCGACGGTCGTCGGGACGGCGTCGGAGTCGAACCACGAGTTCCTGCGTGGCCTCGGCGCCGAGCCGGTGACCTACGGCGACGGGCTCGTCGAGCGGGTCCGCGCGATCGCACCCGACGGTGTCGACGTGGTCCTCGACTACGGCAGCCCGGACGCGGTCGAGACCGCCCCGGCGCTGCTGCGGGACGGCGGCACGATCGCCTCGATCGTCGACGCCAAGGCCCGCGACGAGCTCGGCGGCCACTACGTCTGGGTCCGCCCGGACTCCGCGGACCTCGCGGCGCTGGGCGCGCTGATCGACGAGGGCAAGGTGCGGGTCGAGGTCGCGCAGGTGTTCGACCTGGCCGACGCCGCTGCGGCGCACGAGGCGAGCGCGTCCGGCCACGTCCGCGGCAAGGTCGTCGTCCGCGTCTGACCCGCCGGTCGGCCGGCCGTCGCGATCGGCGACGTCGGCGCCCGGCCACATCGCCCGCTCTGAGCGGAGACAACGGCTCGAGACTGCGACATCCGTGTCGCGCTCTCGAGCCGTTGTCGCGTCGTCAGGCCGGCAAGGAGCCGGGCGGGGCGCGGTGGACGCGGGCGCCGTCGTCGGCGTCCGTGCGCGTCAGCGCTTCGTGATCGTGACGCGGACGGGGTCGCCGACGTCCTTGCCGAGACGCTTGCGCACCTTCGCGCTCAGCGACACCATGTGCCCGCCGGTCCCCGTGACCATCGCGCCGACGTTCTCCAGCACGACGTCGTCGACGGTCGCGTCGACGCGGACCGTCTTGCCGGTGCCGAAGAACTCCGCCGAGCCAGGGATCTCGACGCAGCTCCAGGTCTCGCCCTTGACCTCCACGCCGATCGTCGTGTCGAACTGCAGCTGCTCGGTCGTCGTCATGCGGACACCGTACGGGGCACCTCGGACGCGCCGACGCCCCACCCGGACGGATCGGGGCGGGGCGTCGAGCGGTGAGAGCACGGGCGGGCCGGTGTCAGCAAGCCGGCCCGCCCGCGCCAGCGCGTCAGCGGCGGACCACCACCTTCAGGTCCGTGCTGCTGGTCGTGCCGGCGGCGTTGGACAGCTCCGCGCGGTAGACGTGCGTCCCGACGGCCCGGCCGGTGACGGTCGTCGTGGCCTTCTGGGCGTTGACGCCGTTCGCGACGAGCGCCTGCGCGTCGACGAGGACGCCGTCCTCGTAGAGCCGGTACTCGGTCGCGTTGGTGCCCCACCACAGGTTGGTCGTGACGGTGTACGTCCCGTCGCCGTCCCAGTTGTCGTGGCTCAGCACCGGGGTCGCCGGGTTCGCCTTGCTCACGACGACGGTCAGCGGGGCGGTCGTCGTCGACCCGTGCTGGTTGGTGAGCACCGCGGTGTAGACGTACGTGCCGTTGCCCCGGCCGGCCACCTGGAAGGCGGCGGACTGCGCGGACGGCGTGGCGTCGACGAGGTCGCGTCGGGCGATCTCGACCCCGTTCTCGAGGAGCGTCACGGTGTGGGCGTTCTGCCCCCACCAGACGTTGAGCGCCACGGTGTACGTCCCGTCGCCGTCCCAGTTGTCCGACGACAGCGCCCCGCGAGCGGGCGCGCCGGTGGCCGGTCCGGGGACCCGCTCCCCCGGCCCCGGGTCCGCGCCCGTGAGCGCGAGCCGCGGTGCCGGCGGCGTCGTCATCCCCGCGCCGAGGAAGTACGACGTGTGCGGCGGCTGGTTGTAGCCGGTGTTCTGCCAGGCGACGCCGAGCCGGTACACCGGGTCGGACTGCAGGGTGCGCAGCCGGTGCTGGGTGACGTCGACGGTCGTCGCGATGCGCAGCGCGGACGAGTCCGCGAGCCGGGTGACGAGCTCCTCGCGCCAGTCGCCGAACAGGTCGGCCTGCAGGGCGGGGGTGCCCTTGGTGCCGTTGTTCGACAGCGTCCCCGTCGCGCGGTAGATCTCCGTGGCGGCCCCGGCGGACGGCGACCACTTCGCGATCGTCGGCACGCCCGTGGTCGTCGTGGCGTCCCAGTCGTGGTCGGTGATCTCCCGCAGGAGGTCGCCGTCCCACCAGGTGAGGAAGTTCGCCGCCGGGATCGACGTCCCGATCAGCGTCCCGTCCGCGGCCCGGAGCTGGCCGGCGCGCGAGTTCCACTCGCCGGTGTCGACGACGGCCCACGACTCCGCGCCGTCGTGCGACGGATCGATGTCCGCCGAGGCGCCCCGGCCCGTGTCCTTCGCCGCCGGCATCGACCACAGCACCTCACCCGTGCGGGCGTCGCGGAACGTCGCGCCGATGCCCTTCGACGACGGCGCCTCCTCGTGCACCGCGAACACCTCCAGCCCGTCGCGCGACGGGTCGAGGTCGGACACGTGCAGCGCGTCGCCGTGCCCGAGACCGGTGACGTACAGCGGGTCGCCGTCGTCGTCGACCGTCATGGAGCCGAAGACGATCTCGTCCTTCTGGTCCCCGTCGACGTCGGCCACGGACAGGTTGTGGTTGCCCTGGCCCTTGTACCGGTCGCCCTCGACGTCGGAGTCGAACACCCACCGCTGCACCAGCTGCGCGCCGTCGAAGTCGTACGTCGCGATGACGGTGCGCGTGTAGTAGCCGCGGCTGACGACGAGCGACGGGTGCTCGCCGTCGAGGTACGCGACGCCGGCGAGGAACCGGTCGACGCGGTTGCCGTAGGCGTCGCCCCACGCGGAGACGTCGCCGCGCGGCGGCGTGTAGTCGACGGTGTCGACCGCGGCACCCGAGCGCCCGTCGAAGACCGTGAGGAACTCCGGTCCGGTGAGGACGTAGCCGCTGGAGTTGCGGTAGTCGGCGCGGGCGTCGCCGATGACGCCGCCCACCCCGTCGACGGTTCCGTCGGCCGTCTTCGCCGTGACCTCGGCGCGCCCGTCGCCGTCCAGGTCGAACACCTGGAACTGCGTGTAGTGCGCACCGGCGCGGATGTTGCGGCCCAGGTCGACCCGCCAGAGGCGGGTGCCGTCGAGCTCGTACGCGTCGAGGTAGACGTTGCCCGTGTAGCCGGCCTGGGAGTTGTCCTTCGAGTTGGACGGGTCCCACTTGACGACGATCTCGTACTGTCCGTCGCCGTCGAGGTCGCCCACGGACGCGTCGTTGGCGTTGTACGTGTACGGCTGGCCGTCCTTGGCGTACGCGTCGGCGGGCTTGTCGAGCGGAACGTCGAGGTGCTGCTCGGACCAGGGCCGGAACTCGGGGGTGGCCCAGCGCTCGATGCCGTCGACGACGCTGCTCACGCGGTAGGTCGACGCCGCGGTGCCGCCCGCGTCGAGCGTGTTGGTCGAGCCGCCGATCGGTGCGCCGGTGATCCGCCGGCCGTCGCGGTACACGTGGAACCCGATCGACTCCGGGTCCGTGCCGAGCATGCGCCAGCCGACGTAGACGCCGCCGTCGACGGCGACCGCGACGGGCGACCGGTCGAGCCGCTCCGACTGCCGCGACAGCGTCGTGACGGCGGGCGACGTCACGGGGAGCGACTGCGCAGACACGCCGCCCGCGTTCACCGAGGCGACGCGGTACGAGTACGCGATCGTCGTCAGGACCGTCGTGTCGGTGTACGACGCGGTCGACGCCCGCCCGACGAGCTCGTACGGCCCGCTCACCGACTCCGACCGGTACACCTGGTAGAACAGCGCGCCGTCGACGGGCGACCAGCGCACGGTCACGTCGTTCTTGTTGACCGCGCCGAGCGTCACCGGGAACGGCACGCCCGCGACGGGCACGGACGGGTCGACGGTCGTCACGTCGAGCACGTCGGTCGGCACGGACTCGGCCCCCGACGGGTCGAGCGCGACCACGTGGTACCGGTACGCGAGGCCGACGTCGGCGGCCGTGTCGACGAACGCGGGGTCGATCGTCTCGCCGATCGCGACCGGAGCCGCGGCCCCGGACGCCTGCCGGTACACCCGGTAGCCGGCGGAGTCGTCGGTGCCCGTCCACGACAGCGCGACCGAGACAGCCGCGCCGTCGATCGACACCCCGTCGAGCACGAGGTCCTGCGGGGCGAGCAGCAGCGGCGTGATCTCGACGCCGTTGAGCCGCGACGACGAGCCCGTCATGACGATCGAGAGCTGACCGTCGGTGACGAGCACAGGCTGGCTGACCTTCTCGGAGACGGCCCCGGCGCCCGCGTTCGACGCGCCCCAGTCCTTGCCCTCGATCTGCACGTTCGAGCGCGACGTGCCGATCCAGTCGCCGTTGTAGGTCTTGACCGCGTACGAGCCGTCGGGGACGTCGACCGCGAGCACGTGCTGCGGCCCGGGCAGCAGGAAGTCCCGCTGGAGGTCGTTCGGCGGCGTCGGGAAGTTCGTGCCGCGGTCGCGACCACCCATGCCCGTCGGGTCGAGCCAGCCCCACCCGGTCTCGGGCGTGTAGCGGCTGTTCTGGTTGACCTCGACGTAGCCCGGCATGACGGGCGAGCCGGCGAGCTGCACGTCGAACTTGTACAGCGCGGCCTTCGTCGTGACGCGGACCGTGGCGCTCGGCGCGGACTCGCCGCGACCGTTCACCGCCGTGACGCGCAGGTCGTACGACGCACCCTCGACGAGCCCGCCGACGGCCGCCTGCGCGAGCGTCGACGTCGCGACCAGCGCGTACGCGTCGTCACCGGCCGCCGCGTCCTTGCGGTAGACGCGGTAGACGTCCGCACCCTCGACGGGCGTCCACGTGAGCTGCACGCCCGCGTTGGAGACGTTGCCCGCGACGACGCCCGCGGGCGCGTCCGGCACGGCGGCCGGCGGCTCGAAGCCCTCGACCTCACCGGCCAGCGGCACGTCGAGCGCGGCGACGTCCGTCGCGACGAGCCGCGCCATCTGGATCGCGCCGTACTCCTGGAAGTGCGTGTCGTCGACCGTGCCCGCGGGCCGCCCCGGGTACACGCCCGCGGGGACGTGCAGGAACACCGCCTTGGCGGCCTCCGGCCCGATCTCGTCGAGGTAGGCGCGGCTGGACGCGGACAGGTCGACGAGGGGCGTGCCCGTCTCGGCGGCCAGCGCCGTGGCGGCAGCGACGTACTCGGGGAATGAGACGTTGAACCGGCCCGTCGTCGCGTCGAACGAGCGCCGCGACACCGGCGTCACGAGCACGGGCGTCGCGCCGCGCTGCCGCGCACCGTCGACGTAGGTGCGCAGGTACTCGCGGTAGTCGGCGGGCGCCGCGTACCGGTCGTCGACGCCGTACGAGTTGTCGTTGTGGCCGAACTGCACGAACAGGTAGTCGCCCGGCTTGATCAGCCGCAGCACCTCGTCGAGCCGGCCCTGGCTGATGAAGTTCTTCGACGAGCGGCCGCCGATCGCGCGGTTGTCGACGACCACGCCGTCCGACAGGTAGCGGTCGATCATCTGGCCCCAGCCGGCCTGTGGCGCGTAGTCCGCCGTGTACGACTGCACCGTCGAGTCGCCGGTCACCCACACCGTCGGCTTCGGACCCGCGGTGCGCGGCGACTGCTGCCGGATGGTGAGCGCGTTGAGCTTCGGGGCGGTCCCCGCGAAGTCGAGGTTGAGCTGCCCGTCGACGACCGCGATGTCGAACGACATCTCGAGGAACTGCCCGGCGGGCTTCGCGGTCGTCGCGACCTTCGCCATCTGCTCGGCGGTGATCGCGATCTCCGACGCCTCCGTGGTGTCGCCCGCGACCAGGTCGACCGTGTAGTCGCCGGCCGGCAGGTCCACGACGAGCTCGGTGTCGCCGACCGTGACGAAGTCGGAGCGCAGCGCGTCGGCCGTGCCGCGGTCGGTCGCGGTGACCTGCGACGGGTCGACGAACCCGGCGCGGGCCGTCGGGCCGTACGCGCTCGTGGCGTCGAGGCGCGTGCTGCCCGGGACGAGCGCCCCGCTGCCGAGGTCGAACGCGAGCACCCCGTCGGCGGGGAGCGTCGGGTCGGGGACGCCGTCGCCCGCGAGGCTGCTCACGGCGGCCGCGGACGGGACCGACGCGCCCGTCGCGGTCAGCGTCTGCACCCGGTACCAGTGCGTCGTGGTCGTGTCGACGGACGCGTCCGTCGCGAACACGTCGCGGGTCGTCCGCGCGACCTCGGTGTACGGGCCGGCGAGCGCGTCGGCGCGCGTCAGCACGTAGCCGGTCGCGCCCGCGACCTCGTTCCAGCGCAGCGTGGCCGATCCCGGGGCGACGTGCGCGAGCCGCAGCGCGGTGGGCGCGGCGATCGTCGGGTCCGGCTCGGGCTCGGGGTCGGGGTCCGGCCCGGGCTCGACGGCGACGGCGGTGACCACGACCGCGTTGACGTAGCCGCCCGCGCCCGCACCGGTCACGCCGAGCGTGAGCTGGCCGTCGGCGACCGTCGTGCGCCACGTGCCCTCGGCCGCGACCTGCTTGGTCTTGAGCGTCCCGGCCGTCGCGCCCTCGAGCGTCAGGTTGGTCGTGGTCGTGCTCGACGTGGCGAGCAGGTCGCCCGAGCGGACCGTCACGTCGTAGGTGCCGTTCGGCACGTCGACGACGAACGACCAGGCCGTCGCGAGGACGAAGTCGCGGTCGGCGGCGTCGGTCGTGCCACGGTCACGGGAGATGGGAGTGACGCCGTCGGCGGGGACGATGCCGAAGCCTGTCGACGCGTCGTAGCGGGTCGCCTCCGTGACCTGGCGGTAGCCGTCGGCGACCGGACTGGTCGCGGTGCCGAGGTCGAACTTCCAGGTGGCGGGATCGGCCGCGTGCGCGGGCAGCGCGACGGCTGCGAGCGTGCCGGTCGCGAGGGCGGTGGTGAACCCGACGGCGGCAGCCGCGCGACGGCGGGCGTGGGCACGCCGCAGGTCGTGGGCGGACGAGGCGGGCGCAGCGCCGGGCGTGGGTTCGGGTGCGGGCTCGGGCAGGGGTGTCCGGGGACGGGTGGGGCGCATGCGTCACCTTCGTGTCTCGTCGTTGAGAGCCGGGTCGGACGGGCTGCGCGAGGGTCTGAATCGGTTCAATCGCGCGACCAGGTCATTCCTACCCAGCCGTCACGGGGTGCCGCAAGGGGGACGCGGAAAGAAGGGGAAAGCGCTCACCCTGTGGACGTCCCACCACGCGCCGGACGCCCAGGAGGCCGCCCCGCACGACGCGGGACGGCCTCCTGGTGTCGTGGGTGCCGGTCGAGACCGGTCACCGTCGACGTGGTGCGCTCAGCGCGACGCCCTCCCCGTCGCCGCGCGCGTGCACCGTCAGCGCAGCGTCCACCGCTGCGCGCCGCTGCCGTTGCAGTCCCAGATCTGCACCTGCGTGCCGGCGGTCGTCGACCCGCTGGGGATGTCGAGGCACCGGCCGGACTGCGGGTTGCGGTACGACCCGTTCGACTGCGGGATCCACACCTGAGCACCCGTGCTGTTGCAGTCCCAGAGCTGGACCTTGGTGCCGTTGCCCGTGGCGCCGCCCGCGATGTCGAGGCACTTGCCCTGCACGCGCAGCGTGCTGCCCGCCTCGACGAACGACCACTGCTGAGCGACCGTGCCGTTGCAGCCCCAGATCTGGATCTTGTTGCCGTTGGTCGTGCTCCGGTTGTCGTTGTCCAGGCACATGCCGTTGGCGTTGACGAACGCACCGGCGGTCGTCCCGCCGCCACCGCCACCGCCGCCGCCCGTGCCGCCTCCGGTGAACGGGCTGAGGACCAGGCCGGCCGAGCGCGGGTCCCCGTCGTGCACGAGCGACTCGAATGCGCCGACGTCGTCGAACGCGAACGCGTACGCCTTGCCGTCGGCCATCGCGGCGTGGATCGCCTTGGCGTACTGGTTGGTGGGGTTGCTCTTGTAGAAGTCGGCCGCGTTGGTGCTCGGCTGCGTGTCGATCGTGCCGAGCGTCCCGCGGTTGAGCGCCGCACACAGCGTGCGGGCGATCGGCCCGACGACCTGGTCGTTCGGCGCGTGCAGGTTGCCGTCGCAGCCCCAGACGTCGGCGCTGCTGGGCTTGGTGAACGACGCGACCTGTGCGCCCGAGGCGTTCGTGAACCGCATGACGTTCCCGCTGGTCCGCCCGAAGTACTTGAGGTTCGGCTGGTCGCCGAACGGGACGACGGTCAGCGTCTTCGACGTGTACGCGTTCCACGCGGACGTGATGTACGGGTCGAGGTACGTGGCGCTCAGCAGGCCGGTCCCGGCCGCCTTGCCCGGCGCGAGGACACGCAGCACCGTGCCGTCGGACCTCGTCACGACCGAACCCGACCAGCCCGGCTGCGCCTTGAGCGCGTTGATGACCTGGTCGCGGCCGTTCGCGACGACGTCGCCCGTCCGCTTCGTCGCGCCGCTCGCGCCCGTGACCGTCACGGCGTGCGGGATCGCGAACATGTCGACCTGCGAGCTGTTCAGCCACAGGCCGGCGTCGTTGTAGGTGAGCTCGCTCCAGTCGAACAGCACGTCGCGGCTCGCGTCGCCGCCCGCCCACGGCGCGGGCTGGACGAGCCCGTCGGGCGTGAGGAAGAACGGCAGCTTGGCGCCCATCGAGAAGTAGATGCGACCGGAGAACCCGCGGGGCACGTTGATGGTCCGCGTGCTCCCGTTGGCGGGACCCGCGATGGAGACGTCGGGGGCCGGCGACGGCGGGTTGGACCCGGCGGGCCACGGCGTGAAGGCGCCGCTCGCGTTGACGTACCCGAGCCGGCCCGTCGCGAGGTTGGTGCCGAGCACGTACAGGTGGACCGCGTCGCCGCGTCCCGTGCTGTTGGTGACGGTGACGGGCAGCACCGACGGGCCGACGGCCTGGGCGGCCGTGGTGCCGGTGAGCGTGAGGGGGACCGCGAGGGTCGCCGCGGCGAGGACGCCGACGAGCGCTCTCAGTCTGCCGATCTGCATCTGATGACCTTCCGGGGGAGGTGGTCGGGAGGTGTCCGCCCGCGCCGGTGCGGCGCGGGAACGATGACACGTGTCACCCGACCGTCGTCGCGATGCCGCTCGAGCGTCGTGGCGTGGCCGGGCGCGTCGAGAGGGACGGTCGTCCCACTCGTGAGGCGCTCCGCAGGGGGAGGGCGTGCGGGTCCTGCACCCCGCTCCGGCGACGGTCACCGGGCGGGCGTCGTTCCCCGCGCCGACATCGGGTCGCCGCGGGTGCGCGCCGCTCGTCGGCCGGGCGTCGGTGCCCGGCGACGGTCGGCCGCGGTGCTGCCACGTCACCTGCCGACGAGCCTGATCAGCACCATCGTTGGTTACTGACAAGCAGGTAAGCGCGATGACCCGAGTCATCCTGTCGTTCACCCGAATGGCCGTCAAGGCGACGACGCCCGCCCGCACGGCCGGTCACCCGGGAGCGTGACCCCCGGCGTCAGCCCGTCGACCACCCGCACGACGCACCCACGAGGTCGTACACCGACCCGCGCAACGCGTCCGACGACGGCACGTAGAACACCGGCTGCTCGACCCCGTCGACCCGCGCGTGCACACCGAAGAACGTGCCGCGCTTGTCCTCGGCGACCGCGTGCGGGTCGCACCGGCTCGGCACGACCGGCAGCACGACCGCCGTCCCGCCGTCGAGCGCCGCGGTGTCCACCGCGACCCGCCAGTCGTTCGTCAGGTCCGCCGGGATCACCAGGTTCGTCCGGTCCACCTGCCACACCTCGACGCGCGGGCCGCCCGCGACCGGCTCGACGTGCAGCGTCAGGCTCCCGACCACGCGCCCGTCGACCGGGTGCCGGGGCAGGTCGTCGTCGAGCCACAACCGTGCCCCAGCCGCCACGGCGAGCGTCGCGCAGTCCTCCCCGCGGATCCGCGCGAGGTGCCCCTGCGGGTCCTCCGGCGTCACGACGACCGTCCCCGCGCGACCCTCCGCGTCCACCACCTCGAGCGCGACCTCGGCCGGGCCGGTACCGTCGGCCGTGTCCGGGCAGACCGGGTCGCCGAGCTGGACCGACAGGTCGCGGTCGACGCCTGCCCGGACCTCGCGTCCCTTGGCGCTCGACGCGTCCCCCTCGACGGTCGGCGAGCGCAGCGTCGCCCGCTCGACGGTCAGGTCGACGGTGCCGGTGTTCGCGACGCGGACCTGCACCACCCGCCGGCCCCAGTCGGCGCGCGACTGCCGGATCTCGACCGCGAGCGCCGCGGCCACGTCGTCGGGCAGCGCCGCGGCCGTCCCCCGAGCGGCGGCGCCGGTCGAGCCGGACACCCCGGGCGTCCCGTCGCCGCCGGACCGGTCGCGTCCGCCGTCGCCCGTGCAGCCCGCGACCACCGCCGCGACGACGAGCACCGCGACGGCCGCACCATCGGCCCACCGCCTCACGCGGCGATCCTCGCGCACCGCGCCCACCCCGTCACCTGCCGAGCCGAGCACTCACCCGCCGTGCCGAGCCGCCGCTCACCGCGCCACGCCGCACCCTCCGCGCCGAGCCGCCGCTCATCGCGGCAGTCCGCACCCTCCGCGCCCAGCCGCCACCCTCCTCGCCGGGGTCGTGCGCTCTCGTCCGAGATCGTGAGGTGGACCCACGAGCTCGCCACGAAGGTCCGGGTGGTCAGACGTCCCGGGTCCAGGGGGCGCCGAGGGCGGTGAACGTCCGGCCCTCGGCGGCGACGCGCTCACACCAGTCGGCGACGTCGGTGACGACCGGCCAGGCGTCGAGCCCGCTGCCCCGCCACGTGACGTGGTCGGCGGCGATCGCCGTCGGGTCGGGCGCGCTCCGCACGGCCTCGAGGACGCGCATGAACGCGCCGGTGTCGGCGACGGAGCAGCGGAGCGGCACGTCGTCGGACCGGCGGGCGTCGAGCAGCTGCGTGAGGAGGTCGACACGCCCGGTGGTGATGCGGCGCGTGCCACGCGGCGAGCGGACCTCGATCGCGTCCTGCTCGTAGTAGAGGGTCAGCGACCCCTGCGACCCCGTGACGACGACGCGGGAGGGGGTGCGCTCGGCCGCGCAGAGCGAGAGCCCGGCGGCCACGCGCAGGCCCGACCGGGTCGTGACGACGACCGCGGACGTGTCGTCGGCCTCGATGTCGTGCGCGTGGAACAGGTCGACCTCGACGTCGGCGACGTCCTCGACGGTCCGCGCCCCGGCGACGAGCAGTGCGGTCGCGACCGCGTGCGCGAGCGGGTTGGTGACGACCCCGTCGACGACCTCGACGCCGTCGAGCGTGCGACGTCCGGCCCACGCGGCGCGCTGGTAGTAGGCGACGGTGCGGACCCAGGTGCCGACGGCCCCGACGGACACGACGTCGCCGAGCTCGCCGGACGCGACGATCCGCACGACCTCGTCGACGGCGCCCGACCCGAACGTCTGGAACCCGACCTGGCAGCGGCGGCCGGTCTCGGCGACGACGTCCAGCAGGGCCGCGTGCTCGGCGAGCGACGCGGTCGTCGGCTTCTCGAGCAGCACGTCGCACCCGGCGCGCAGCGCGGCGGACGCGAGCGGCAGGTGCGTGGGGATGGGCGTGGACAGCACGACGACGTCGGGCCGCTGGACCTCGAGCAGCGCGTCGAGCGACGGGAACCACGGGGTGCCGGGCGGCACGTCGGCGACGCCGTCGACGGGTCGCGGGTCGACGACTCCGGACAGCACGGCCCGCCGGTCGGTGGCGAGCGCGGCGACGCGCCGGACGTGCGACGCGCCGTGCCCGTGCACCCCGACGACGGCCACGCGCGCGAGGTCGAGCGCGGCGGGCGCGCTCACGCCCACACCTCGGCGGCGAGCGCGGCGGCCTCGTCCTGGGTGAGGGCGCGGTCGACGACGACGGCGGCGAGCCCGGCGCGCAGCACGTCGCCCGCGGGCACCGCGACGGGTGCGTCCCACGCGAGCGCAGGCCCGGCGCCGACGTACTCGGCGACGCGCACGAACCACGGTCGCGCCTCGTCGGCGCCCTGGACCAGCAGCAGCGTGGTGGTGCGCGCCTCGCGCCGCTGGACGAACGCGAGCCACGGCGACCGGCTGCCGTGCACGGCCTCCTCACCGACGAGCCCTTCCCCGAGGACGGTCGTGAGGTCGGCGGACGGCAGCCGCCAGAACAGCCCGCCGTACCCGGCGCCGGGGCGGCCGTTGGTCGCGGGGCTCTCGATCCGCAGGTCGCCGTGCTCGGCGCGCAGCTCGGTGGTCCAGCGCAGCGCCCAGCCGCGCTCGTCGGGCAGAGCGCGGGCGCTGAGCCGGCGGTCCTCGCGCAGCAGCGGGCGGTCGCGCTCGTCGCGCCACAGCACGTCGTCGACCAGCGTGGAGCCGTCGTCGTCGAGCCGGACGCCGGTCGACACCTGGCGGCCGTGGTTCGGCAGGAGGGTCGGGCCCTCGTCGCGCAGGAAGGTGCGGCCGCCCCAGTAGGACGTGCCGTTGACGACGGGCACCGCGACGGAGACGCCGTAGTGGTGCCGGTGGTCGACGGGGCTGGTCTGCGTGAGGGCGGTCCCGGCGGCGGTGTGCACGGGGTGCAGGAACGGCCGCGGCGAGTGCACGGGCGGGATCGTGTCACCGGGCTCGTAGCGCGCGAGCGGCGTCGCGGCGCCGGGGCGGGCGCCGGTGCGGACGGTGGCGGACAGCACGTGCGCACGTCCGTCGGTGCTCCAGCGCGGGGCGGACTGCACGTGCGGCTCTCCCGGACGGTCGGTGACGGGCTGGGTGCGGCGGCGCAGCCGGACCGCGGGCGGCACGGGGCCGGTGCTGGCGCGCACGGCGAGCAGCGGGCGGATCAGCGGCGGGGTGGGGTCGACGTCGTCGCCCGCGGCGGACCGGCGCAGGTGCTCCCACGCGAGGCGGCCGAGCTCGACCTGGGGGACGGTCGCGGTCGTGAGCGACGGGGTCGCGTACCGCGCGAGCTCGATGTCGTCGAAGCCCGTGATCGAGATGTCTCCGGGGACGGCGACGCCGAGCTCGTTGAGCCGCGCGAGCAGGCCGAACGCGACGAGGTCGTTGTAGGCGACGACGGCGGTGGCGCGCGACGCGAGCACGTCCTGCGCGGCGGCGTACCCGGAGTCGACGGACGAGCCGGCGGGCATCTCGGACAGGCGCAGGTCCTCGCGGCGGGCGGCGGCGACGCGCAGCGCCTCGAGCCGGGCGGAGTGCGACGCGCTGCTGGTCGGGCCGGCCAGGTAGAGCAGGTGCCGGTGCCCGAGCCGTGCGAGGTGGTCGACGATCTGCTCGATGCCGTCGGCGTAGTCGATGCCGAGCGTCGGGGTGGTGCCGTCGGGCGCGCGGTTGACGACGACGACGGGCGCGATCTCCGGGAGCAGCGCGCGCAGCGTCGGCTCGGGCATGCGCGGGGAGACGAGGACGACGGCGTCGCAGCGCAGCCGTGCGTCGAGCGCGACCTTCTCCTCGTCGACGCTGTCCTCGGCGGTGTCGGCCACCAGCACGCGGTAGCCGCTCTCGGACGCCGCGGAGGCGACCCCGCGGAGCACCTGCTGGAACATCGGGTTGGCGAGGTCGGGCACGACGACGGCGACGGTCTCGGTACGGCCCAGCGACAGGCTGCGCGCGACGTTGCTCGGCCGGTAGTGGAGCTGGTCGGCGACCTCGCGCACACGGGACGCCAGCTCGGCGTCGACGGTCGTCCGGCCGTTCATCACGCGCGAGACCGTGGCGCGCGAGACCCCCGCGATGCGCGCGACCTCCGCGATGGTCGGCGCGGATCGCGCCCACCCGTTCTGCGTCACTGCAGTCCTCCACCGGGTCGTTCCCGTCCGACCCGCGGGGCACGCGTTGCTCGACCCCCCGGGTACGGTTCGTGGCCGAACATACACCACAGGAAACCGGTTCCCAAGGCGTTCGTCCGGTGCTACGGTACCCAATCGGGAACCGGTTTCCCGCTGCAACGCCGATGCACAACGAGGTGGTCGACGCATGTCGGTAGTAAGTGAGTTCCGGCGAACGACCGGGAAGCGAGGAGCCGCGGGCGCCGCCCGTGGCGTCACGGGACGGGGCGACGGCAAGGTCGCCGCGATCTTCCTGGCGCCGTGGTTCCTCGGGTTGTTCCTCATCACCATCGGGCCGATGGTGATGTCGCTCTACCTGTCCTTCACGGAGTACCGGCTGCTCAAGCCGCCGACGTGGATCGGGCTGGAGAACTACACGCGGATGTTCGAGGACCCCCGGCTCCTCAACTCCCTCAAGGTCACGTTCACGTACGTGCTGACGGCGGTCCCGCTGCAGCTGATCGTCGCCCTCGGGCTCGCGATGCTGCTCGACCGCGGGCTGCGCGGCCTGTCGTTCTACCGCTCCGTGTTCTACCTGCCGTCGCTGCTCGGCGGCTCGGTCGCCGTCGCGATCCTCTGGCGGCAGGTGTTCGGCGCGGAGGGCCTCGTCAACGCGTTCCTCGCGCTGTTCGGCGTCCAGGGCAAGGGGTGGGTCTCCGACCCCGACACCGCGCTGTGGACGCTCGTCGCCCTGCACGTCTGGACGTTCGGCGCCCCGATGATCATCTTCCTCGCGGGCCTGCGGCAGATCCCGGAGATGTACTACGAGGCCGCGTCGATCGACGGCGCCGGCAAGGTGCGGCAGTTCCGCAGCATCACCATCCCGCTGCTCACGCCGATCATCTTCTTCAACCTCGTGCTCCAGGTCATCGGCGCGTTCCAGAGCTTCACGCAGGCGTTCGTCGTCTCCGGCGGCACCGGCGGACCGGCCGACTCGACGATGTTCTACACGCTCTACCTCTACCAGAAGGGCTTCACGGCCCTGCAGATGGGCTACGCCTCCGCGATGGCGTGGCTGCTGGTGCTCATCGTCGCCGCCATGACGGCACTCAACTTCCTCGCCTCCAAGTATTGGGTCTTCTACGGTGATGACTGACCTCCAGATGCGCCCCGACCCCGCTGCCGGCGTCCACGCCTCGCGCGCCGACGCCCGCCACGACGGCGGCAAGACGCCTGTCCTGCGCACCCGCTCCCCCTGGCCGTCCCGTTGGCGCGCGTTCCTCAAGCACGTGGGCCTGATCGCGCTCGCGCTGATCATGCTGTACCCGCTGATCTGGCTGCTGGTGAGCTCGTTCAAGCCGAGCGAGCTGATCTTCCGGGACGTGTCGCTCATCCCGTCGGAGATCGACACCACCAACTACACGGCGGGGTGGAACGCGCTGCAGTACCCGTTCAGCCGCTACCTGCTGAACTCGGCGCTCATCGTCCTCGGCTCGCTCCTCGGGAACCTCGTGAGCTGCTCGATGGCGGCCTACGCGTTCGCACGGCTGCAGTTCAAGGGCCGCCAGCTGTGGTTCGCGATCATGCTCATGTCGATCATGCTGCCGATCCACGTGATCATCGTCCCGCAGTACGTGCTGTTCTCCCGGCTCGAGTGGATCAACACGTTCCTGCCGCTGATCGTGCCGAAGCTGCTGGCCACGGACGCGTTCTTCATCTTCCTCATGGTCCAGTTCTTCCGCGGCATCCCGAAGGAGCTGGACGAGGCCGCGCGCCTCGACGGCGCCGGGCACGGCCGCATCTACCTGCAGATCATGCTGCCGCTGTCGATGCCGGCCCTCGCGACGACCGCGATCTTCACGTTCATCTGGACGTGGAACGACTTCTTCAGCCAGCTCATCTTCCTCACGAGACCGGACATGTACACGGCTCCGGTCGCCCTGCGCACGTTCATCGACGCCACGGGCCAGAGCTCGTGGGGGCCGATGTTCGCGATGTCGATCGTCTCCCTCCTGCCCGTCTTCCTCGCGTTCCTCTTCGGCCAGAAGTACCTGGTCAAGGGCATCGCGACGACAGGCATCAAGTAGCACCCGGGCTCGCGCCCGGCCGCAGTGACCAGCACACCGACGTCCTCGTCACGAAGGAGAACCATGCGCCACCGTCCCGCCCTCCGCGGCCGGACCGCCGTCCTGCGGTCCGCTGCACTGCTCGCCGTCGGGGCCCTCGCCCTGACCGCCTGCGCCGGGTCCGACGAGCCCGCCGCCGAGGCCACCTCGTCCGGGCCGCCCGAGCCCGTCGAGATCCGCTTCTCGTGGTGGGGCTCCGACACCCGCCACGAGCTCACCCAGCAGGTGCTCGACAAGTTCACCGAGAAGTACCCGCACATCACGGTGGTGCCGGACTACACGGACTGGAACTCGTACTTCGACAAGCTGAGCACCGGCGTCGCCGGCGGTGACGCCCCCGACGTCATCACGCAGGAGGAGCGCTACCTGGCGGACTACGCGTCGCAGGGCGTGCTGGCCGACCTCAACGAGCTCGACCTCGACACCTCGAAGATCGACCCGAACGTGCTGCAGTCCGGCACGATCGACGACGCGCTCTACGGCGTCGCGACGGGCGTCAACGCGTACGCGATCGTCGCGGACCCCGAGGCGTTCGCCGCGGCGGGCGTCGAGATGCCCGACGACACCACGTGGACGTGGGAGGACTACGTCGACATCGCCAACGAGATCTCGGCGAAGACGGGCAAGGCGATCTACGGCGCGCAGGACTACGGGTTCAACGAGCCCGGGTTCTCGATCTTCGCGCGGCAGCGCGGCGAGTCCCTCTACAACGAGGACGGCGAGGTCGGCTACAAGGAGTCGACGCTGGCCGACTGGTGGCAGTACTCGCTCGACCTGCAGGCCGGCGGCGGCACGCCCGACGCGGCCCTCACGGTCGAGACCGACGCGGGCGGCCCCGAGCAGTCCCTCGTCGGCACCAACAAGGGCGCCATGGCGTGGTTCTGGACCAACCAGCTCACCGCCATCACGACCGCGTCGGGCCGCCCGCTCCAGCTGCTGCGCGTCCCCGGCGAGTCGGAGGAGGAGCGCACCGGCATGTACTTCAAGCCGGCCATGTTCTACTCCGTCTCCGCGAAGTCGCAGCACCCGGAGGAGGCCAAGCTCCTCGTCGACTTCCTGCTGAACGACCCGGCCGCCGGCGAGATCCTGCTGTCCGACCGCGGCCTGCCCGCCAACACCGACGTCCGCGCCGCGGTGCAGGACAAGTTCAACGACACCGACAAGCAGGCCGCCGAGTTCCTCGCGAGCCTCGAGGGCGACATCGTCGACGGTCCCGTCGTGCCGCCGGTGGGTGCGGGCGAGGTCGCCGGCATCACCAAGCGCATCAACGAGGAGGTCCTCTTCGGGCGCCTCACGCCCGAGCAGGCCGCGAAGCAGTTCACCGACGAGGTGAAGCTGGCCATCGGCCAGTAGTCGTCAGGCTCGACGCCGGCCCGACCGCCGGCACGCACGGTCCCGACGGGGCGGTCCGCACGCAGCGGGCCGCCCCGTCGGGCGTCCTCGGGGGTGACCGGCGACGGCGCGCGGGGGCTGCCCCGTCCGCCGTATCAGCTGCGGCGGCGCGCGCTCCTGCACGGTGCCAGGGTGGGTGCTGGCAGGTCCGCCGGGACCCGCCCGCCACACCGCGCGACGACAGGGCCCGAGCGGCCGACGAAGGACCCGACGATGCCCGACCCGCACCCCCCGGTCCCGTCGCCGTCACCGCTGCCCCCGCCCGTCCCCACCGACGACGACACGCGTGCGCAGCACCGTGTCGACTTCAACCCGGCGGTGCACGGGTTCGCGTTCCCGAACGCGTTCGTCGACGAGCTCATCACGCTGCCCAACGGCACGACGATCACCACGGCGGGTCGGTGCGGCGGCATGTCCTACGCGGCGCTGGACTACTTCGTCTCGGGCCGTCCCGTCCCCCGCTGGTCCGCGGACCTGTACGCGCCCGACCGGGTCCCGCCGGACGAGAACTGGCTCGCGAAGTACGTCCACGACCGCCAGCTCCAGTCGTTCCTCACAGGCTCGGCGACGAAGTTCCTCACGTGGACGCTGCACTCGGACGACGAGACGTGGGTGTTCAAGGGCGTGAGCCGCTGGACGAAGGAGGAGGAGGTCCCGCGGGTCGTCGCGTCCGTCGACGCGGGCCGGCCGGTCGTCCTGGGCCTCGTCGTGGCGCGGTCGCTCGCGAAGGTCGGCGACAACCACCAGGTCGTCGCGTACGGGTACGACGTGGACCGCGCGACGGGCCGCGTCGCGCTCCAGGTGTACGACCCGAACTCGCCGGGCCGCGAGGTCGTCTTCACGTCGGAGCCCGGGCAGAAGGACTGGTCGGCGTCGAACGGCCGCCGCTGGCGCGGGTTCTTCGTGCAGGACTACACGCCGAAGCCGCCGCGCGTGCTCACGCGCACGGCACCGTCCCGCGACCGACAGGTGAGCACCGGGGACGTCGTCAAGCTGTCGCACGTCTGGACGGGCCGTTCGCTGCACTCGCACGGGCTCGCGTGGACGCACGCGGGCACGTCGGGGCAGCAGCAGGTCACGGCGTTCGACGGGTCCGACGACAACGACCTGTGGCGGCTCGCGGCTCCGCACGGCAACGCGGCCGCGGTCGGCGACGGGCACGCGCTGCGGCACGGCGACGTGCTGCGGCTGCGGCACGTCGAGACCGGCCGGAACCTGCACAGCCACCGGGGCTTCCCGTCGCCGCTCACGGGTCAGCAGGAGGTCACGGCGTTCGGCCGGGACGGCGTGGGCGACGGGGGCGACGACTGGCGTGTCGAGGTGGACGGCGGCGGGCGCTGGCGTGCGGGGTCGCGCGTCCGGCTCGTGCACGTCGCGACGGGTGTGGCGCTGCACTCGCACCGGCGCTCGGACCCGCAGCTCACGGCCGGCCAGCAGGAGGTCACGGGCTTCACTGGGCGGGACGGCAACGACTGGTGGACGGTCCTCGAGGTGCGCTGACGCGGCCCTGCCCTCACAGCGGTGGCGGTGCTCATGAGAAATCCCGACTCAACATCTCAGGATTTGGGAGGGGGCTTCTCACCCCTCGGAGGTGCTGACACGGTGTTCCCCATGTCGTCCCGTCGAGCACTCGCCGCCGCAGCCCCGCTGCCCGTGGCCCGCTCGTGTCGGGCGTGTCCCGCCTGTCGGTGACCGACGACCACGCCGTCGTCGACCGCTGACCGGTCCGCGGCGCCCCCACGCCGCGCACGACGGCTCCTCAGGACCGTCGTCGCCCTCAGCCCGAGGGCCCCTCTCCCCCGCGCACCACCAGCACCGACCGCCGCACGCCCGCAGGGGGCCGCGGTGCGATCCGTCCTGCCGTCGAGAGGCACACGCATGTCCACCCGTACCCGCCGGACCCGTCCGGCACCCCGCACGGCGGCCCTCGCCGCCGCCCGGCCCCGGCTCGCCGCCGCGGTGCTCGCCACCGCGCTGGCCGGTGCGCTCGCCGCGTGCTCCGGCGCGAGCGCCCAGACGACCGGCGACGACCCGACCGCCGCGTCCGGCGACCTGCCGACCGAGATCCCCGCCGGCACATCGCTGGTCATCGGCGACCCCGTCACGCAGAAGGCGGTCGAGATCGCCGGCGGAGACCTCGACGCGGACCTCGGCTTCGAGATCGAGTGGGCGAACGTGTCCGGAGGCCCCGCGACGACCGAGGCGTTCCGCGCCGGGTCGCTCGACGTCGGTTCGGTCGCGGACATCCCGCCGATCCACGCGACCTGGACGGGCCTCGACGTGCGGATCATCGCCGCGTCGTACCGCCAGGACTGGGAGGACTTCCCGATCTACGAGTTCGGCGTCGCACCCGGCGTCGAGGGCGTGGACTCGCTCGAGGACTTCGCGGGCCACCGCATCGCGTACAGCCCGGGCCAGGCGCAGGGCGTCATCGTGCTGCGCGCACTGCAGAAGGCGGGCCTCGACCTCGACGACGTCGAGCTCGTCGAGCTGCCCAGCACGGGCGACGTCTACCCGACGGCGCTCGCCGCGGGCGAGGTCGACATCGCGCCCATCGGCGGCGTGCAGATCGCGCGGTACGTCGACCAGTACGGCAAGGACGGCGCGCACACCGTCACGCACGGCCTGCGCGACGACCCGGGCGTGCTCTACGTCCCGACGTCGACGCTCGACGACCCCGCGAAGGCCGCGGCGCTGCGCGCGTACGTCCGGCTGTGGGCGCAGGCCAAGCTGTGGGTCGAGGACCACCCCGACGAGTGGGTGCAGGGGTACTACGTCGAGGACCAGGGCCTGTCCGAGGAGGACGGCCGCTACCTCGTCGAGCACGCCGGCACGCCCGACATCCCCGCCGACTGGACCGAGGCGATCGAGCGCCACCAGGAGACGATCGACCTGCTCGCCGAGGCCACCGGCAACGACCCGATCGACGCGCCCGACCTGTGGGACCAGCGGTTCGCGCCGGTCGTCGCGGAGGCCGTCGAGGAGTACCGGGCGGGGGCGAGCAGCTGATGTCGGTCCTCACCGCACCCCGGGCGCTCGCGTCGCCGCGCCCGCTCGCGCGCCCGGCGACCAGCCGCCGCCGCGCCACCCGCCGGCTCGGCCCCGGCCGCAGCATCCCCGGC
>NZ_BHYL01000224.1 GCF_003851725.1 Cellulomonas algicola | reverse complement strand
GTCGGCGGACAGGTCGGCCGACCCGTCCGCCGACGGGGCCGGCCGCGCCGTGACGGGTTCGGCCGCGCCGGGACGTGCCCGGCCGCGCGCGGTCAGTCCGCGCGGACCAGCGGCTCGGCGAGGACCGAGCGGAGCAGCGGGCGGCTGGTCTCGGTCGCGGCGAGGACGAGCAGGCAGCCGCCCACCAGACAGCCGACGAGCAGGACGATCCCGCGCCAGTCGGCGAACGCGGCTGTCTTGAACAGCGGCGACAGCATGACGACGGCGACGAGCGACGACCCGCCCGCGACGCGCACCATCGGCCCGGTCACCTCGCGGCGACGCACGGCGTCGAGCAGCTCGACGGGCATGCCCGCGAGGTGGGCGAGCGCGTACTCGCGGCGGCGGTCGAGCACGGTCGACGCCTGCTGGATCCCGGCGGACACGGCCGCGAGCAGGAACGCGATGACGAGCGTGAGCATCGCGCCCGTGACGAGGTCGTCGTTGAGGATCTCGCCCTGCCGGTCGACCTGCTGGCCCGACGTGAACAGGGGGACGACGGCGAGCGCGCCCGCGACGAACCCGGCGAGCCCGAGCCCGCCGACGACGCGCCAGGCACCGCGCGGGTCGTCGGCGAGGCGACGGGCGGCGAGCAGCCGGACGGGGGTGCGTGCGCGGCGCGCCTGGACGCGGCCCATGATCCCGAGCACCCACGGCCCGACGAGGTTCATGGCGCCGAAGCCCGCCGCGAGGAACCCGAGCAGGACGGCGACGAGGGCCGCGGCGAGGCGTCCGGCGGCGGCGGTCGCGATCGCGAAGCCGACGAGCGCGACCGCGAGGACGACGACGCGCACGACCTTGAGGCCGGGCGGCGTGGTGCGACGCGCGACGCCGAGCGGCGACACGACGACGCGGCGGAGCGACACGAGGCCGCTGACGGCGGCGAGCACGGGGACGGCGACCAGCACGGCGAGCACCACGAGGGGGCCGACCCACAGCTCGCCGACGGAGAAGGTGCCGCCCTGGAACGGCACGAGCGCCCACAGCGGGAGCAGCGCGACGTACCCGAGCACGCCGATCACCGCCCCGACGAGCCCCTGCACGCAGGTCTCGAGCAGCGACAGCGCGACGACCTCGCGCGGTGTCGCACCGAGCAGCCGGAGCGTGGCGAGGCGCGCGTCGCGCCGGGCCACCCCCATGCGCGCGGCGGCACCCGCGAGGGTGACCAGCGGGACGACGAGCAGGATGAGCGCGGTCCAGGCGAGCTGCACGTAGAGCGTGCCGAGCTCGCGCTGCAGGGCGTCGGCGGGGTGCGCGGCACGCTCGGCGAACCCGAGCAGGCCGCCGAGGACGGACAGCGTGAGGGCCGTCGACACGGCGAACGCGGTCACCGACAGCGCGGTCGTGACGCGCGTGTCGCGGCCGCCCGCGCGGCGCAGGTGGGGCGCGAGCGCGACCACCGCGTTCACTGGCGCACCTCCTCGACGACGCGCCCGTCACGGACCTCGATGCGGCGCCCGCACCACGCGGCCACCTGCGGGTCGTGCGTGACGACGACGAGGCACGCCCCGACGGACCGGGTCGCCTGCGTGAGCAGCCGCATGGCCTCGAACCCGTTGGCCTGGTCGAGCGCGCCCGTCGGCTCGTCGGCGAACACCACGTCGGGCTGCGTCACGAGCGCGCGGGCGACCGCGACCCGCTGCGCCTGGCCGCCGGACAGCTCACCGGGGCGACGGCCCTCCATGCCGGCCAGCCCGAGCGAGTGCAGCCAGCGCGCGGCGAGATCAGTGGCCTCCCGGCGCGGTGTGCCCGTGAGCATCGCGGGGAGCGCGACGTTCTCGACCGCCGGGAGCTCGGGCAGGAGCTGCCCGTTCTGGAAGACGAACCCGTAGTGCGAGCGACGCAGCAGCGAGCGCTCGCGCTCGTCGAGCCCCTGCACGGGTCGGCCGCGCAGCGCGACGGTCCCCGCGTCGGGCACGAGGATCCCGGCGAGGCAGTGCAGCAGCGTCGACTTGCCCGACCCCGACGGGCCGGTCACGGCGAGCGCCTCGCCGTCGGCGAGGTCGAGGTCGACGCCCGCGAGCGCAGTCGTCTCGCCGAAGCGCTTGACGAGGCCGCGGGCGGACACACGGACGGTGGTCGCGGCGTCGCCGACCGTGGGGACGGCGCCGGTGGCGGGGGTGCTCATGCCGTCCAGCGTGCCCGGGCGGGCGTGCGGTGCGCGTCCCCCGGCGGTCCCGCCGTCGGAGGTGTCGACGCCGACCGCGGACCGACCGTCGACTCCTGCGCGTCCGACCCGGGACGGACGCGACGTCGGCCTCTCGTCGCCTCCCGTGCCGCCCACCGGGTGATACCGGACAGGAATCGTGGACGCGGCTCGCCCGGCAGCCGGTCCCACCTAGACTGCCACCCGTGATCTTCAAGGCGGTGGGCGAGGGCAGACCCTACCCGGACCACGGGTACGAGAGCCCCCGGCAGTGGGCCGAGGTCTCGCCGCGCGTCGTGCGCCTCGACCAGCTCGTGACGACCAAGCGCACGCTCGACCTCGACGCGCTGCTCGCCGAGGACTCCACGTTCTACGGCGACCTGTTCGCGCACGTCGTGCAGTACAAGGGCGTCATGTACCTCGAGGACGGCCTGCACCGCGCCGTGCGGGCCGCGCTCCAGCAGCGCGCCGTGCTGCACGCGCGCGTGCTCGTCGTCGAGTCGGGCGGCGGTGCGTCGGCGGCGGAGGAGCCCGGCGGCGAGCCCGCCGAGGACCTCGCGTCGGACGCGACGTCGGAGACGGTCGAGCCGTGAGCGACCTGGACCGCGCCCGGGCGCTGCGCCGCCGGCACATGCACGAGCGGCAGGCCGTCATCTTCGGCGTCCTCCTCGCCGGGCTCGCGGTCGCCGGGCTCGGTGCCACGGCGGTCTACACGGGCAGCGTGAGCCTGCCGTTCGTCGCGCGGGGCTTCAGCACCGCACCGCCTCCTCCGGTCCCGGACCCCGACCCGTGCCCGCCCGCCGGCGCGCTGCCGCTCGCGTACAACCAGGTGACCGTGACCGTGCTCAACAGCACGAGCCGCGTCGGCCTCGCGGGTGGCGCGGCCGCGGAGCTCACGCAGCGCGGGTTCGTCGTCGCGGGCTCGGGCAACACGCAACCCGCGTTCGAGGGGGTCGCGCGGATCTCGTTCGGCGTCGCCGGCGCGGCCGCCGCCTACACGCTGGCCGCGCAGCTCGAGGGAGAGGACCTGCACCTCGTCGCGCGCGAGGACCCGTCCGTCGACATGACCCTCGGCACGCAGTTCGCCGAGCTCACGCCCGCCGACCAGGTCGTGCTCGACCCGTCCGTGCCGCTCGTCGCGCCCGAGGGCTGCGTGCCGCTCGACCAGGCCGCCGTCGAGACCCCGGAGCCGGAGACGCCCGCCGCCGACGGCGCGGGCGAGGAGGCCCCCGCCGGTACCGAGGAGCAGGCCCCGCAGGGCTGACGCTCCTGGTCTACGCGCGGTCGCGCCGCTCCTCCGCCGAGGGCACCGAGGCCGGGGTCGCCGGCTCCTCGCCGGTGCCGCGCCAGCGGGCCACGACGCGCATGAGGTGGTAGAGCCCGATCGCGGTCGCGGTGCCGAGCGCGATGCCCTCGAACCGCAGCTCGCCGACGACCCAGGTGTAGTTGGCGACACCCACGACCAGCGCGATCGCGGCGGGCACGAGGTTGACGGGGTTCGAGAAGTCGACGCGCGCCTGGATCCAGATGCGGGCGCCGAGCAGCCCGATCATGCCGTAGAGCATCGTCGTGGCCCCGCCGAGCACCCCGTCGGGGATCGTCTTGATGAGCTCGCCGAACTTCGGGGACAGGCTGAGCACGAGCGCGCCGCCCGCGGCGACCCAGTACGCGGCCGTCGAGTACACGCGCGTCGCCGCCATGACGCCGATGTTCTCCGCGTACGTCGTCGTGCCCGACCCGCCGCCGAGGCCGGCGAGCGAGGTCGCGACGCCGTCGGCGAAGAGCGCGCGGCCGGTGAGCGGGTCGAGGTCGCGGCCCGTCATCGCGGCGACGGACTTCACGTGGCCGACGTTCTCGGCGACCAGCACCAGGACCACGGGGACGAACAGGCCGAGGATCTCGAGGTCGAACGACGGCGCGGTGAACGGCGGCAGGCCGACCCAGGCGGCCTCGCGGAAGCGCGTGAAGTCGACCTGGCCCTGCAGCAGCGCGGCGACGTAGCCGACGACCACGCCGACGAGGATCGACAGCCGGCCGAGGATGCCGCGGAACAGGACCGTCGTGAGGACGATCGCCGCGAGCGTGACGATCGCCGTGAGCGGCGCCTTCTGGACCGAGCCCCACGCGACCGGCGCGAGGTTGAAGCCGATGAGCGCGACGATCGCACCGGTCACGACCGGCGGCATCACGACCTCGATCCAGTGCGACCCCGCGACGTGCACGACCGCGCCGACCGCGGCGAGCACCAGGCCCGTCACGAGGATGCCGCCGACGGCGACGGACTGCCCGCCGCTCGCGGTGGCCGCGACGACGGGGGCGATGAACGCGAAGCTCGAGCCGAGATAGCTGGGCAGCCGGTTGCGCGTGATCAGCAGGAACGCGACGGTGCCGATCGCGGAGAAGAACAGCGTCGTCTGCGGGGAGAACTCGGTGATGAGCGGCACGGCGAACGTCGCGCCGAACATCGCGACGACGTGCTGCAGACCGATCCCGACCGTGCGTGGCCACGTGAGCCGCTCGTCCGGGGAGACCACCTCGCCCGGTCGCACGTTCCGCCCGTCGCCGTGCACCGACCAGCCCAGACCCGCCATCAACCGCTCCCGTCACGTCGTCGCCGGCCCTCTCCCTGCGCCGGCTGCACCGCAGGGTACGGCCCCGTCGGCGCTCGACGCGCGGACCGCGGTCCCCCGTGCCACGGTGAGCGGCAAGGAGCGCGACCCACCCACCGAGGAGGAGTCCACGATGACCGAGCCCGACGTCCCCGAGAGCCGCCCCGCCCCGTCCGGCGTCATCCCCGGCGGTACACCGGACCCCGTCCGTGACACGGCTCCGCACGCCGCACCCGCACCCGACGACGCCGACGTGCAGGACAGCAGCTACATCGACGACTCGACGCCGCGCGTCGTCCCCGTCGTCGGTGCCGGCCCGGCGGTGCCGCCGCCGCCGGCGCGGCCCGTCCAGGAGTAGGCGGCGCGTCCGGTCCGGCTCGCGTGGCTCGTGCCGCGGGTCGGACCGTCGGCGTGCCGTGGGCCGTCCGGTCGGCTCAGCCGTCGTCGCCGGCGTGGCAGCCGGACCGGCGCGCACGGCGCCGCGGCTGTGGAAGCCGGACCGGCACGCCCGGCGTCGCGGGTGTGGAAGCCCGGCACGGCGGACCTGACGCCCCGATAGCCTGGGGCCGCTCGTCCGCCCTCGTCCCGTACGGCCGCCGGAGGCTCCCCTGCACCGCTTGCTGCGCTCCCTGACGGCCGTCTGGGTCGCGTTCCTCGCCGTGCACGCGTGGCTCGCGTACGTCGGCGTCGTGCTCATCCCGCAGAAGGCGTTCTGGGACCTCGAGCTCTACCGGTACTGGATGTGGCTCGGCGTGCACGAGGGGCAGTGGCCCGTGCTGTCGGGCGACTGGGTGTACCCGGTCGGCGCGATCCTCCCGATGCTCGCCGCCGCGGTCACCGGGCAGTGGACGGGCCCGGAGTACGCGGCGACCTGGGCGGTCCTGGTGACCGCGCTCGACGCGGTCGCGCTCGGGGTCCTGCTGCACGCGCCGCGGCTCGCGCGCCCGGTCGGCAGCACCGGCCGGCGCCCGCACGAGCCCCGCACGACCACCGGGGCGTGGTGGTGGATCGGGTTCCTCGCGCTGCTGGGACCGATCGCGATGGGCCGGCTGGACGCCGTCGTCGCACCCGTCGTCGTGGTCGCGCTCGCCGTCACGCTGCGGCACCCGCGCGTGTCGTCCGTGCTGCTCACGGTCGCCGCCTGGATCAAGGTCGCGCCGGGTGCGCTGCTGCTCGCGGTCGTCGTCGCGGTCCGGCGGCCGTGGCGCGACGTCGTGCTGCCCGCCGCGGTCGTCAGCGTCGTCGTCGTGGGCGCCGTGCTCGCGCTCGGGGGCGGGGCGCACGTCGCGTCGTTCCTCGGCGAGCAGGAGGAGCGCGGGCTGCAGATCGAGGCCGTCGGCGCGACGCCGTGGGTGCTCGTCGGCGTGTTCAGCGACGCCGTGCGCCGGCACCTCAACGAGCCGATCGTCACGTGGGAGGTGTCCGGGCCGGGCACAGCAGGGGCGGCCGACGCGCTCGGCGCGCTGTTCTTCGTCGGGCTCGCGGCGTGCGCGGTGCTGCTGTGGTGGCGTCGCCGGCACCTCGGCGACCGGTTCTGGGAGGACGCGGTCGCGCAGCGCGAGCTCGTCGCGCGCGGGGCCCTGCTGCTGGTCCTCGCGACCATCGTCTTCAACAAGGTCGGGTCGCCGCAGTACATCGGGTGGCTCGCCCCGCCCGTCGCCGTCGCGCTCGCGCTGCGGCTGCCCGGGTGGCGCGGGACGGCGTGGACCGTCGCCGGCGTCGCCGCCGCGACACAGGTCGTCTTCCCGTGGGGGTACGACCAGATCCTCGGGGGCGGTCTGCTCGTCACGGCCGTGCTCGCCGCGCGCAACGTCGCGCTCGTCGTGCTGCTCGTCATGACCGCGCGCGCCCTGCTGCGGCCGCCCGCGCACGACCTGCCGCCCGTGCTCGACGGCGGCGGGGCCGTCGACGCGGTCGCGGCCCGGACGCCGCAGACGGCGCCGCTGCACGAGGCGAGCGACGCCGTCTGACGACATGCCGTGACGCGGCGCGTCAGCTGCGGGGCGGGTGCGCCTGCGCCGACGCGATGAACGCGAGCATCGACGCGCGGGACGACCCGTCGTCGATCGCGTCCTCCGACAGCCCGGTGGCCGTCGTCCACGCCTTCTCCGCCGCGTCCGTCCCCGCGAGCGCGGAGTAGGTCACGACGTAGTCGGCGAGCGGCCCGGTGAACCCGGACTCCTCGACGGCGGCCGAGATCCGCTCGGGGTCGACCCCGGTCGCGAGCGACATCTGCACCGGGCCCATGGGGATGAGCTGGATGCCGAGGATCGCCGACGGCTCGGGGCTGAACCACGTCGCGTAGTCACGCTTCGCGCCCCAGCTGATCGAGAACACCTCGTGGCCGAACCCGTCGAGCGACGGGTCGTCCAGGTCGGGGGCCGTCCAGTACGCGCGCGCCGACGCGGCCTCCGTGGAGGTCATCCACGCCGCCTGCGTCGCGAGGTCGTCCTGCCCGGACGCCTGTGCCCACAGCCCGAGGCCGTTCCAGGCGTTGACGGCCTCCGAGGACGACTCCTGGTTGTTGCCGTCCGCGAAGGGCGACGTGCCCGACGCCCACGAGTGACCGAACCACGGGTCGAACGACCGCAGCTGCGGCAGCTCGTCGGACGGCGTCGCCGAGGCGATGTCCGCCGCGAGCAGGTCCATGACCGGCGCGAGGTCGTCCGCGAGCTTCTCGTCGTCGGCCGACAGGAGGCCGGCCGCCGCGAGGAGGTACCCGTAGTGGAAGTGGTGGTCGTTGAGCTCGTCCGACCCGAACGAGGGCGTGAGGCCGATCGCGGACCGGGCGGCCGCGTCGTAGACGACGCAGCGTGCGTCCCGCTCGGCGCAGCCGTCGGGCTCCGCCCACTCGCGCAGCGCGTCGGTCGTCCGGGTGCGCAGGTCGGCCACCACGTCGTCGGCGCCGAGCTGCTCGCCCAGCGTCACGAGGGACGCCGCGCGGAACAGCGCCTTCCCGCCGAAGTACGTGTCCGACGGGAACGGCTCGGTGGCCGCGACGTCGGCGCGCAGGGCGTCGACGATCGCGGTCCGACGGTCGTCGGGGACGCCGTCGAGGTCGAGCGCACCCGTGGGCCGCACGGTGGGCGCGAACGCCGACAGGTGCGAGCCGGCGCAGAGCTCGAGCGTGCCGTACACGCTCGGGTAGGCGCCCAGGTCGCAGCCGTCGCGCTCCGGCTGGGTGCCGGTGCGCTGGTGCGGCGCGAGCACGTAGGCCGACGGCGTGCCGCCCGCGGTGTTGTACGTGAGGGTCGTGCGGGCCACGTCGTCGTCCACGCCGTAGGTCACGTCGACCCCCGTGACGGGGTCGGCGGCGGCGGTGGCGAGGGTGGCGGCCGCGTCGGCGTCCGCGTCCTGCGGGACGGGGTACCAGGTCGCGGTGTCGCCCGCGGCGAGGGTGGTCGAGCCGCCCTCGGCGCCGACGAGCGCCCAGTCGGTGCCCGCGACGGTGGCCGTCGCCGGCTCGCCGTCGCCGCCGCCCGAGAACGAGCCGCCCTCGGCGGTCGCGTCCAGCGTGAGGTCCCGCTCGGCCGTCAGGCTGACGAACGGCGAGCCCTCGGCGAGGACGACGTGTCCCAGCACCGCGCCGGTCGCGTCGAGCAGGTCGACGGTCACGCTGACGGGGTCGGCGGCGCTGACCTGTGCGGACGCGGCGCCCGCGTCGACGGTCACGGCCGGGACGTGCGGTGCGACGACCGCCTTGTCGCTGGCCACCGGGTTCGGCAGGCCGAGCGTGAAGCCGGTGTCGGTGAGCGCGAACGAGACCGGCTGCGCGAAGACCGGCTGCGGCTCGTCGCCGAACACGAGCCCGCTGTACCAGCGGTTCGTCGGCGGGACGACGCCCTCGGCGAGGCGCACGGGCGCGATCTTGCCGACCGCCTTCTGCTCGACGCCGGCCGTCAGCGCGGCCGTGTCGACCTCCGGGGTGCGGGCGTCGGGCGGGCCGGCGACCGGGGCGTCCGGTGCGGAACCGCCGCCGGACCCGCCGGCCGCGGGGGCGCTGCGCCCCCACGGGCCGACGAGCACGACGACCGCGGCGAGGGTCACCACCGCGAGGGCGGCGATCCCGGCGATCAGCCAGCGGCGGCGACGGGGCGCCGGTGCGGGCGGGGACAGGGGCGGGTGGTCCGTGGTGCGTGCCGTCATCCGAAGAGGCCCTTCAGGTAGGTCTTGACGGAGTCGGCGGTGCGGGTGACCACCCCGTCGTTCGTGAGGTGGAGCTCCGCGGTCACGGGGGTGCCGGCCGAGACGAGCCCGTCACCGTCACCCTCCACGAGCTCGTCGCCCGTGATGGTGAAGACGGCCTGCGCCTGCCCGCCGACGGTCTCGACGTCGTTCCGCTCGACGGTCGCGGCGATCTCCCGCTGGTCGGGCAGCACGACGGTCACGTCGGCGCCGTCCGGGACGCGGGCGTACTCCTTGGCGGACAGCCGGTACTCGGCCTGCACGTAGAGCGTGCCGGCGCGCTGGACGGTGGCGAGCTCGGACGCCGACTGCACGAACGTGCCGCGCTCGGAGCCGACCTTGGTGACCGTGCCGTCGCCCGTCGCGAGGATGACGAGCTTGCCGTCGGGGTCGATCTGGGTGGCCTCGGTCGCCTGGCGGGCGAAGCCGTTGCGGATGTCGTACTGCAGGGTCGCGGAGTCGATGACGAACAGCGGGTCGCCCGTCTTCACGGTGTCGCCCACGTCGACCTTCTGGTCGACGACGAGACCCGAGTACGGGGTCCCGACGCTGTACGTGCGGGCGAGGATCTGCGCGGAGTCGCTCGTCGCGACCCCCCGGGTCTCGTTGAGCTGGTACGTCGCGAGCGCGGCGATCATCGCGACGACGATCACGCCGACGACGAGTCGGATGCGGCTGGCCCAGGTCATGCGGCACCTCCGGTGAGTGCGAGCTTCGGGTCGGCCGCGTCGTTGCGACGGGTGGACTCCTGGTCGGCGCGGGCAGCGCGGGCCGCGAGACGGCCGGCGTGCCCCTCCTTCCAGGCGGTGATGACGAAACCGCCGAGGATCAGCGTGTTCGTCGCGTTCCAGGCGAGCGCGAGGCTCAGGTAGCCGTTGCCGAGGTCCTTCCAGACGCCGACGACGGTGGTGAGCAGCAGGAACACGAAGAACATGACCTGCGGCTGCATGAAGGCGAACGGCGAGCGATAGGCACCCTTCTGGCCGGTGACGTGCCACTTCTGGTCCTTGCGGAAGATCGCGTTGACCAGGGCCCTCGTGTAGATCGGGAACGACACGGACGCGAGCAGCAGCACCTCCCACCGGAAGGAGCCGAGCGTGTAGAAGGCCAGGATGATCTGCATGACGTAGAACCCGGCGTAGTACAGCGCCCACTGGCCGGGCGTGATCGACAGGTTCATCGGGGTGAGGTCGAAGAAGATCTGCAGCGGCGGCACGAGCAGCAGGAGCAGCGGTGCGATCCCCGTGAGGTAGTGCGTCGCGGTCACCGTGTACATGAGCCGCTGGTCCATCGTCAGGCGACGCTTCCGGGACAGCGGGTTGTGGGTGAGCATGATCTCGAAGCCGCCGGTCGCCCAGCGGAGCTGCTGCTTCGTGTACGCCTCGACGGTCTCGGGCGTGTCACCCACGGCGAGGGTCGTGGGGATGTAGATCGTCCGCCAGCCCTTCTCGTGGAGCATGAGCGACGTCCAGACGTCCTCCGACTTCGAGTCGGAGTAGATGCCGCCGATGGAGTCGATCGCGGCGCGGCGGAAGATCACGTTGGTGCCGACGCAGAACGCGGCGTTGAACCGGTTCCGGCCCGGCTGGACGAACTTGTAGAACACGGCCTGCATGTAGCCGGCGCCGCGGGAGATGATCGTGTGCAGGTTGCCGTACGTCTGCGGGGTCTGCACGAACGCGACGTCGTCCGTCGCGAAGAACGGCACCGTCTCGTGCAGGAACTCGGGCTTCGGCACGAAGTCCGCGTCGAACACGACGAAGAAGTCGCCGCGGGTCAGGGACAGCGCGTGGTTGATGTTGCCGGCCTTCGCGCCGTTGCTCGACAGGCGCCGCACGTAGCGGGCCCCGAGCTCGGCGGCGAGGTCGCGGACCTCGTCGCTGCGGCCGTCGTCGAGCACGTAGGTGTCGTGGCGGCCCTGCATGGCGACGGCCGCCGTGACGGTGCGTCGGATGGTGTCCAGGTCCTCGCCGTACGTCGTGATGAAGACGTCGACGCTGATCGGCCACTCCTGGAGGTACATCCGCCAGTCCTGCGGACGCTTCTCGGTCTTGTCGCGGACGATCTCCGCGATGTCGTACAGCCTGTCCTGCGCGAGGTGGAACCCGAAGTTGCGCGGGTTGTGCCCGCTGGACAGCACGGTCCACATCGCCAGCAGCGCGTGGACCACGAGCACCGTCTCCGCGAGCATGACCATCACGTACGGCAGCCAGTCACCCCGGTTGGCCGGGTTGAGCAGGAAGATCGCGTAGACGATGACGCCGGTCGCCGCCAGCAGCACGAGCAGCAGCAGCGACGGGCTCTGGGCCTCGTTGTTCTCGGGTGTGCGGGTCGGTCTGATCCGCTCGGACTCGGTCCTGCGCGGCTCGATCACGAGCCTGTCGAAAGTTGTGGCCACGTAGCGCCCCCATGGTGGTCGTCCGGTCGAGCGGAGGGCTCGTGACAGAACCCTCCGTTGCGACGGCGACGCTGGCGCCGGGCCCACGAGAAGCGGGAGGCGCCGCAGGAACCCAGTTGCGTCGGGTGGGTTCCCGGCGGGCGTCGCCGCCCCGTGATGTCTTCGAACGTACGGACGTATGCCCGGTTAGTCCACGCGCGCCCGGTGTGCGCCGGGTCACAGTTCGGGTCAGATCGGGCGAACCGGAGATGAACGCGCAGGACGAACGGGCAGGTGGCCATGCGTGGCGGCGTCGGCCCAGGCCACCCGTGTGACGTCCACGGAGAGACGTCCCATGTCTCAGGGCGCGAGACACGGGACGTCGCTCCGGGCAACGGGTTTCACCGGAGGGGGACCCGGCTCACCCGATCGGGCTCGTCAGCCCAGGCGCGGCACCACCTCGCGCGCGACGAGGTCCAGGTGGTCGAGGTCCTGCAGGTCCAGGACCTGCAGGTACACCCGCGACACGCCCTGCTCGCGCAGCCGTCCCAGGCGGTCAACCACCTCGTCGACCGTGCCCGCGATCCCGTGCTCCCGCAGCTCGTCGACCTCGCGGCCGATCGCCTGCGCGCGGCGTGCGATCTGCGCCTCGTCCGACCCGACGCACAGCACGAGGGCCGCCGAGCGGACCAGGCTCTCCTTCGCGCGGCCCGCCTCCTCCAGCGCACGGTCCACGTTCGCGAGCTTCGCCTCGACCTCGTCGAACGCCGGGAACGCGAGGTTGAACTCCGCCGCGTACCGCGCCGCGAGCGCCGGCGTGCGACGCGGGCCGCTGCCGCCGACGATCACCGGCACACCGGCCTTCGACGGGTCGAGCGGCGACTGCTGGACGGGCTTCGGCAGCGCCGGGGAGTCCGTCAACGTGTAGTGGGCGCCCGCATGGTCGAACGTCTCCCCCACGGGCGTGCCCCACAGGCCGGTGACGACCGCGAGCTGCTCCTCGAGGATGCCGAAGCGCTTCTCCGGGAACGGGATGCCGTACGCCGCGTGCTCCTGCGCGAACCAGCCCGTGCCCAGCCCCAGCTCGACGCGGCCGCCCGACATCTGGTCGACCTGCGCCACCTGGATCGCGAGGATCCCCGGGTGGCGGAACGTCGCCGACGACACCAGCGTGCCCAGCCGGATGCGGCTCGTCTCCCGCGCCAGCCCTGCCAGCGTCGTCCACGCGTCCGTCGGGCCCGGCAGGCCGTCGCCGCCCATCGTCAGGTAGTGGTCGGAACGGAAGAAGGCGTCGAAGCCCAGGTCCTCGGTGGCCTTCGCCACCGCGAGCAGGTCGTCGTACGTGGCCCCCTGCTGGGGCTCGGTGAAGATGCGCAGATCCATGCCCCCACCCTCACACGCACCGCGGCCACCGCACGCCGTCGCCACCGGTGGTGGGGGCGCACGGGACACTGCCGCACCTGCGACCGCCGCACCCGCGGCCAGGTGGGGTCAGGCGTGAAGAGGCGGGTGGGAGGGGAGTGGTCGTGAGGGGTGAGGTGGGTGAGAGGGCCGGTCAGAGGCGTCCTGCGCGGGCGCGGGGTCGCCGGGCGCGTGCGAGGGTGGAGGGGTGCCGCACCGACCGCTGACCTCGTCCGCCCGGGCCGCCGACGCGCTCGCGGTCGCCGACTGGCGACGCCGCGTGGCCGAGACGTACGCCGACGTCCGCCGGATCGCCGTCGAGGACCCGCCCGCCGCGCACGCCGTCTGGGTGCAGCGCCGTGACGAGCTGTTCGCCGAGCACCCCGCGTCCCCGCTCGACGGGCCCACGCGCGCGTCGTTCGCCGGGCTCGAGGTCGCGCGCTACGACGCCGCCTACCGGTTCGAGGTCGAGGTCCGCCCCGCCGACCCGCAGCGGCTCGACGTCGCGACCGGCACCGACGGCGTCGTGCCCTTCGAGCGCGCCGGCGTCGTCGAGCTGCCCGGCGTGGGGACCCTCGCGGTCTGGGCGCTGCGGTCCTACGGCGGCGGGCTGTTCCTGCCCGTGCGCGACGCGAGCGGCGGGCAGCCGGGCGGCACGTTCGGCGGCGGGCGCTACGTGCTCGACACGATCAAGGGCGCCGACCTCGGGACGTCGCACGGGCTGCTGGTCGTCGACCTGAACTTCGCCTACAACCCGTCGTGCGCGTACGACCCGTCGTGGGCCTGTCCCCTGGCCACGCGCGCGAACACGGTCCCCGTCGACCTCCCCGTCGGCGAGCGCACCTTCCCCCTCCCCGACCTGGCGACCGACTGACTGGTCAGCGCTGGCAGACGGGGCAGAAGTAGAGCTTGCGACCCGCCATCTCCTCGACGACGACCGGGGTGCCGCACACGCGGCACGGCAGACCGCCACGGCCGTACACCCAGTGCCGCTCGGTCGTGTCGGCGATCGCGCGGGCACGACCGTCCTCGTCCAGGTCCTCGCGCGTCAGCATGGCGCCCGTGCGGATGCCGTCGGGCAGCAGCACCGCCCAGTCGTCCCAGATCGCGCGGACGACCTCGCGGGGGACGCGGCGGCCGGGCGTGTGCGGGTCGAGCCGGGCGCGGAACAGCAGCTCGGCGCGGTAGATGTTGCCGATCCCGGCGACGACGGACTGGTCCATGAGCAGCTGCCCCACCGCGACGCCGCGCGACGTGATCCGCTCGACGACGACCTGCCCCGCCGCGTCGAGGTCGTCCGTCGACGCCGGGTCCGGGCCGAGGCGGTCGACGACGGCCTGCGCCTCCGACGGGTCGAGCACCTCGCACGCCGACGGGCCGCGCAGGTCGGCGACGGACTCCTCGGTCGCGAGCCGCACGCGCACCGCTCCGACGGGGTCGGGCGGGAAGGACGCGACGAGACCGCCCTCCGCCGACGGGGGCTCGCGCTCGTCCTCGCCCATCCGCACGGCCCGGCGCAGCCGCGGCGCGCCCATCGAGCCGCGCACGTCCTGGCCGTCGACGATCGGCGACACGACACCGAAGAAGTCCCACGCGCCGTACAGGCCGAGGTGCACGCGCAGGACGTCGCCGCTCTCGAACGTCGCGAACATGTGCTTGCCGACCGCGGCCGTCTCGGTCAGGACCTGCCCGTCGAGGCGCGCGGCCCCGGCGGCGAAGCGACCCTGCGGGGAGGACACGGCGAGCCGGTGACCGGCGAAGTCGGCGGTGAACTGGCGGGCGATGCGGTGGACGGTATGACCCTCGGGCACGGTCACGCACGCTAACGCGTGCTGCCGCCTCCCGCCCGGTCGCCGTCGCGTCGCCGACCGCCGCCGAGGTGGGTGCCGCTGCCGCGGGTGCGACGACGAGCGGATGTCGCACCCGCGAGGGGGCGGTCGGGGCCGGGCGGTCGACCCGCGGGTGGGTGTGTCAGACGGTCGGGCCCGCCAGCGGGAGGGCGGCCGGCGCGGGACGCGACGGCTCGTCCGCGAGCTGCGGCACGACGTCGCCCGACGCCCGCGTCGCGGCCTCGTGCGCGGCGACCAGCACGTCGGTGATCTCCCGGCCGAGCAGCTCGTGCCGCTCGAGCAGCGCGTCGCGCAGCGCCTCGACGAGGTACCGGTGCCGCGACAGGAGCCGCCGCACGGTCGCGCGCGCGTCCTCGAGCACCTGCTCGAGCTGCTCACGCGCCCGCCCGTCGCTCACGACCGCGTCGACCAGCGGCTTCTCGGTCGCGAGGAACGACACGAGCGACCCGGTCATGCCGGCCGCGCCGACCATCTGCGCGGCGGTGCGCGTCGCCGCGGCGAGGTCGCTCGCGGGGCCGGTCGTCGTCTGGCCGAAGAACAGCTCCTCGGCGACCCAGCCACCCATCGCGATCTGCACGAGCGCCCGCAGGTCGCCCTGCGACCGCGTCCAGACCTCCTCGCAGTCGCCGTGCGCGAGCAGCCCGAGCGACTCGCCGCGGCGGATGATCGTCAGCACCTCGAGCGACCGGTTCGGGGCGACGAGCCACGCGGTCACCGCGTGCCCGGCCTCGTGCGTGGCGATGAGCTCCTGCTCGGCGCGCGTGTACCGGACGGGCTGGCCGATGCCGACCATCTCGGTGATGCGGGCGGTCTCGACGTCCTGGAACGACATGGTCAGCGACCCGCGGCGCAGGGAGTTGACCAGCGCCTCGTCGAGCAGGTGCTCGATCATCACGGGCGTCCAGCCGTTCGTCGACGCGGCCACGCGGTCGCGCGCGACCGGGTCGTCGAGCTCGGCGTCGTGCGCGCGACGGGCGAGGAAGTGGTCGACGAGCGCGCGGCGGCCGTGCGCGTCGGGCGCGGAGAACGTGAGCCGGCGGTCGAACCGGCCCGGCCGCAGCAGCGCGGGGTCGAGCGAGTCGGCGCGGTTCGTCGCGGCGATCAGCAGGATCGGGGCGCGTCCGGGGCGGCGCTGGCGGATCTGGCGCGTCGCGGGCAGGAACAGGTTCACCGCGGCGACCAGCCGGTTGTACGCCTTGTCGCCGCCCGTGGGCTCGTCGAACGACTGCATCTGCACGAGGAGCTCGTTGACGACGCCGCCCGTGCCCTCGCTCATCATCGCGTTCGTCACGAGGCCCGGCGCACCGGCGGACGCCGCACCGACGAGGGTCCGCGACGACGACGCCCCGAGCATCCCGCCGCGGCGCAGCGCGATCGCGTCGATCTCCTCGATGAACCCGATCGCCCCGCCCTCGGTGCGGGCCGCGCGGCGCAGCGCCCGGAAGTACGCACGGATCTTGCGGGCCGTGGCGCCGTAGTACATCGACTGGAACGACGTCGCCGACACGAACAGGAACGGCACGCCCGCCTCGGCGGCCATCGCCTTCGCGGTCATCGTCTTGCCGGTGCCCGGCGCCCCCTCGAACAGCAGGCCGCGCCGCGGGGTGCCGCCCATCTGGTCGGCGAACTGGCGGTGCGTCTGGAACAGGTCGATCGAGCGGCGCACGTCCTCCTTCACCGGGTCGATCCCGATGACGTCGTCGAGCCGCACGTCGACCTGCTCGGGCCGGTAGGTGAGGTGCGGCGACCGTGCCGACCCGACCTGCGTGCCGACGAGCAGGAGCAGCATCGCGCCGAAGAACAGGACCGGGACGAGGACCAGCGGGTCGACCGCCGGGAGCGACGGGAGCGGGTCGCGGCCCAGCAGCGCGCTCACGATCACGTACGCCTCGGCCGCCAGCACGACGGCCGCGAGCCGGTACACGCGACGGCGACGCATGCGCTCGCGGTCGAGCGCGATGTCGTGCGCACCCTTGCGGATCGGGGAGACCAGCTCGTCCTCGTGCATGCGTCCGCCTTCCGTCGGCTCGGTCGCTCCATCGTCAGCGCACGTGGGAGGCCCGGCAACATCGGACATACCGGACCACCCGAACGGACCAACCGGACGAACCGCGCGGTGCGGCCCGCTGTCAGGCGTCGGCGCGCAGGGTGCGGCGCAGCACCTCGACCTCGAGCGGCGTGAGCCCGAGCCCGTCGGCGAGGTACCCGTCGAACGACCCGAACCGGGCCTCGACGGTGTCGAGCGCGGCCCGCAGGTAGTCCTCGCGCACCTCGAGGAACGGAGAGACGAGGGCGGGGTCGCCACCCGCGGCCTCGAGCTGCGCGAGCAGCGGCGCGAACGTCGCCCGGACCGCCGGGTTGACCGCGAGGAACTCGTCCGTCGCGCCGTCCTCGTCGACGCCGGCCGCGAGCAGCAGCACGGTCGCGGCCCATCCCGTGCGGTCCTTGCCCGCCGTGCAGTGGAACAGCACAGGCGTGCCCTGCGCGTCGATGACGGTGCGCGCGAACGTCGCGTAGCCCGCGAGCGCCGCCGGCGACGACACGAGCCGCCGGTAGGTGGCGCGCATCTGCTCGGCGACGTCCATGCCGTCGAGCGTCTCGAGCAGCACCGCGGGACGGGTGAGCAGCGTGGCCGCCTGGGCGGCGGCGTTCCCGGGGAGGTCGGCGAGCACGTCGAGCTCGACGAGCCGCGCACCCGTGGGCACCCGCTCGGGCCGGGCCTCGCGCTCGGCGGCGGTGCGCAGGTCGACGACGGTGCGCACACCGAGCGCGGTGAGCACGGGGTCGTCGGGGACGCCGTCCGACGTGAGCTCGGCCGAGCGGAACGCGACGCCGCGCGCGACGGTCCCGCCGTCCGCGGTCGGGCGGCCGCCGAGGTCGCGCAGGTTGGTCACGGCGGTCGCGGGGAGCGCGTGCGGGTCGACGACGTCCGTCATGCGGCGATCGTGGCACGGCGGCGACGAGCGGGCGACGCCTCCCCGGTGGGGTGCGGCCGTGTGAAATTCCGACTGGTCTTGTCCGCATATCGAGAAGACGTCCCCCGACCCCTTGCCGCCGCCGCGACCGCTGGTAGAAACCGCGGCCAGGTCACGAGCACCAGCACGCAAGCCCCGGCTCGCTGGTCAGCAACCCCTCCACGACGGGGTGCTCCGGGAGATGACCAGGCCGCACCACCCGGTGCGGCAAGCGTGAACGTGAAGGAGCCGCACCGTGAGCCACCCGACCGGTCCGAGCGTCGTCGCCCTCGTGGGCAACCCGCGCCCGGCCTCCCGCACCCGCAGCACCGCCGAGCACGTCGCCGGCCGTCTGCTGCCGCACCTCGGCGCCGACCCTGCCGGCCCCACCACCGCCGGCGTGACGACCGTCGACCTGGCCGACGTCGCGGGCGAGCTGTTCGCCCTCGCGCGTCCGGCCGCCGACGCCGCGCTGCGGACCGTCGCCGCTGCGGGCGTCCTCGTCGTCGCGACGCCCGTCTACAAGGCGTCGTACACCGGGCTGCTCAAGGCGTTCCTCGACGGGTACGGCCCCGACGGGCTCGCGGGGGTCGTCGCGGTCCCGCTGGTCGTCACCGGCTCGCCCGCGCACGCGCTCGTCGGCGAGGTGCACCTGCGGCCGCTGCTCGTCGAGCTCGGTGCGACCGTCCCGACGCGCGCGCTCGTCGTCACCGAGGCCGACCTGCGGGACCCCGCGGCGCTCGACGCAGTCGTCGACCGCTGGCTCGACCGGGCCGCCGAACCGCTGCGCCGCGCCGTCCGCGACGCCGCCGACCTCGCGGAGGCGCTGCGATGACCGCCGAGATCCTGCGCGCGCTCGACGCCGACCTCGTCCAGCAGGACGAGGAGCAGCTCACGCCCGACGCGTACAAGGAGGTGTTCCGCCGGCACCCCGCGGGCGTCGCGGTCGTGACCCTCACCGACGGCGACCGGCTCGTCGGCTTCACCGCGACGTCCGTCATCTCCGTGTCCGCCGCGCCGCCGCTGCTGGCCTTCTCGCTCGCGTCGACGTCGTCGTCCTGGCCCGCCGTCTCCCAGGCCCGGACGCTCGCGATCAGCTTCCTGTCCGGCGCGCAGGACGACGTGTCCGCCCGGTTCGCGACCAGCGGCATCGACCGGTTCGCGGCGGGCGGCTGGACCGCGCTGCCGACCGGCGAGCCCGTCATCGAGGGCGCCGTGTCGTGGGTGCGCGGGCGCGTCGTGCAGCGCACGCCCGTCGGCGGGTCCTACCTGGTGTCGGTTCGCGCGCTCGCGCACGGCACGACGGACGAGGTCACGCCGCTCGTCTACCACGACCGCACGTACCACCGGATCGGGGACGCGACCGCGATCTGACGCGTCCCGGCGAGCTGCCCACCGCCACCGGCGAGCCCCGCGCACCCCTCCGCGCGGGGCTCGTCCGCGTCCTCGCGGCGTTCGCGCCTTTGCCGCGCGGACCCTCGCTGACGGACGATGGGATCCCGACCCCGGAGGTCCTCGTGCGCACGTCCGTCCCCGTCAGCCGCCGCGCGGCCGGTGCGGCCGTCGCGCTCGCGCTCGCCGTCGGGGTGGCCGGGTGCGCCACGGACAGCCCTGTCGCGGCTCCCCCGCCCGTCGAGCTCGCCGCACCCGTCGCGGTCGCCAAGGCCGCCGCGCCCGCGCCTCCCCCTCCCGTCGATCTCGCGACGCTGCCCGTGATCGACGTCCTGCACGTCGTCCCCGGCCTCCCCGGCAGCGAGGGCCTGACGCCGCTCGAGAACGACGACCCGTCGCTCGGCCGGTGGCGGACCGTCGTCGTGTCCGAGCCGACCGCGGTCCACGCGAGCGTCGGCGGCCCCGCCGTCGGCGTCCTGCCGACCGACGTGCTCGGCGCCGCGAACGTGCTGCCCGTCGTCGACGAGGCCGCGGGCTGGGTCCAGGTGCTCCTCGCGACGCGCGGCGCGCTCCCCCGCGACGACCGCGCGCAGGTCAACGGGCGCACCGGATGGGTCCGCACGACGGACCTCATGCCGTCGGGCACCGACTGGTCGGTCGTGGTCGACGTGTCCGCGCAGACGCTCACCGTCGACGACGGCACGTCGGTCCGCACGTTCCCCGTGGTCGCGACGGGCGCACCCGCGACGCCGACCCCGCACGGGCTGGCGTTCCTGCTGGGCCTGCGCTGGTCGGAGCCGGGCACGACGACCCCGCGCGTCCTCCCGCTGTCGACGCAGAGCGAGACGATCGACCACTACGACAAGCCCACGGGCACGGCCGTCACCGCGATCCACACCACGACGCTGCGCGGCCGCGGCGCCGTGTCGAACGGGTGCGTGCGCGTCACCGACGACGTGCTCGACGTGCTGTGGCAGGCGCCCGCGGGCACGGTCGTCACGACCGTCGGCTGACCTGCGCCGTCTCGCCGGGCGCGCGCGCCCCGACGCCCCTACCCTCACCGCATGCGAGCCACGACCGTCCGCCGACGCGCACTCGTGCGCGCCGCGACGCTCGGTGCCGCCGTCGCGCTCCCCGTCGTCGTGCTCGCGTTCCTCGTGCGCGGGCAGGTGACCGCGATCGTCCACGTCGACCAGTCCGCGATCGTCGCCGCGACGGACCTCACGCGCGCGAACCCGGCGCTGCGCAGCGTGCTCGTGGCCTGGCAGACCGCGTTCCAGGCGGTCGTCGTCAACACCGCGGGCGCGCTGCTGTGCGTGTGGGTGTGGCGACGGCACCGCCTCGGCACGCGCGCGCTGTGGGCGGCCGTCACGATCGCCGCCGGGTGGGGCCTCCAGCTCGCCGCGAAGGGCGTCGTGCAGCGCGCCCGGCCAGTCGTCGAGGACGCCGTCGAGCACGCGCCAGGCTCGAGCTTCCCGTCCGGTCACGCGACGAACACGGCCGTCGCCGCGGTCACGCTGACGCTGCTGGTGTGGCCGCTGCTCGGTCGCGCCGGACGCGTCGCCGTGCCCACCGTCGCGGGCCTCGCGGTGGTCCTCACCGCCGCCGACCGCGTGCTGCTCGGCGTCCACTTCCCGTCGGACGTCGTCGCCGGGGTCCTGCTCGGCGTCGCGATCGCCGGAGCCTCCTACGTCGGCTACCGCGGCTGGGGCGCCGACACGCCCCCACCCGCCGACGTCCCCGACGTCCCCCATGGCGGCGACGCCGTGCCCGAGACCGGTCGACGCGACGACGGCGTCCCGTCGACCACCCCCGCCCCCGGCGACCGGCACCCCGCCGGTACGCCCGTCCCCCCTGAGGAGCCCTGACGTGCACGAGTTCCTGCACCGCTACGAGCTGGACACGTCGGCCCCGACGTCCCGGCAGTTCTGGCGCGACCTGTCCCGCCGCGCGCTGCTGCCCGGCGTCGGGCTGTGGCTGGTCATCGTCGGCGTCGGGCTGCTCATCGTCGGGCCGCTGGGCGGGCTGCCGGGCGAGGCCGGCGTCAACGAGTGGTTCGTGAGCCGCCGCACGGACGCGCTCAACACGCTCACCACGTTCCTGTCCGGGATCGGGCAGACCGAGTTCATCATCGGCGCGTGCGCGCTGGCCATCGCGCTGATCTGGTGGAAGACCAAGCAGTGGTGGTTCGCCGTCGTGCCCGGGCTCGCGGTGTCGCTGCAGGCGATCGTCTTCCTCACGTCCGCACTGGTCGTGGGCCGCACCCGGCCCGAGGTCGAGCAGCTGGACGTGTCGCCTCCGACGTCGTCCTACCCGAGCGGGCACACGGGCGCCGCGACCGCCTTCTACCTGACGCTCGCCGCGCTCTGCCAGCGCATCGGCAACCCCGTGCTGCGGTGGGTCGCGACGATCCTGTGCGTCCTCGTGCCGTTCGCGGTCGGCATCGGCCGCATGTACCGCGGCATGCACTCGCTCACCGACGTGACCATGGGGTTCGTCAACGGTGTCGCCTGCGCTGTCCTCGCGTGGAACTACCTGCAGCGCGACGTGCGGTCGGCGCGCTCGAAGCGTCAGACGGTCGGCGCGGGCAGGTCGCGCGGCTGACGGCTGCCGGGCGGGCCGCCGCCCGGTCTACCGCGCCCCCTGCTCCTCGCGTGCCTCGCGACCCGCGAGCGCGGCGAGCGTCAGCAGCTGCTTGCGCATCATGACGAGGTCACCCCACGCGAGCAGCCCACGCCCGACGGAGACGAGCCTGCCCCGCTGCGGTGAGCCGATCCGCAGGACCGCCACGTAGCGCGAGCGGTCCGGGCCGTCGGCGTGCACCGCGTACGTCACCGTGACCGGCCCGAACACCGCGAGAGCGCGGCGGTCGACGATGCGCATGGTCAGGTGCTCGCCCGGGACCACCGACGTGAGCGCGAAGATCTGCATCATCGTCGTGCCCGGCACGAGGTCCGCCGGGTCCACGGTGCGCGTCCGCGGGCTGCGCCTGCCGCCGTTGTCGAGCAGGCCGTAGCTGTAGGGCGCGAGCCGCAGCTGGCACAGCCACGCGAACGCGACGTCCGCCGGCGCGGCCACGTCGACCGCCCGCAGGAGACGCACCGGGTGGTCGGCCGCCTCGTCGTCGCACGCGTACCGGCCCGCCACCTCGTCGGGCCGGGCACCCCACACCGTCGCCACGCTCATCGCGTCCCCCTGACCGACCGGCCGTCGTCGCGCGGCCCGTGCCGCGGCACCCACCACGACCTGTCGCCGACGCTAGGACGCGCGCAGGGCCAGCCGCACGCACGCCTCAGCGCACTCTCAGCGCGAGGACGTCGGACTGGGGCTCGCGCCCGCGGCGCGACCTCGCCAGTGTCAGCCGCGGGCTCTCGCACGACGCACGTACCGCCGGACGGGTGCCGGTCACGGCGCCGCCCTCGCCCCCACGGGGGACGGCGCCCGTCACGGGGCCGTCACTACGATGGCTCGATGCGCGGCCCGGCGCCCCACCCGACGGCCTCCCAGACGGACGTCGTCATCGACGGCATCAAGGCGATGATCCTGTCCGGCGAGCTCGGACCGGGGTCGCGGCTGCCCGTCGAGAAGGACCTCGCCGCCCGGCTCGGCGTCTCGCGCGGGCCGCTGCGCGAAGGGGTCCGCGCGCTCGTGCTGCTCGGCGTCCTCGGCACCCGGCGCGGCGACGGCACCTACGTGACCTCGCTCGACCCGGCCCGCCTCTTCGAACCCGTCGGCTTCCTGGCCGACCTGCCCGGCCGCGACGACGCCGTGCACCTCGCACGCGTCCGCCGGGTCCTCGAGGTCGAGGGCGTCGGCCGGGCCGCCGTCGAGATCGACGACGCCACCCTGCGCGAGCTGCGCACGCTCCTCGACTCCGTCGACGCGCTGCTCGACGAGCCCGACCACGACCTGACCGCCGTCATCGACGCCGACCTGCGCTTCCACGCGGTCGTCCACCGGGCGTCGGGCAACCCCGTGCTCGCCGGGCTGCTCGACTCGCTCGCCGGCAGCACCGCGCGCGCCCGGCTGTGGCGCGCGATCCGGGAGGACGGCGCCGTGCGCGTCGCGCAGGCCGAGCACCGGGCGATCCTCGCGGCGCTCGAGGCGCACGACGCCGACCGCGCGCGCGTCCACATGGCAGCGCACCTCATGGGCGTCGAGGAGTACGCGGCGACGCTGCTCTGATGCGCGTGCCGAGCACCGTCAGGCGTACGTGCCGCGGTCCACGTTCGTCACCGTCGTCAGCAGGAAGACGCTGTCCTCCAGCGCGACGACGGAGTGCCGCTCGTGCGTGAGCACCCACAGCTCGCCCGCACCCGGCTCTGCCTGCACGTCGTCCGACTCGACGCGCACCCGCCCGCGCAGCACCTGCAGCGTCGCCGCCGCGGGCGAGTTGTGCTCGCCGAGCCGCGACCCCGCCGTGAGCGCGAGGACGGTCTGCCGCAGCTCGCCGTCGTGCGCGACGAGCTCCGCGCTGCGGCCGTGCGGGTCGGTGCGGGCACTCTCGAGGTGCTGGTCCGCCAGGGCAGTCAGGTCGATCACGCCGGTCTCCTCCGCGAGCAGTCGGCTCGATCGTAGGAAGGACGCCGCCCGGGCGCCCGCCGACCCGCGCAGTCTGCTCGCCGCGGCGGTCAGGGCGCGGTCATCGCTCCCGACGCGACGAACCAGATCATCGCCGCGGTGCCCAGCAGCCCGCCGACGACGCCGAACACCCCGCGGCCGCTCCCGTGCCCGCCGGACCGTGCGCGCACGAGCGCCCAGACCCCGACGCCGATCGCGAACGGCCCGAGCACCCAGATCCCGAGCGCGAGCAGCCCGAGGTAGCCCGCGAGGATCGACTGCCACGACCGCCCGACGGGCACGACCCAGTGCATCGCGTTGCGGGGGCCGTTCTCGTCGGTCGCCGTCGGTGTGGCGTAGCCGTACGCGGCTCCGGCGTAGCCGGGGGCACCGAAGGTCGCGTGCTGCGCAGGCGCGCCGCCCCACGTCGGCACGGGTGCGGCGTACCCGGGCGCACCGGCGGCCGCGGTCGCGTAGCCGGGCGCCGCGCCGCCCCCGGCTGGCACCTGCGCCGCTGCGGGGACCGCGGCGACCGGTGCAGGCGGTGGCTGCGGCGTCGTGTGCTCGGTCCAGCCCGCGCCGTCGAACCAGCGCAGGACGCCGGGCGTCACACCGTCGGCGTACCACCCGGGCGCGTGCTCGCTCACGCCCCTGTAGTCGGCGTGCGAGGTCGCCGACTTGAGCCGACGGCGGCCCGACCCGCACCTGCGGCGGCTGGCCTGACGTCAGGGCGACGACGTGCGCCCGCGCGCCGCGAGCCGTGCGCCGTCGCACCGGGCGGCGGTCGCCGTCGCCGGTGTCGCCGAGGCGTCAGTCGTGACCGGCGCCCGGCACCTTGTCGACGACGTCTTCGTACGCCGCCTGGCCCGGCAGCGCGCTCGGCGCGTAGATCAGCCGGACCACACCCGTGGGCAGGGCCTCCGACGCGACCAGCCGCAGCGGGTAGATCGGCTCGCCCTCGTCGAACAGCCGCTCGCCCTTGCGCGCCGCGACGGGGTGGACGAGCAGCCGCAGCTCGTCGAGCAGCCCGGCCGCGAGCAGCTGCCGGACGACGGAGAGCGACCCGGGCACGAGGATCTTCCCGACGGCCGGGTCGGCCTTGAGCGCCGTCACCGCCGCGACGAGGTCCCCGTCGACCCGCTCGACGTTGCGCCAGCCCAGGTCCTGGTCGCCGCGCGTCGCGACGACCTTGCGGGTGTCGCCGAGCGTCGCGGCGAACGGCGCGTCCTCGCCGCCGGCCGCCTCACGGTCCGGCCACGCGCCCGCGAAGCTGTCGTACGTCACGCGCCCGAGCAGCAGGACGTCGACGTCCTCGTAGTCCTCGCCGACCGCCTGGCCCATCCGCTCGTCGAAGTACGGGAAGTGCCACGCGGGGTCGATCTCCGCGACTCCGTCGAGGGAGATGAACAAGGTCGAGACGAGCGTCGCCATGGCGTCCTCCGGGGTCGGGGCCGCGCCCCGACGCGCGACCACGGACGATCAGACCACGGACGGCGGGGCCGGGACGACCCCTCGACGGTTGCGACCCGGGCGGGGGCCCGGCGGCGGCGGCCCGGGCACGGCCGTCGTCGGCATCGTGTGCTCGGTCCACTCGCGCCCGTCGAACCACCGGTGGTGCCCTCGCCGACGCGTGTCGGGATACCAGCCCGCGGGGATCCTCCTTCTGGCCATGAGTTCCCCGTCGGCGGGAACGCCCCGTGACTTGAGGGTTTCCGCCCACGCGGACCGGCGTGCGTCCGCCGCGACCGTCGCTGCCGCGGGCGGCGTCGGCGATGATGACGGCACCGACACGGAGGGGGGGACGATGACGACCCGACCGACCCTGTACCTCACCGTCGGCCTGCCGGGCACCGGGAAGACGACCGAGGCGCGGCGCATCGAGGCCGAGCGGGACGCGCTGCGCCTCACCAAGGACGAGTGGGTCAAGGCCCTGTACGGCAGCGCCAACCCGCCCGACGCGACCGCCGTCGTCGAGGGACGGCTGATCGAGGTCGGCCTGCGCGCCCTCGAGCTCGGCGCGGACGTCGTCGTCGACTTCGGCCTGTGGTCCCGTGACGAGCGGTCCGCGCTGCGCCAGGCGGCCGCCGACCGGGGCGCCCTCGTCGAGCTGCGCTACCTGGCGCTCCCGCCCGACGAGCAGCGTCGACGGCTCGACCGCCGCCACACCGAGGAGCCGCACACCACGTGGCACATGACCGACGAGGAGCTCGCCGCGTGGGCGGCCGCCATGGACGTCCCGACGCCGGGAGAGCTCGCCGGCACCGAGCCCGTCGACGCCCCACCGCCGGGCTTCGCGACGTGGGACGCGTGGCGCCGGCACCGCTGGCCGCCGTCGGTCGGCTGACGGCGCGGCGGTCGCCGACCCGCGACGTCCTTCACTGCGACGACCGGCTCACGCCGGGCGAGCGCGCCGCACCCCCGCGC